>NZ_JBVAXR010000005.1:82553-84341 GCF_055419445.1 Mycobacterium sp. IDUB_19 | reverse complement strand
ATGGCGTTGACCAGAAACAGTCCACGGCTGGCCGGGCCGGCCGGGCCCGGATCCAGGCGTCCCACCAGCGGGTCGTCAATTCGTCCACTGTCGCGCGCCTCGCACACCAGGTGGTCGTCGTCGCGCCAGAAGGCCAACCGGCACGCGCCGTCGGTGTACATCAAGCTATTGGTGGCCAGCTCCGTGGCCACCAGTTGCAGATCTTCGATGCCGTCCTGGGACAGCCCGACCCAGCCGGCGTAGTTGACGGCGAACGACCGAGCCGGCCGCAGGTCCGCGGACTTGCGGACCATATACGTCACGGCACCCGGATTAGCGGGTAGTGGCTGATTGCACTGTGCCAGCACGTCATCCGGCGCGTAGTCCGCGCTGTGTTGCGGCGAGCCGCACTTCCATAACAGCGGATGCGTCGCACGGGCGCTTGCCAGCACGTCCTCGCCCAGCCGCTGCGCGTCGTAGAGGCACAGCGCGGTCAGCGGGCGACCGTCAAACGCGCTGTTGACCAGCGCCTCATGCTGCATGCAGGCCAAAGACTCATCCGCGCTGCGCTCGGGCCAGAAGACTTGGCTGACGATTCGGGCGCGCCGGTCGGCGTTCTCCTCGACAAAGGAGCCTTCCAGCGCCAGAAACCGGCTCGGGTTGCGGCCAGCCTCGGCGATGTCGACCAGCCGCAGTCCGGTGGTCGAACCCTCCCCGCCCAGCGCCTCGCGGAGCCACGCCAAGTAATCGCCGGGAACCGCGACGAGTACCGGCTCGTCCATCGCCAAACCTTCGAGCACGAATGGCACCACGGCGTCCAGGTACTCCCGCTGCGAGTGGTAGAGGAGCGCGGAGTGAACGAAGCCGTGTTGCTCGTTCTCCGTGCCCCTGATCATTTCGGCGCTCCCGCTTTCCATCACCAATGCCAACCCCCTGCCGGACTGGCTCTCCTTCCGGACCGGCTCTCCGTTACGTATCCCCGCGCCCCATTACCCATCCCAGTACCCCGCGCGTGGCTTCCCTATGCAGGAAACCGATCACAAACCGGCCTCGGCTAGAAGGACGTTCGTCACAGCCACCACGAGGCGGCGGCGTCGAGATGTCGACGAACGCGGTAGCGCGCCAAGCTGTCGTCGCCGGACGTGATCGCGTCGAGAATCCGCAGATGCGCGTGCTCGACGGCGACGACGTCGTCGCGGGCCGGCGGCTCCTGTCCGGTGCTGGACCAATGTCGGCGGAACAACTCGACGATGATCCGGAGGAAGAGGTCCAGCAGCGCGTTGCCGGCCAGCTGAGCCAGTCCGATGTGGAACCGCAATTCCTCGGATGTCGCCTGACGCACATCATCAGCGGTGTGCAGGGAGTGGTCGAGTGCGGACCGGTGGGTGTGCAGGAAAGCCGCCACCTCGGGTTCGGCTCGTCGCTTGACGACCTTGGCGACGTTATCGATCTCGATCGAGTCCCGGACGCAGCGCAGGTCTTCGCGGCTCGGCTTCCGGAATTGCAGATACAACGCGATGGTGTCGATGCTGGCTTGCGCATGGGGCTGTGTGACGACCAGCCCACCGCCGGGCCCGCGGCGCATCTGCGCGACCGAGTGATATTCGAGTAGTCGCACCGCCTCGCGCAACACCGCGCGGCTCACCCGATAGCGCTCCAGTAAGGCACTCTCGGTGCCGAAGACCGAACCGACCTGCCGGCCGCCAGAGCCGATCTCGTCGCCGATGGTGGCCGCCAGCACCTCCGCCAACTTGCCGCGAGGGACATCCGCGTCGGCCGGCTCACGTCTGCGGCCCTTTCGCGTTCTCC
>NZ_JBVAXR010000005.1:0-82457 GCF_055419445.1 Mycobacterium sp. IDUB_19 | reverse complement strand
CCCGGCCTGCGGGGTCGCCCGGGTGATGCTCTTGCAGCCAGGCGGTCACCGCTTCGACGTGTCGCTCGGACAGCGTCTTGGCCCGGGCGGAATCGCCGGCGGTAACCGCGGCGACGATTTCGGCGTGATCGCTGTGCATGTAGTCGAGCGCCTCGATGGCCTCGCTCGCCGAATCGGTCCGTGACCGCAGGGCGTAGCGGGTGGTAAGCCTCATCAACACGTCGATAAAGAGTTGCAGGACCGGGTTTTTCGACTGTTCCGCCAGCGCAATATGGAATTCGTCGGGCGGCGCCGGCAAACCCGGCCGCCACTGTTCCTCCGCGCGCAGCACCTCGCGTAACCGCTCGATGCCGGCTTCGTCGATCCGCTCCGCCGAAAGCGAGGCCGCCAACGGCTCGAGGACCAGCCGTGCGTTGAGTAGATCGGCGAGCGTGGTGCCAAGGTATTCGAGATAGATGACCACCGCGCGAGTCGCGGGTCCCGCGTCCGGCTCGCTGATCAGCAGCCCGCCGCCCGGACCGCGGCGCATCCGTGCCACCCGATGGTGCTCGACGAGGCGAACGGCCTCGCGCAGTACCGATCGGCTCACGCCAAAACGTTCTTGCAGAGCGTGTTCGGAACCCAGCGATTCTCCGACGGGCCAGCCCCGGCGAACGATGTCCGCCTCGATCTGGCGGGCGATCGTCGCAGCCAGTTTCTTTGTCCCTCCCGCGCGCGGCGCGGGGCCTACCTGAAGGTCAATGCTGGACTCCCACAAGCTGTCTCAACAGCTGAGCAGCATGCAACCCGCGACCGGACCCCCGCCCACGGAAACCACGCCGACCTCGGGCCGCTGCGACACCTGCCGCTCACCCGCTTCGCCGCGCAACTGCAGACACCCCTCGTGCAGCGCCCAGTAGCCGTGCATGCGCCCCGCTGAAAGCTGGCCGCCGTAGGTGTTCAACGGCAGTTGCCCGTCGCGGGCGATCCGCGCGCCGCCCTCGACGAACGGGCCGCCCTCGCCGTCGCCGCAGATTCCCAGGGCTTCCAACCAGGCCAGGGTGAGATAGGTGAAGCCGTCGTACAACTCGGCGAGCGCGAGGTCGGCGGGTGTCAACTCGGTGCGCGACCACATCTGCGCGGTCGCATCCGACATCGCCATCTTCGGGTAGTCGTCGCGGTGGAACCAGCCACCGGCGCCGTCGGATCCGCCGATCGCCTCCACCCGCACCGGCCGGTGCGGGCAATCGGGTCCGTATTCCGCGTTGGACACCACCACGGCGATCGACCCGTCGATGGGCACGTCGCAGTCCAGCAGCCCGAACGGCGTCGACACCAAACGCGCCCCTAGGTAGTCGGCCATCGTCATCGGTTCGCGGTACACCGCAAGCGGATTCAGCGCGGCGTTGCGCCTGCCGTTGAGGGCGATCCAACCCAGCTGCTCCTTGGTGGTTCCGTACAACTCCATATGGCGACGGCAGTTCAGCGCCAACCAGTTCGCGGCGGAATACGCCTGGGCCGCAACCAGATCGTTGACATCGTCCATCGCGCCGACCGCGGGTCGCTCTGCGCCCTCGGGTGTTTCGAACATCCGCGCCAGCGGCGGGGCGGGCGCGTTTTCCTCCTGCTTGACCGGCACTGTGCCGCCCAGCATTTGAATGGTTCGGTACACCACCACATGGCGGGCGCGTCTTTCGGACACCGCGCGGCATGCCGACATCACCGGGCTCAGCAGTCCGCCGGTGCCGAAGCCGCTGCCGCAGTCGGCCGCCTCGATCCGCAGTTCGGCATTGACCTCTTCGGCCGGGGTATCGCCCAACGTCGCGATGCCGTCGACGTCGGCGGGCGCCAAGCCGGCGTCGGCGATCGCGCTTCGGACTGCCTCCATGGTCAGGTCCCGCCCCGGGATGCCGGTCCGGCGGCCGATCCGGGAAATGCCGATACCGGACACGATCGCGTCCTTTTCGAAATACGTCATCTGCACCGCCCGTCAGAGAAGAACCCGTCGCACGCACACCGAATCAATAGAGTGTACTGTATTCCCCGTGTCAGCCGAGTCGACATCACAGCTGCTGATCGAGCATTGCGACGACTGCTCGCGCTGGGTGCATCCCGCCGCCGGGAAATGCCGCCAGTGCGGCGCCGCACTGGTCGGGCGCCCGATCTCGGGACAGGGCACGGTGTTCACCTACACGGTCAACCACCATCCGTATAACCCGGAGGTCCCCGTCCCCTACGTGATCGCCATCGTCGAGCTCGCCGAACAAAGCGGGCTGCGCGTGGCAGCTAATATCGTTGACTGCGAACCGGATTCGGTGACGTGCGGGATGGCGGTCAGCATTCGCCCCGAGAAGGGCGCCGGCGGCGCGCCGTTGTTCGCGCCCTCCTGACGGCCCCCTAGTTGATCAGCGGGTCACGCGGCATGCCGAGAATTCGCTCGGCGATCTGGTTCCGGGTGACTTCCGAGGTACCACCGGCGATCGCCATGCCGCGCGCGCCCATGATCAGCCGGCCCGGCGCCGCGCCGGCGCCGTCGACCAGCGCGACCTCGGGCCCGGTCAGGGCGGCCATGATCGCGGCGCCCTCCACCATGTGCTCGGCCAGCTTCAGCTTGGTGACGTTGCCTTCCGGCCCCGGGCCCGCACCTTCGACGCTGCGTGCGACCCGGCGCAGGTTGAGCAACCGCAGGGCCGTTTCATTGGCAAGGTAGGTCCCGACCCGAATATCCGCGCCCGCCAACCGATCTGAGTGCTGCCGGGCCAGTTCTACCAGCGCAGTAGCCAACCCCTCGTAGAACGATCCGCTGCCGCCGATGCTGACCCGCTCGTTGCCCAGCGTTGCTCGCGCGACCGTCCAGCCCGAGTTCGGCGCCCCGACAACATCTTCGTCGGGAACGAACAGGTCGTTGAAGAACACCTCGTTGAAGTCCGAGCCGCCGGTGATCTGCCGCAGCGGCCGCACCTCGACCTCGGGCGCCTTCATGTCGACGATCACCGTGGTGATGCCGGCGTGCTTTTTCGCTGCCGGGTCGGTGCGCACGGTGGCCAGGCCGCGCGCGCAGTAGTGCGCCCCACTGGTCCACACCTTTTGGCCGTTGATCTTCCAGCCACCGTCGACCCGAGTGGCCTTGGTCTTGATGGACGCCGCATCCGACCCCGCCTCGGGTTCGGAGAAGAGCTGGCACCAGATCTCGTCTTTGCGCAACGCCTTCTCGACGAATCTTTCGATCTGCCAGTCGGTTCCGTGCTGGATCAGGGTCAGGATCACCCATCCGGTGATGCCGTAGTCCGGGCGCTTGATCCCGGCCGTGCGAAACTCTTCCTCGATCACCAGCTGCTCCACCGCGTCGGCGGCCAGGCCCCACGGTTTGGGCCAGTGCGGCATCACATAGCCGGTCGCGATCAGCTTGTCGCGTTGTGCCTGCTTGTCGAGGGCGGCGAGCTCGGCGGCGTCGGCATGGATCCGGGTTCGTAGTTCCTCAGCCTCGGGAGGCAGGTCCAGGCTGTTTTCCCGGACGGCGCCCGCCGCGGTGCGCTCGAACACATCCCGGGCCGGCGTGTCGCCGCCGAAGAGCGCCGAAGTCACCAGCGCCCGGCGCAGATGCAGATGCGCGTCATGCTCCCAGGTGAAGCCGATGCCGCCGTGCACCTGAATGTTGAGCTCGGCATTGCGGGCATACGCCGGAAGTGCCAGCGCCGCAGCGACTGCCGCGACGAGGCGGAACTGTTCCTCGTCCTCCGCCGCCGCACGCGAGGCGTCCCATACCGCGGCCGTCGCCGACTCCACGGCAACGAGCATGTTCGCGCAATGGTGCTTCACCGCCTGGAAAGTGGCGATCGTCCGGCCGAATTGCTGGCGCACCTTCGCGTAGTCGACGGCGGCGTCGACGCAGTCGGATGATCCGCCCACCGCCTCGGCGGCCAGCAACGTCCGCGCCCGGGCCAGCGCCGATTCCCGGCCGCCCGCAACGATGTCGTCGGCACTGACGCTGACGTTGTCCAGGCGAACCCGCCCGGAACGCCGAGTCGGGTCGAGGTTCTCGGGCACGTCGACCGCCACACCGGCGCGGCCGCGGTCCAGCAGCAGAACGTCGTCGCCGGCGGCGATGAGCAGCAGCTCGGCGAGCCCGGCCCCCAACACGACTCCGGCGTCGCCGTCGGCTGTCCGACCGTTCGGGCCGTCTTTGACCTGTACTTCGCTGCCCAGGCCGATCCCCGCCGTGACGGTGCCGTCGATCAGGCCGGGTAGCAACCGCGACTTCTGTTCGGCCGTGCCGTCTTTGGCGATCAGTGCCGACGCGATCACCGTCGGGACGAACGGACCCGGGGCGACCGCACGGCCGAGCTCTTCGATCACCACTACGAGTTCGGGCAACCCGTAGCCGGAGCCGCCGTGTTCCTCGTCGACGTGCAGGCCAAGCCAGCCGAGTTCGACGATGTCGGGCCAGAAGGTGGGCCGGCCCTCTTCGGGGCTGTCCAGCAGGGCTCGCGCCGCTGCGCGCGCCTTCTGCGAAGTCAGGAATGCGCGAGCGACCTCAGCGAGCTCGCGATGGTCGTCGGTAAGTGCGATACCCATGGGGGACCTCCTCGCGCCAGTACCCTCCCCGCACCGTCGTCGGGTGGTTGGCCTACCCCGCTCCGAGGGGGAGCGGGGCGGCTGCCTAAAGAGTGTACTTATTTGCGGACAGGCCCCCAGCGGGGGTCTCTACTTGGGCGCGAAGCGCTGTCCGGCGTCCAGCCGCAGGCACTGGCCGTTGAGCATCGGGTTGTCGACGATGGCCACCGCCAGCTTCGCGTACTCCTCGGGCCGTCCCATCCGCTTGGGGAAGGCCGCGTCGCGGGTCAGCGTCGCCGCCATCTCGTCGGGAACCATCGACGTCAGGCCGGTGAGGAACAGGCTCGGCGCGATTGCCAGCACGCGGATGCCCATCGATCCCAAGTCGCGCGCCATCGTCAGGCACATGCCCGCGATCGCCGCCTTGGCGGCGGTGTAGGCGACCTGTCCGATCTGGCCTTCGAAGGCGGCGATCGAAGCGGTGTTGATGATGACGCCGCGCTCTTCGTCTTCGGGCTCGTTCTTGGCCATGTGCGCGGCGGCCAGCCGGCTGATGTTGAAGGTGGCGATGAGGTTGAGATCGATCACGGATTGGAAGGATTCGAGGTCGTGCGGGCCCGACTTGGTCAGCGTGCGCTTGGCTATGCCGCCGCCCGCGGTGGTGACCACCACGTGCAGGCCGCCCAGCTTGTCGACCGCGGTCTGCAACGTCTCCTCAGTTCCCTTGAAGTCCGTGACGTCGACCGGGTAGAACGCGCCGCCGATGCTCTCGGCCACCGCTTTGCCGTCGGAACCCTCGCGGTCGAAGATGGCAACACTCGCACCACGTTCGGTGAGCAGTTCGGCGGTGGCACGACCCATCCCCGACGCACCGCCGATGACGACGGCCTTCTTCCCATTGATCTCCATCCGGCCTCTCCTTTTTGGGTTGTCAGATCCTGTGCAATCTGTAACGTTACGTAGGAACGCTAGCGTGTCCGCCGCAGCGGGTTGTCACCGAGGGATGCCAAGCTGGCGATCGTGCTCCTTCTCGAGGTGGTAGCGACATCGGTTGACGTCGGCGCCACGCCGTCACGGTTGACCAAGGTCGCGCGCATCGCCGACCTGCTGACCCGCGCCGCACCGGACCCGGAATTGGTCGCGATCGTCGTGTCGTGGCTCTCCGGCGAGCTGCCCCAGCGCCAGATCGGCGTCGGCTGGGCGTCGTTGCGGTCGCGACCGCCGCCGGCTTCGGCGCCGGAGCTCACCGTTACCGGCGTGCACGCCACCTTCACCGAGATCGGCGCCGTCGCGGGCAAGGGATCGCAGGCGCGTCGGGCCGAACTCCTCGCGACGCTGTTGGCCGCCGCCACCGAATCCGAGCAGACGTTTCTGGTGCGGCTGCTCTCCGGCGAACTGCGTCAGGGCGCACTGGCCGGGATCATGTCCGACGCGGTGGCCAAGGCCGCCGACATCGCGGCCGCCGCGGTACAGCGCGCGGCGATGCTGGGCGGCGATCTGCCCGCGGTCGCCGCAGCCGCCCTGTCCGGTGGAGCGGTGGCGCTGCAGGCGTTCACGCTGCGGGTGGGCCAGCCGGTCGGCCCAATGCTGGCTCAGACAGCGACCAGCGTGGCCGACGCCCTCGAACGCCACGGCGGCACAACGATCTTCGAGGCAAAGCTGGACGGTGCACGAGTGCAGATCCACCGCGCCCAAGACGCGGTCACCGTCTATACGCGAAGCCTGGACGACGTCACCGCCCGGCTGCCCGAGGTGGTGGAGGCGACGCTGGCGCTGCCCGTCAACGATCTCATCGCCGACGGCGAGGCGATCGCGCTGCGGCCCGACAACCGGCCGCACCGCTTCCAAGTCACCGCATCCCGGTTCGGCCGATCGGTCGACGTGGCCTCGAAAAATGCGGGAGCCCAAGCGGCGCAACCGCTTTCGGTGTTCTTTTTCGACATCCTGCACTACGACGGCGTCGACCTGCTGGACGCGCCGACCACCGAGCGGCTGGCCGCCCTGGACGCGCTGGTGCCGCCCCGGCACCGGGTCGATCGGTTGACCACGTCGGACCCCGGCGCCGCCGCGTCCTTCCTGGAGGCGACGCTGGACGCCGGCCACGAGGGAGTGATGGCAAAGGCGCCGGAGGCGCCGTACCAGGCCGGCCGTCGCGGGGCGGGCTGGCTCAAGGTCAAGCCGGTCCACACGCTCGACCTTGTGGTGCTCGCCGTCGAATGGGGTTCGGGACGCCGACGCGGCAAACTGTCCAACATCCACCTGGGCGCACGTGATCCGGCGACCGGCGAATTCATCATGGTGGGAAAGACTTTCAAGGGCATGACCGACGCCATGCTGCAGTGGCAGACCGCGAGGTTCAGCGAACTCGCCGTCGGATCGATGGACGGCTATGTCGTGCAATTGCGCCCCGAGCAGGTCGTCGAAATCGCGCTCGACGGTGTGCAGAAATCGACGCGCTACCCGGGCGGGCTGGCGCTGCGGTTCGCCCGAGTCGTGCGCTACCGCGACGACAAGAGTCCGGCCGAATCCGACACCATCGACAACGTCCGTGCGCTGTACTGATTCCGCCGGGCGACGAGCTGCTCGTCGTCGTAGGGTTTGACCGTGACTGTGCATGACAAAGGCGTCAGCTACATCCGCACCGACGACGACTTGCCGCCCGTCGCGATCATCGACCGCTCCCCCATCAGCGTCCGGCACAAGGTCGTCTTCGGAATCATCGCGCTGCTCGGCGCGATCGCCTGGGCCATGATCGCGTTCGTGCGCGGCGAGACGGTGAACGCCGTGTGGTTGGTGGTCGCCGCGATCTGCACATACGTCATCGGGTTTCGGTTCTATGCCCGGTTGATCGAGATGAAGGTCGTTCGCCCGCGCGACGACCACGCCACACCCGCCGAGATTCTCGACGACGGCGCCGACTACGTGCCGACCGACCGGCGGGTGCTGTTCGGCCATCATTTCGCCGCGATCGCCGGGGCGGGACCACTGGTCGGTCCGGTGCTGGCCACCCAGATGGGCTATCTGCCCTGCAGCATCTGGATCATCTTCGGCGCGGTATTCGCCGGCGCAGTGCAGGACTATTTGGTGCTGTGGATCTCCACCCGGCGGCGGGGCCGTTCGCTGGGCCAGATGGCCCGCGACGAGCTCGGCGCCACCGGCGGCGCCGCCGCGATCGTCGGCGTCCTCGTCATCATGGTGATCATCATCGCGGTGCTGGCGCTGGTGGTGGTGCGGGGACTCGCCCAGAGCCCGTGGGGCGTGTTCTCCATCGCGATGACCATCCCGATCGCTGTCTTCATGGGCTGCTATCTACGGTTCCTGCGTCCCGGGCGGGTGGGCGAAGTCTCGCTCATCGGTTTCGCATTGCTGATGCTCGCCGTGGCCTCCGGCAATTGGGTCAGCGAAACCTCTTGGGGCGCATCCTGGTTGAACCTGTCCGCGGTCACGGTCTCGTGGTTGATCATCATCTATGGCTTCGTGGCCTCGGCGCTGCCGGTGTGGTTGCTGCTGGCGCCGCGCGATTACCTGTCGACGTTCATGAAGGTCGGCGCCATCGCGCTGCTGGCGCTCGGCATCTTCATCGCGCACCCGGTCATCCAGGCGCCCGCCGTCTCGCGGTTCGCCCACAGCGGCGACGGGCCGGTGTTCCCCGGCTCGCTGTTCCCCTTTCTGTTCATCACCATCGCGTGCGGCGCGCTGTCCGGATTCCACGCGCTGATCGCGTCGGGGACGACGCCGAAGCTGCTGGAGAAGGAAAGCCAGATGCGCTTCATCGGCTACGGCGGCATGCTCACCGAATCGTTCGTCGCCGTCATGGCATTGATCAGCGCGGCGATCCTCGATCAGCACGTGTACTTCGCGCTCAACGCCCCGGCCGCACAGACCGGCGGCACCGCGGCCACCGCAGCGCACTACGTCAACGGGCTCGGCTTGCCGGGCGCCCCGGCAACCGCGGACCAACTCAATCAAGCCGCCGCCGGCGTCGGCGAAAAGTCGATCGTGTCGCGCACCGGCGGAGCGCCGACGCTGGCGGTGGGCATGTCAGAGGTGTTGAACCGGGCCTTCGGCGGCGCCGGTCTCAAGGCGTTCTGGTACCACTTCGCGATCATGTTCGAGGCGCTGTTCATCCTGACCGCCGTCGACGCGGGCACCCGGGTCGCGCGTTTCATGCTGTCGGACGCACTGGGCAACCTGGGCGGTCCGCTGGCCAAGCTGCAAAATCCGAGTTGGCGACCGGGCGTCTGGGGCTGCAGCCTGGCCGTGGTCGCGGCGTGGGGCGGCATCCTGCTGATGGGCGTGACGGATCCGCTCGGTGGCATCAACACGCTGTTCCCGCTGTTCGGTATCGCCAACCAGCTGCTCGCGGCGATCGCGCTGACCGTGATCACCGTGATCGTGATCAAGAAGGCACTGCTGAAGTGGGTGTGGATTCCGGGTGTCCCGCTGCTGTGGGATTTGACGGTCACGCTGACCGCTTCGTGGCAGAAGATCTTCTCGGCGGATCCGGCGATCGGCTACTGGTCGCAACATTTTCAGTATTCGGCCGCCAAGGACGCGGGCAGGACCGCCTTCGGCTCGGCGAAGAATGCACACCAGCTCGACGCGGTCATCAGGAACACCTTCATCCAAGGCACGCTGTCGATTCTCTTCGCGCTCGTGGTGATCATCGTGCTGGCCGCCGGAATTATGGTTGCGCTCAGGACAATTCGCGGTGGCGGCAGGCCGCTGACCGAGGACGACCCGGTACCGTCGAGGATGTTCGCGCCCTCAGGCCTGATTGCCACCGCCGCGGAGCGGGAGGTGCAACGGCAATGGGACACGCCGCAGGCGGCACTGTCCGGCGAGCGCCACGCCGGATAAGCCTAGAGTCCCGAAGTTCGCTGCACCGCCCTAAGATTGTGCGGAATGAGAGTCGGTATCGACTTCGGCACCACGCACACTGTCGTCGCACTCGTCGACCGGGGTAACTACCCGGTCGTCTCGTTCGACGGCGTCGATGCCTGGCCTTCGCTCATCGCCGCCAACGCCGCAGGGGAGCTGCGATTCGGGGTGGACGCCGCCGCCGTCCGCCACGACCGCCAGTGGTCGGTGTTGCGATCGATCAAACGTCTGCTCAACGACGCCGGACCGCAAACCGAGGTGACGTTGGCCGGCCGCAGCTATCGATTGACCGAACTTCTCACCGGCTTTCTGGCTCAGCTGAAGAGCGATCTTCTGCAGCGCTCGAATGGTTGCCTGACGCCGGGCGACGCCGTCGAGGCGGCCATCAGCGTGCCCGCCAATGCCTCCAGCGCGCAGCGCCTGCTGACGCTGGACGCCTTCGTGGCGGCGGGATTTCACGTCGTCGCGCTGCTGAACGAACCTTCCGCCGCGAGCCTCGAATACGCCCATCGCTATCGCTCCACCATCACCGCCAAACGTGAGTACGTCCTGATCTACGACCTCGGCGGCGGCACCTTCGACGCGTCGCTACTCAAGATGACCGGGCACTCGAACGAGGTCGTGATCAGCGAGGGCATCCAGCGCCTGGGCGGTGACGATTTCGACGAGGCGATTGTGCAACTCGTCTCCGACGGCGCGAAACTGCGCGACGTGGATGACGCCGCGCTTGAACTTCTTCGGGAGGAGTGCGCGGTTCGCAAGGAGGCCGTCGGGCCACAGACGCGCCGCTTCCTGGTGGACCTGACGGGGATCGATGACGGGGTCGATCGCCCGCCCTTCGCTTGCGGCATCGACGACATCTACTCGGCATGTGCGCCGCTCGTCCAACCCACGATCGATCTCCTCAGCCGGATCCTGCACGACGGCAGCAGGGATGTGGCGTGGTCCGAGGTCGCCGGCATCTACGTGGTGGGCGGGGCCGGCGGCTTTCCCCTCGTCTCGCGGATGCTGCGCACCACCTTCGGTGAGAAGCGCGTCAAACGCTCGCCGCACCCCTTTGCCGCCACGGCCATCGGTCTGGCCGTCTTCCTCGACAAAGAGTCCGGTTTCGGTTTGTCCGAACGCTTTTCGCGCCACTTCGGCGTCTTCCGCGAGGCCGAGGCGGGCGCCGGCGTCGTCTTCGATCCGATCGTGCGCAAGGACGTCTCACTGCCCGGCGACGAGGACACTCCGCTCATCGTCCGGCGGACGTACCGAGCGGCGCACAACATCGGGCACTTCCGCTTCGTGGAATGCAGCCGCCTCGTCAACGGCCGCCCCGACGGCGACGTGACCCCCTACGATCCGGTCCTGTTCCCCTTCGACCCCGCCCTCTACGACCGCGACGACCTCGGGCGCCAGCCGGTCGGCCGGTGGACGGACGGACCGGATGTCGAAGAGCGCTACGTCGTTGCGCCCAGCGGTGCTGTGGAGGTGACGCTCACGACGCAACCGGGCGGTTTCATGCGCACCTTCCGCCTGGAGCGGTGCGTCTCCGCATAGCCGTCGGGCGCAATGTCGAGTTTGAAACCGTCCCGAATGGAAGAAGGACCCGCGATGCCCACCTGGCTCATCACCGGCTGCTCAACCGGACTCGGCCGTGCGCTCGCCGACGCTGTGATCGGGGCCGGCCACAATGCCGTCGTCACCGCGCGCGACGTCGCGAAGGTCGCGGATCTCGCCGACGCAGCACCCGATCGGGTGCTGCCCGTCGCGCTGGACGTCACCAACCCCGATCAGATCGGCGCGGCCATCCAGCAGGCCCAGGAGCGGTTCGGCGGCGTCGATGTGCTGGTCAACAATGCCGGCTACGGCTATCGCGCCGCGGTCGAGGAAGGTGACGACGCGGAAGTCCGCACCCTGTTCGAGACGCACTTCTTCGGCGCCGTCGCCATGATCAAGGCGGTCCTGCCCGGCATGCGGGAGCGCCGCAGCGGCGCGATCGTGAACATCTCCTCAATCGGCGCAACGGTGACTCCGGTGGGGTCCGGCTACTACGCCGCGGCCAAAGCCGCCATCGAAGGGATGAGTGGCGCGCTTCGCGGCGAGTTGGCCCCGCTCGGCATCTCGGTGACCGTTGTCGAGCCGGGCGCATTTCGCACCGACTTCGCCGGGCGCTCGCTGGTCCAAGCAGCCACTGCGATCGGCGACTACGCGGGCACCGCAGGACAGCGTCGCAAGGAAAACGACACCATGCATGGCAATCAGGCCGGCGATCCCGCCAAGGCCGGCGCCGCGATCGTCACCGCCGTCGAATCGAGCGAGCCGCCCGCGTTCCTGCTGCTGGGCCCCGACGCGCTGGCCCTGTATCGCTATACCGCCGACGCCCGCGGGAGCGAGATCGCGAAATGGGAACAGCTGTCCGGCAGTACCAACTTCGACTGAACGGCCGGCCGGGGCGGGCAATCCCGTCTCGCAGCAGCATGGGAATGGTTCAGAAGCGAATCAGACCGCGCAGATTCACGCCGGCATGCATGTCGTCATAGCCTTGGTTGATCTCCTCGAGGGTGTACTCGCGGGTGACGAGCTCGTCGAGCTTGAGCGCTCCGGCGCGGTACAGGTCGAGCATGCGAGGGATGTCATGCCGAGGATTCGAGGACCCGAAAAGCGATCCGCGAACCTGCTTTTCGTACAACGTCAAATCGAACAGCGACATGTCGACGCAGGTATCGGTCGGGTGCGGGATCGCCGTCATCACCACCCTGCCGCGCTTGCCGACCAGGCTCAGCGCCTGCGCCACGTACGCACCCTCGGCCGAGTCGGTGCTGACCACGCAGACATCGGCCAGCTGGCCACGCGTGAGCTCGTTGATCAGGGCTTGGGCCTCCGCGACCGTCGCCGCGGTGTGGGTGGCCCCGAACTCGAGAGAACGGCACCGTTTGTACTCGACGGGATCGAGCGCGACGATGACGCGTGCGCCCGCGATCCGGGCCCCCTGCACGGCGTTCATGCCAATCCCGCCCACACCCATGACCACCACGGTGTCGCCGTCTCGCGCTTCGCCGGTGCGCACCATGCTTCCGTAGCCGGTAGTGACTCCGCACCCAACCAGGGCAGCGGTGTCCAGCGCCGTGGACGGATCCACCTTGATCACCGAGGCCAGTGGCACCACCGTGTATTCGGAGAACGTTCCGAGCACGCACATTTGGCCCAGCCCTTGGCCTTTCGCGTGGAACCGGAAGGTGCCGTCGAGTTGCGGTCCTGCGATGATGGCGGCACCGAGCACGCACAGGTTGCTCATGCCGCGCGAACACGGTTCACAGCGACCACAGGCCGGAATGAAACTCAGCGCCACCGAATCGCCTTGGGCGACTTCGGTGACACCCGGGCCGACATCGACGACGACGCCGGCGCCCTCATGCCCGCCGACCACCGGTAGCTGCATCGGCATGTCGCCGGTGATCAGGTGGTCATCGGAGTGGCACAGCCCGGCGGCGGCCACCTTGACCAGGACCTCGTTCTGCTTGGGCCCGTCTAGGTCGACCTCTTCGACCTCCCACTTCTGGTGCAGCCCCCACAGCACCGCTGCTTTGGTTTTCATCGAATGTTCCTTACCTTCAGCGCTTCTCGGGCGTCCAGGTCGCCGGCAGGCTGTTGACGCCGTTGATGAAGTTGGCGAGGGCGTAGTGGGGTTCCGGCGCCGAGATGTCCGGAATGCGCGTGTACACCTCGGTAAGCAACGCCTTGAGCATCGTGCGCGCCAGCGCCGCACCGAGGCAGAAGTGCGGGCCGCCCCCACCGAAGGCGATGTGCGGGTTCGGGTTTCGCAGGATGTTGAATGTATGCGGCTCGTCGAAGACATCCTCGTCCCGGTTGCCCGAGTAGTACCACAGCACGACCTTGTCGCCGGCCTTGATATGCGAGTCGCGCACGGTGATGTCCTGGGTGGCGGTGCGGCGCATGTGCAGCAACGGCGATCCCCAGCGCAGCACCTCCTCGACGGCGGTGCCGACCCGGCCCTCTACGTCCTCGGCGAGCAGCGCGCGCTGGTCGGGGAACTTCGAGAGTGCGGCGATGGCATGGGCCGAAGCGTGCCGCGTGGTGTCGTTGGACGCGACACCCATCAGCACGAAGAACGCCTTCAGTTCGTCGTCGGTCATCTTCTTGCCGTCGAACTCGGCCTGCACCATCCAGGTCATCAGGTCGTCACCGGGGTTGGCCCGCCGCTCGGGAATCAACACCGTTGCCACCTCGTGCAGGTCCATCACGGCGCCCATGAACAGTTCGAGTTCGCTCTGCTCGCCGCGGATGTTCGGGTCCGTCCAGCCCACCAGCCGCTGGGCGGCCGTCACGGCCTTGTCACGCAGTTCGCCCTCGGGCAGCCCGAAGAAGCTGCCGAAGATGCGTCCGGGCAGCTTGACCGACACCAGTTGGACGAAGTCCCCTTCACCGAGGTGCGCCATTTCGCTGACCAGGTCGTGGGCGTGCCCGCGGATCCAGCCTTCCAAGCGGCGCACGTTCTTGGGCTTGAAGGCTTCCGTCGTGATCCCGCGCAGCTGGGTGTGCCGCGGGGCGTCCATGGCAATGAACGACTGCGCGATCTCCACCGCCTCGGGGGCGAAGTCCTCCATCGTGATGCCCTGTGCGGAGGAGAAAATCTCCGGGTGGCGGCTGGCCATCCGGATGTCGTCCTGTTTGGTCAGCGACCAGAACCCCCTGGTGTTGAGCTCGGGAGGCAGCAGATCCGACTCCGCGGGCCGACTCCACGGGACGGGGTTCTCCGCGCGCAGGACGGCGAACGCCGCATCGCGCGCTTCCGGGGGCTTGGCCCAGAACGCGCGGGCGCTCAGATCGATGTCCTTGTGGGTGGGCGCGGTCGTGGGTGCGGTCATCTGGAGTCCCTTTCTGGCCGGGTGATGTGGTACAGGTCACCGCGGCATCGCACCCATGCTCGTCAGCGCGGCGGCGGTGCGGCACAGGCGCAGGTGCCAATCACTGGCCTGCACGGGCCAACGCGGCCAGCCGGCCGGTCAGCCGATTGGCGCGCGGAAGGTGGCGACTAGGCCGCCACCGTCGCGCGCGGCGAAGTCGACCCGGCCGCCCATCGCTTCGGCAATCTGCTGGACGATCCACAAACCCAACCCCGCGGTGCCGCGCTGCCCGCCGACGCTGACGTACTTGGTGGTGAGCTCGCCGAGGCTCTCGGCAGGAATCCCCGGGCCCCGGTCGAGCACCGCGAGGACCAACACGTCGCCGTCGCGCGAGCAGGTGACGTCGACGGGTTCGCCTCGGCCATGCCGGGAGGCATTCTCCAGAAGATTTGTCGCCACCCGGCGCAACCCCTGGGCGTTCACGGCCGCGGCGTCGACGTCGCCGCTGACACTCAGCCGCAACCGCGGCGCCGCCAGGCCGACCGCGTCGGCGGCGGCGACAACGAGGTCGGCCACGTCAACACGGCGAACCCGACCCGCTGAGAATGTCGGGCGGCGACTCAGCGCGACGTCGGACAAGGCATCGAGCATGTCGGCCAGGTGACGCACGTGCCGGGCCACCAGCTGCAGACTGGTGTCCCGGTCGACCTGCGACATTGGATCTGTCGAAGTCAGCGCCTCTGTCAGCGCCTCCAAAGATGTGACCGGGGTGCGGAATTCGTGCACCAACACCTGCAGTCCATCCTGTTGCGACTGGTAGGACCGCAGCAGGCGTGCCCTCAGATCGCGTTCCTCCTCGGCGGCGGCGTGTTCGGCCTCCGCCTCGAACAGCGCCCGCAGCCGGGAGCGGTGTTCGCGTTCGGCGAGCGCGGACAGCCCCGCGGTGATGATCGCGACGAACAGCAAATACAGCGCCGACCAGCCGGCCTGTAGCGCAGGAGCCGCGGTGACCGGAAGCTTCGGCGAGGTTGTCAGCGCGAGGGGAATGTAGGCGGCGCCCAGGAGGACAGCGACGAGCAAGGTTTCGCTGAAGGACAGCCGCGCCGCCGACGCGATGACCGCCAGGGCCAACACTGCGACCACCGGGCTGTAGACCCCTCCGCTCAGCGCGATGAGCGCCAGCGTGAATGCCGAGTCGAACCCGGTGACCAGCCACGAGTACCGAGTGCGCCGAACTTCCAGCTGCGGATAGGCCATCACGACGGCCGCGTAGACCATCGCGGCGGCGAGAACGGCCACCGTGGTCGCGGTGTGCTGACGGACCCAGTGCGGCCCGATCGCCAGCAGCACACCGATCGAGATGACAACGGCGACCCGTACCGCGACGACGGTCCGACCCAGCCCGTAGTCCTCGCCGTCGAAGTCCACTGTGGTCCTGAGCTGATCGAGCGGTCTCACCTGGCTGACCATAGAGTTGGGGCTAGCATCGCGGCAATGACCCGCTCGCCGTATGTCGTGGTGATCGTGGACGACCACGAGCTGTTCGCACAGGGCCTAGCCCTGCTGCTCACCCGCGAGTGGGGCGAATTGTTCAGCGTCGGCGGTCAGACGGCATACGTCGAAGAGGCCGCCGATCTGGTGGCCCGCTGCGATGCCGACGTCGCGATCGTCGACCTGTCGATGCCACCGCTGGGCGGGGTGGCCGCCATCCGGCACATCAAATCGCGCCACCCGACGACTCGCATCCTGGCGCTGTCGGGAACGGACGATCTGAGGCTGGCCGAAGAGGCGTTGCGGGCGGGTGCCGACGGCTTCCTGCCCAAAACCGCACGCCCCGAAGCACTGGCCGGCCCACTGTGGACGATCGCCGAAGGGTTGCGGGTCATCGATGGTTCGCTGCTCGACGCTCTGCTGAGCAATATCCGTAAGCCGCCGTCCGAGCTGCTGGACAGTCTGTCCGCCCAGGACCTTCGGGTGTGGACGCTGTTGGCGACCGGCATGGAGACCGGCGACATCGCGCGCCGGATGGTGGTGTCGGAGCGCACCGCCAAACGTATGGTGGCCGCGTTGCTGCACAAACTCGGGGTCAGCAACCGCATTGCCGCTGCCGCGTTGGCCGGACGCTACCGGTTGCTGGATGACCTTGCCGAAACTGACCGGCTCAGTTGACGATTCGGATCGCTTGTGTGGGACACATCGCGGCGGCCCGGATCAGGCGGTCGCGATCGGCCTCGGGCGGGTCCGGCTCGAGCACCACCACTTGTTCGGCACCGTCAGGGATGTCGAATACGTCTGGAGCGGCCAGCAGGCACTGACCGTGTCCCTCACACAGGTGGTAGTCGACCGCGATGTGCATAAGCGCCAGTATCGGCAGCGGTCGCGTACGGCGGACGGTCCGCACGCGCCAGATCTGGCCTGTCCGGGCCACGCGAGAATGGCTTCGCCAATTCGGAGAAGATTGTTCTCCAATCCCGAGAGACGAATTACGATCACTGATGATCAACGGAGATCACCATGACGACAATGCCGACCGCCGGTCGGCGCCGAACGGGAGCCTGACATCGACGCCTGGATTGTTGACGCGGTACGCACGCCCCGTGGGCGAGGCCGCCCGGACGGCGGACTGCACAAAGTACATCCGCAGACATTGTTCGCCACCTGCCTCACGGCGCTGGCCACGCGCACCGGCTTCGAGCCCGCGGACGTCGATGACGTGATCGCCGGCAACGGCATCTTGTCCGGTGACCACGGCGACGACATCGCGCGCCTGTCGGTTCTGCTGGCCGGCTGGCCCGAAACCGTGCCGGGGATGACGCTGAACCGGTTCTGCGGATCGGGTCAGCAAGCCGTCACCGTTGCGGCGTCCTCGATCGGCGCGGGCAGTGCGGATCTGATGATTGCCGGCGGAGTCGAATCGATGTCCCGCTGGGACGTCACGGCCGGAGTGCCGACGATCGACGGCAACAACGCGGACTTCCGTGCGCTTTATCCGACGGTACCGCAGGGCATTTCGGCTGATCTCATCGCGACGCTCGAGGGTTTCACCCGCGAGGTCGTCGACACCTACGCGGTGCAAAGCCAGCATCGGGCCGCCGCGGCCATCGATGAGGGAAGATTCGATCGCTCCCTGGTGCAGGTGGCCACGCCCGACGGCGCATTGACCCGGGACGAGCACCCGCGCCCCGGGTCGTCGGCCGAGACGCTGGCGCGGCTGCGGCCGGCGTTCGCGACGATGAGTGCGGCATGTGCCGACGGCGAACACCGCACCTTCGACGAGATCTGCCTTGAGCGCTACCCCGGCATCGACCACATCGACCACGTCCACCACGCGGGCAATTCCTCCGGGGTGGTCGACGGTGCGGCAGCCGTGTTGCTCGCATCACCGAATTGGGCGCAGGCCAACGGTGTAGAGCCGCGCGCACAGATCAGGGCCGCCGCCGCGATCGGCAGCGAGCCGATCATCATGCTCACCGCACCCGGTCCGGCGGCGCAGCGCTGCCTGCAGCGAGCCGGCATGACCGTGGCCGACATCGACCTGTGGGAGATCAACGAAGCCTTCGCCGCCGTGCCGCTCAAGACGATCCGCGACCTCGACATCGATCCCGACCGGGTCAATGTCAACGGCGGCGCGATTGCCCTGGGCCACCCGATCGGTGCCACCGGCGCGATGCTGATCGGAACCATCCTCGATGAGCTCGAACGTCGCGATCTGACGACAGGACTGGTGACGATGTGCACCGGTGGCGGCATGGGTACCGCGACGATCATCGAGCGGGTGTAACGATGCCGAGCACGCTCGACCTCGACCGGCCGCGTGACGGCGTCGTTGTCCTGCGCCTGAACCGCCCCGAGCGGCTCAACGCTATCAACGCGGCCATGCAAACCGAATTGACCGAGGTACTGAAAGATTTAACCGACGACGGCTCGGCGCGCGCCGTCGTTCTCACGGGCACCGGTCGGGGCTTTTGCGCCGGAATCGACATGCGCGACTTCGGGCCCGGCATGCTCGAGGCCACCGCGCCGGCACTGGACCGGATGCGGTTTCAGGAGAGGATGGCCGCACTGGCGGAGGCTCTTCGCGCGCTGCCCGCACCCGTCGTCGCCGCCGTCAACGGCCCATGCGTCGGCGCTGGATTCGCGCTGTGCCTTGCCTGCGACATCCGTATCTGTTCGACGGCAGCATCATTCGGCAATGCCGCAATCCTGCTCGGGTTGTCGGGCGCCGAGATGGGCATGAGCTATCACCTCCCCCGCATCGTCGGGACCAGTGTCGCCGCCGACTGGATGCTCACCGGCCGCACGGTGTCGGCGGCCGAAGCCGATCGGCGCGGTCTGATCAGCGAGCTCGTCGAGCCGGATCGGCTGACCGACCGTGCACTCGAGTTGGCGTCGCTGATCGCAGGCCATTCGCCGCTGGGCGTGCAGCTGACCAAGCGCGCGCTGCAGGTCAACACCGACGCGGCGAGCCTCTCCTCGGCGCTGGAATTGGAGAACCGCAATCAGGTGATCTCGCACGCCACCGAGGAAGCGGCCGCGCGCCGGCAAAAGTGGGCTTCGGGACAGATCCAGTGAGCGGTCCGCTCAATGGCGTTCGCATCGTGATGATGGGCGGCCTGGGGCCCGCCCCATTCTGCGGGATGTTGTTGGGAGACTTGGGCGCAGACGTGGTCCGCGTCGACCCTGTTGCGGGCGTCGACGGTCCACCTCCCATCGACTACACGGTCCGGCGCAGCCAGCGGTCGCTTGCCGCCGACGTGAAGGATCCGCGCGGCAGGGACCTCGTGCACCGGCTGGTCGCCGACGCCGACGCCTTCGTCGACGTGTACCGACCGGGTGTGGCAGAGCGGCTGGGCATCGGCCCGGACGCGCTGCGAAACCAGAATCCGCGTCTGGTGTACGCCCGCATGACCGGCTATGGCCAGGACGGACCGCTGGCCGGCCATGCCGGCCACGACATCAACTACCTCGCGCTCGCGGGCGCCCTGCACGGCATCGGCACCGCCGAATCACCGATTCCGCCACTCAATTTGGTCGGTGACTACGGCGGCGGCGGAATGCTTCTGGCGGTCGGCCTGCTCAGCGCGATTCTGGAGGCCCGCGACTCGGGTGAGGGTCAGGTGCTCGACGTCGCCATGGTAGACGGTGTCGCCACCCTGCTGGCCCCGTACTTCGGGATGGTGCCGGCGGGCACCTGGCGCGACCGCCGCCAGGACAACCTGCTCGACGGTGCCGCGCACTTCTACGGCGCGTACGCCACCGCGGACGGACACCACATCGCCGTAGGCGCAATGGAACCCAAGTTTTACGCCGAACTCTGTGATCGCCTTGGCGTCGACGTTCCTCAGGACAGCGACGAGCCGGCCGCCTGGGCCGCGCACCGCGCTGTGTTGGCCGCACGCTTCGCCACAAAGTCTCGCGCCGAGTGGGAACGACTCCTCGACTCCCCTGGATGCTGTGCGACACCGGTACTTTCACTGTCGGAGGCACCGCGGCATCCGCACCTGGTCGCGCGGGATGCCTTCATCGAGGTGGACGGGATCACCCAGCCCGCGCCGGCGCCGCGCTTCTCACGCACCCGGCCCGACGCGCCCTCGCCGCCGTCGTTGCCGGGCGATCACACGCACGCCTTGCTGCGCGAGATGGGATTCGATGAGCACGCCGTCACCGAACTCGTCGACGCCGGCGTGGTGGCGCAAAGCAACTCGCACTGACGAACGAAGGGACGAAAGATGTCGTGGGATTTCTCCACTGATCCACAGTGGGCGCAACAACTCGAATGGGTCGAGGATTTCGTTCGTACCGAGTGCGAGCCCATCGACCTGATCGTTAAGGAGTCGCACGATCTGGGCGATCCGGTGCGCCAAGCGCTGATCCCACCACTGCAGGAGATCGTCAAGGACCGCGGACTGTGGGCCACTCACCTCGGTCCTCATCTGGGTGGCCCGGGCTACGGTCAGGTGAAACTGGCCCTGCTCAACGAGATTCTGGGCCGCTCGGAGTGCGCGCCGATCGTGTTCGGTTCCCAAGCTCCCGATTCCGGCAACAGCGAGATCCTCGCGCACTACGGCACGCCCGAGCTCAAGGCGCGTTACCTCGAACCGCTGCTGGATAACCGAATCGTGTCCTGCTTCTCGATGACCGAGCCGCAGGGCGGCGCGGACCCGAAGGTGTTCACCACGTCCGCGGTGCCTGACGGCGATCATTGGATCATCAACGGGGAGAAGTGGTTCTCGTCGTTTGCTTCGATGGCGTCGTTCATCATCGTGATGGCAATGACGGACCCCGACGCACCTCCCTACCAGCGCTACTCGATGTTCGTCGTCCCGGGCGACACCCCCGGCATCAACGTGATGCGTGACGTCGGATTGGGCTATCAGCCCCCGGGCGGCGGGCGCGAAGGCTACGTCCGCTACGAGAACGTGCGGGTGCCGGCCGATCACATGCTGGGCCCCCGCGGCGGGGCTTTCGTCGTGGCGCAAACCCGCCTCGGCGGCGGGCGTATTCATCACGCGATGCGCACCGTCGGCTTGGTCCGACGGATCTTCGACATGATCTGTGAGCGGGCCGTATCCCGCTACACCCAGGGCGAGGCGCTCTCCAACAAGCAACTGGTGCAGGAGATGATCGCGGACTCGTGGATGGAGATCGAGGCGTTTCGGTTGCTGACTCTTCAAACCGCTTGGAAGATAGACCAATTCAACGACTACAAGGCGGTGCGCGCCGACATTTCCGCGGTCAAGGCGATGATGCAGAAGGTGCTGCATGACGTGTCGGCGCGGGCGCTGCAGCTACACGGTTCGTTGGGCACCACGCATGAGATGCCGTTCGTGCAATATCTGGTGGAGTCCTTCGTGCTCGGGCTTGCCGACGGCCCGACCGAAGTGCACAAGGTGACGTTGGCTCGCCTGTTGCTCAAAGACCGTGAGCCCGCGCCCGATCTGTTTCCCTCCGAGCACCTGCTGCGGCTGCGTGCGGCCGCCGAGGCCAAGTTCGCCGACAAGCTAGCCGGCATCCCGCGCGGCTAGACCGCTTTGGTGACACCGACGTACGACAGCACCACGTCGGATTGGTCAGTCACCCGGGTCAACGTGGCGTAGGAGCGGATGAATGATTGGCCCACACAACCGTCGATCCTGACGTGGAAGTTGGCGATCATGATCCACGGATGGGGGCCCTTGAATTGCTTCTTCGCCACCGGCACCACGACCACGAAGCCGGGCTTGAGCCCCACGTTGATCGACCCGTTCACCGGTACGGTGATGAACGGCAGAAGAGGCGGCAACACGCCGCTGGTGTCAAACGTCGGGCTGAGACCGGGGGCGATGCCCATGTTGCCGCCGAGGTCGACGCCGTTGGACGTGCTCATGTCGATGCCACAGCCGATCTCGTAACCCGCCTCGAGAATGCCTTGCGGCTGTCCCGGCCCGCTCAGGTCACCGACAAATGTTCCGGTCGCGATGTACTCGCGGGACGAGACCGCGGTCGTCAACGGCGCGACCGGAGTCTGAGCCTCGTCCTTCGCGCCAAGGCCCAATCGCCAGCCATCCGGGGTATTGACGATTTCGGGCGGATTCGAGGGCACCAGCCCGTCATTCGGTGGCGTAGCGGCACCAGCGGGCTGAACGTCGGGATCGGCGGCGGTGGACGGCGCCATGGTCAGCGTCATCAGAAAGCACATCGTGACGACCGCAGCGTTGCGGACGACCCCGGCTATTGTCCCCACGGGCGAAACCGTAAGTACCGCGCCGTGTGCATAGCGGCATTTGCTGGTCGCCCCGGCAAAGTCGTTGCGCGTTCGTAACTGATACGCGATGTGGCTGCGGCACGCTGACATTGCCCCATGTAGCCAGGCGCGCCGCTAGAATTGCGGGAGTGGCACACCGCAACGATCAGAGAGGGCGGCGATGAAAGCTCGTTCATACGCTCGCGGACTGGTTGCCGGTGCGGTCAGCGTCCTGGCCTTGTGGGGCGGCACCGGGCTGGCGCGGGCGGACGATACCAATCCCGACCCCGAGCCGCCGATGCTCCCAGAGATCGGCCAATTCAACACGGTCGACGCTCCCTCGTTCTTTACGAACCCCGCCAACCGAGGCATCCCACGGGAGAAAAACTGGGACGGCATCGGAAACTATTGCCAGAACATCTTTATCAAGTGCCGCTAACGCTGGCCTAGCCCACCATTGAGCGCGCCCGCTCCAGCAACCGCGGCAAGGCGGGCGCCATGGCTTCCCATTCCTCCCGCGGAGTCTTCCTTCGGCGGTTGTGCTTGACGATCAGCGACCACGTCGCCGCCGACTTGAAGCATGCCAGCGCGCTGAACCAGGCCAAGTCCGCGACCTCGCAACCCAGCTCGTCCTGGTAGATCTCAGCGAGCTCGGCGATCGGCGGTGCGATTCCAGCCGGGTCGGGAACACGTTGATAGGTGTCCGGGTCACAGTTGATCAGAAACCAGCCCGCATCGCTTCGCGGATCACCGATCGACCAGATCTCCCAATCGATTACCGCGTTGATGCTCGCTCCGGCGGCCATCAGGTTGCCCAGCCGGAAGTCACCGTGCACCACGCTGGGCCCGATAGCGGTTGGCGCGCAGCGTAATAGCGAGTCACGCACACCCTGCCAGTCGGGGACGAGTGCCGCATCGACAGTCTGCAACGTGTGACACCAGCGCTCGACTTCTGAGACCGGATCGATGACCGGTTCCCCGCCCAGCCCGAGCTCGCTCGGCGACAGCCTGTGCAGGGCGGCCATCGCCCGGCACGCGTTGCGGTAGCGCTCGACGACCTCGGGTGCCGGCGGACAGCCGTCGAACAGCGGCTCTACGCAGTCGCCTTCGACGTGCGACATCACGAACAGCGGAGGGGCCAGCGGTGGATCTCCCGGCTCCTCCCACAGCACCTCGGGAACCGGAACCCGGGTCGCGGCAAGCGCTTTGAGGATGCGGGCCTGCCGCAGCACATCCCGGTGCGCGATCGGCTCAACGCCCGGCGGGGCGAGCTTGATCACCACTGACCTGCCGGATCGCGCGCCGCGGAAGGTGAAGCTGGACGCACCGCCCGCCAGCGCCGTGACGTCGGTGACGTCGGCAGCGGCGAGCCGGCGTCGCAGCTCGTCGAGGTCGACCTCGACCATCAGCCGGCCGGTTGAAACCAGCCGACCTCGGCGAGGAAGGACTGGGTATGCGCGATGCGACCGGTCAGGGTTTTCGGATCCCCCGTGCACAACCGATAAGCGGTCTCGGTGATCAGCTCGATGTCCTCGGTGTCGGCCTTGGCCAGGTCGAGGGTGCCCGCGCCCGGCGTCGCCACCGGATTGGACGGAGCCGCGGCGTTGACGGCGATACCGTCGTCGTACAGTTCCGCGGCAAGGCTTTTCGTCAGCCGGTTGAGCGCCGCCTTGGCGGTCCCGTAAATCCCGAAGCCCGCGGTTCGGTCGAATTCGGAGAACGGCGGGCCGGGCGGTAAGTCGCCACCGACCGAGGTGAGGTTCAGAATCCAGCCCCGCCCGCGTTCGCGCATCGCGGGAATTGCCAACTGGCACAGGTGCAACGGGCCAAGGACATGCATCTCCATCATCAGCCGGGCGCGCCGCTCGGGAAACCCGTCGAGGGGTCGCAGGAAGGTGACCGCGGCGTTGTTCACCAGGATGTCCGGGGCGCCGACGGCAGCCACCACCTCACCGAACAGCCGCTCGCGTTCCTCGGGCTGGGACAGATCTGCCTGGACGGCGATGGCTTGGCCTCCGGCCGCGACGATCTCGTCGGCGGTCTCGCGTAGCGATCCCTGGTATTTGGGGTCGGGGTCCATCGTGCGGGCGGTCAGCGCGACCGTGGCGCCCTGCGCGGCGAGTCGCGCGGCGATCGCCTTGCCCAATCCGCGGCTGCTGCCGGTGACCAGGGCCACCATCCCGTCGCATCGTTGGTTGGTGCTCATCGTCGACCTCCTCGGGGCGGTTCGGTAAACGGAAATGGCTTCTCCAATGCAGAGAATGCCATTATCACCGATCGATGCGAAGCATAGGCACGGCCCCCTGGCATCGTGGCTCAAATCGTGGGAATCATGTCGTTTTAGCCACTCACCAGATGGCCGCCGCGACCCTAACGTTGTGACTATGCAGGTCATTTCAACTCTCCCCGACACCCCCATCGCGCAGGCCGCCATCCGGTTGGCGCAGTCGACCGAGTCGCCGTCAGTGTTCAACCACAGCGTGCGCAGTTACCTGTTCGGTGAGCTGGTCGCCGCACGCGAGGGAATGCGCCCTGGCGCGGACTACGACGGGGATGCCCTGTTTTTGGGATGCGTCCTGCACGACCTCGGCGCCGGCTCCGCGTCGCCCGGCAAGGAGCGGTTCGAAGTCGAGGGTGCCGACCTCGCGGCAGCGCTGCTGACCGAACACGGCTGCGAGCGCACGCTGGTCGACTGCGTGTGGGAAGCCATTGCGTTGCACACCTCGATGGGCATCGCCGACCGGCGGGGCGCGCTGTGCCACCTTGTCCGCAGCGGTGTGGGTGTGGATTTCGGCCGCAACGCCGAATTCATCGACGACGAAATCGCCGCCACGATCCACGCCCGCTATCCGCGGCTGGCGATGGCGCGCACGCTGCTGGACGCGATCGTCGCGCAGGCAGAGCGCAGCCCAGAGGCGGCGCCGCCCTACACATTTCCCAGCCAGGTGCTGCGTGAGCGCCAGACCGACGGCATCACCCTGCTGGAACTCGCGGCCTCGCATGGCCGGTGGGGCGACTGATCCGATCAGCGTTGGCGCCAGGCGTCGATCAAACTGCGACCGTGGCTGGTGCGTCACAGCACCACGTTAAGGCCGCCGTCCAAACAGGTGGTGTAAACACATCCGTATGCACGCGGGCGCACTGACGTACCTGCTTTTGTTCGGCGCGATCATCGCGGAAGTGGTGTCGACCAGCCTGCTCAAGAGCACCGAAGGCTTCACTCGTCTCTGGCCCACCGTGATCTGTCTGGTCGGCTACGGCGCCGCCTTCGCGCTGCTGGCGTGGTCGATCCAGCGCGGTATGCAAACAGACGTCGCCTACGCGCTGTGGTCGGCGATTGGCACGGCGGCCATCGTGCTGATCGCGGTGTTGTTTCTGGGCTCCCCGATCTCCGTGGCGAAGGTCGTCGGCGTCGGGCTGATCATCGTCGGCGTGGTCACGTTGAACCTGTCCGGCGCCCATTGACCGCGACGACGACTTCCGTCCAGGCGAGCAGGCGCTGCCAGAGCCGACGCCGGCTCGATGCCATGTTGTGGCAGTGTGCGCTGTCGGCCAACACCAACGTGGTGATGTCGGGGCTATTGCAATACAGCGCGACCTCGGCGCGCGGGTTTGGCGAGACGTCCACCACCCCGTAGCCGAGGAGCACCGGGACGTCGATCAGCGCGGCGTGCTCGGCGACGACGCCGGGGATCAGGGCCGTGCCGAATACCCGCGGTACCACCGATTTCGCGGTCACGCAGTCGGCCTCCACGACATCGGCGGGAACGTCGTCGAGATGAAACCAACTCTGTAAATACTCGCGAGGACCTTCGAAATACGCTTCGGGAAGAGCCGAAAGGATCTCCTGCGCAAGCTCGGCGCGGCCGTCCTCGGTGGCCGCGCGGGCAATGAACACCGGATCCAGGTTCAGCGGTGCGACATGCTGATTGGTGCATCCGAAAATCGCCAGCCCCGCGTAGCTGGGGAACAGCCCTTGCTGGGTGATCGCCAGGTAACCGCCCAGCGAATGCGCGACGGCGATGGGCGGCGCGTGGTTGCCGGTCGCGGCGGGTACCGCGGCGACCGCGTCGGCGAGCGCGGCGGCGATATCGGTGAAGTCGAAATCGCGTGCGGGCTTTGAGCTTTCGCCAGTGCCCAAGGGGTCGACCGTCAGGACGGCATAGCCGTTGTCGGTGGCGAATTCGGCGAAGCTGTATCCGCTGTGACCGACCATGTTGAGATCCCAGTATTCGCGGCTGTAGGTGCCACCCGGCAGGCAGACGAGCAGCGCGGGGGCCGCACTGTCGTTGCGCGCGGGGTAGTAAGTCGCGGCCAAGAAGGCCCGCTCCCCGACCACCTCGCTGACGTCGAAACGCATGGGCGTTTGGAAGTGGGCAGAAGCCATGGAGCAGACCCTAACGCGCGCGGCGACATATCCGGACCAGGACTTCAAGAATTCGCAGAGGCCGGCAAGAGACCATTTTCCCGTGATCAGGATTGCGAGCGTGGCCCGCACCACAGCCGTTGCGGTGCTGACCGGCGTAGCCGCTCTGGGGTTGGCGGTGGGCGCGGCCCAGGCCGCTCCCGGTTCCCCCCGCCCGCCCAGTGGCGCCGGCACGCTCTACGGCGACCCGACCGCGGCCGCGCCGTTCTGGCGCTACCAGGAATACGACGACGACTGCGTGGAGATGGCGGTCGCCGACGTCGTTGGTGAATGGACCGGCAAGCAGCCCTCCGAGCACGAGATCGTCAAGCTGGCTCAATCGACTCCCAGCAGCGTTCACCCCGGACCGATCTACACCGAGCCGAAGAAGCACAAGAGTGGTGAGGGCACCTCATTCGACGACGAGCCGGCGCTGCTGGCGCACTACGGGATCCGTGCAGTGAGCACCGACAAGGACAGCGCCGCAACGACACACGTCCCGACCGGCGTAGTGGCCCTGCAGCGGGATCTAGCCAAGGGCCGCAAGGTCATTGCCGGGGTTAACGCCGAAGTCATCTGGGGTCAGCCCGTCGAAGACAAGAACTCGGACGGGGAACCCTTGTCGAACCACGCCGTGGTGGTGACCGGTGTCGACACCGCGGCCGGCATCGTGCACCTCAACGACAGCGGCAGCGAGCAGGGCCGCGACGAGCAGGTTCCGATCGACGTCTTCGTCCGATCGTGGGAAGGCGGTGGTGACCAGATGACGGTCACCAGCTAGGCAACGCCGGTTCGTCGCCAGTGCGTGAGGTTGCGTTCATGTGACGGTCGTCCGCTTCGCGCCTGATGTGCAAGCGCCGCTGCCAGACTGACGAACTGCGCTGCTGGGCTGATGGATGCGATACTGCCACCAAATCTAGGGAGTAGGACTCACATGACCGATCTCGATCAGACCCCCTCGGACGGAATGGCTGCCACCGGTTCCCGACCGGCCGAACTGGCCGAGCACTCCCGCACCGGGATGGGCGCGCCCGCGCTGCAGCGCGCGATCACCGATCACCTGCGCTACTCGATCGGCCGTCCGGCCGCGGCGCTGCGGCCCGAGCACTACTACCGGGCGCTGGCGCTGGCCGTGCGCGACCGCATGCAGGACCGCCGGGTGGCGTCGACGCAGACCTCGCTCGATCTCGGACGCAAGGTGACGTGCTATCTGTCGGCCGAGTTCCTGATGGGTCCGCAGCTGGGCAACAACCTGCTCAACCTGGGCTTGGAGGGCGCGGCGAAGTCCGCGCTGGCCGCAATGGGCCAGAAGCTCGACGAGGTGCTGGCATGCGAGGAGGAACCGGGACTGGGCAACGGCGGCCTCGGTCGGCTGGCGGCGTGCTACCTGGACTCGCTGGCCACCCTGGAGCGCCCGGCGATCGGCTACGGCATCCGCTACGAATTCGGCATATTCGATCAGGAGATCCACGACGGCTGGCAGGTCGAGCAGACCGACAATTGGCTGGATCGCGGAAACCCTTGGGAGATAGCTAAACCCGACGTCAACTATCTGGTCAAGTGGGGCGGCTACGCCGGGCACTACACGGACGAAGCCGGCCACGACCGCGTCCGATGGGTGCCGGGCCGGCTGCTCAAAGGCACCGCCTACGACACGCCCATCCAAGGTTACGGCGTCAACACCTGCAACGTGCTGACGTTGTGGAGCGCGCGAGCCGTCAAGTCGTTCGCGTTGGACGCCTTCAACACCGGCGATTACTACGGGGCAGTCGAGGACGAGGTCATGTCGGAGACGGTCACCAAGGTGCTCTACCCCAATGACGAGCCGGAGGCGGGCAAGCAGCTGCGCCTACTTCAGCAGTACTTCTTCGTGTCCTGCTCGCTGCAGCACGTGCTGCACATCATGGACGATCTCGCCGACGTGTCCGTCAGGGAGCTGCCCCGGCGATTCGCCTTGCAGCTCAACGATACCCATCCGTCGATCGGGGTTGCCGAGCTGATGCGGTTGCTGATCGACGAGCGCGACCTGGTGTGGGACGAGGCGTGGGAAATCACGGTCGCGACATTCGCCTACACCAACCACACCTTGCTGCCCGAGGCGCTGGAGACCTGGCCGCTGGAAATGTTCTCCGAATCGCTGCCCCGCCACCTCGAGATCATCTACGAGATCAACCGCCGCTTCCTCGACGAGGTAAGCACCCGGTTTCCCGGCGATGAGGACCGGCTCCGCCGTATGTCGCTGATCGGTGAGGATGGCGGCAAGAACGTCCGGATGGCCCACCTGGCCACCGTCGGCAGCCACGCCATCAACGGTGTCGCCGCGCTGCACTCGGACCTACTGAAAGCCAGTGTGCTCAAAGACTTTTACGAGCTCTGGCCGGAGCGGTTCAGTAACAAGACCAACGGCGTGACGCCGCGGCGGTTCCTTGCGCTGTCCAACCCCGGGCTGCGCGAGCTGCTGGACCGCACGATCGGCGAGGGCTGGCTGACCGATCTGGGGCGGCTGCGTGGGCTCGAGCCGTTCATCGACGACTCCTCGTTCCTGGCGCAGTGGCGCGATATCAAGCGCACCAACAAAGCCCGGCTGGCCTCCTTCATCCGCTCGGCGACCGGTGTCGAACTGAACCCGGAATGGATTTTCGATATCCAGGTCAAGCGCATTCACGAGTACAAGCGCCAGCATCTCAACTTGCTGCACATCGTCGCGCTGTACTACCGGCTCAAGCAAAACCCCGATCTCTCAATTCCACCGCGGGCCTTCATCTTTGGCGGTAAGGCGGCTCCTGGCTACTTCTTGGCCAAGCGAATCATCAAGCTGATCAATGCCGTTGGGGAGACGATCAACAGTGACCCGGAGGTCAGCAAGTTCCTGAAGGTCGCGTTCATACCGAACTTCAACGTGCAGAACGCACACCTGATCTATCCGGCCGCGAATGTGTCCGAGCAGATCTCCACCGCCGGCAAGGAAGCATCGGGCACCGGGAACATGAAGTTCATGATCAATGGCGCCCTCACGGTCGGCACCCTCGATGGGGCTAACGTCGAGATTCGCGAAGAGGCGGGGGCAGAGAACTTCTTCCTGTTCGGCCTGACCGTCGACGAGGTCGAGGCACTCAAGGCGAGCGGTTACTGCCCGGCGGACTACATCGACAGCAACGACGAGCTGCGCGCGGTGCTGGATCTGATTGCCGGCGGCACATTCTCACACGGAGACACCGAGGTGTTCCGGCCGCTGGTGGACAACCTCCGCCACGACGACCCATTCCTGGTGTGCGCGGACTACGCCTCCTACGTGGAATGCCAAGCGCGCGTCAGTGCCGCGTGGCAGGACCGGGAGTCGTGGACCAAGATGTCGATCCTGAACACCGCGCGCAGCGGCAAGTTCTCGTCGGATCGCGCCATCGCGGAGTACTGCGACGACATCTGGAAGGTCTGGCCGCTGACGGTGAAGATCTGAGCCGTTCGCCCCGGTACCCGCGCGGGCGTCTACGCTTTCGGCATGCCGATTCTTGGAGACGCAACCACGGTCACAGCGCGTTTGACGAAAGCGGCGTCCAACGCATTGAGGGTCCAACTCGCCACTCCCGACGGCACTGAATTGGGGCGCGCCCAGCAAAAGGGCGGTGCGGCCGTACTGTTCGGGTTCAAGAACGGCGGCAAGAGCGACTACGTACTGTCCAGCGCCGCGGGAGATGAGCTCCAGATCGCGGTAGCGGGAACAACCACCATCACCAGACAGAACTCACCCGTGGGCAGAATCGTGCCGGCCGATGGCGCGGCGAGGTTGGAAGACGGCGGCGGAACCGTTTTGGCGGTCGTCGAGCCGCACTCCGGCTTCAAGGCCGATCGCGCCTGGCAGCACCGGATCCTGTCCCCCGCCGGCGACGAAATCGGTGTCCTCACTTTGATGACGGTTCACACCGGCTGGCACGATATCGACTCCGAGGCCATGCAATTGCTCTACGACTACAACGTCAACGCCCAGAAATTGCCGTCGGCGGGTGCGCTGCTGAAACTCCGCGCACCGGTCGCCCCGGAATTCGGCGACATCATGGCCGCGGCGTGCGTTGACTTCTCGGTGTTGCCCCGCGGGTACGTCGCGTAAGGCGACATGCGGGTCTGGTGACCACCGAGCGGGACTAGCGGGTCTCTTTCGTGACGAAGACGCTGATGTAACCCATCGGGATGCCCGTGCGGGTGGCGATGCATTCGCGCGCCACCAACTCGATCGTGGAGCGGCGGCCGGTGCGGGCCATCGCAGCGATCTCGGGAATCTGGACGAGCCACCCATCGGTCTCGCGAGTGACTTCGATGTCGAAGCACTGACCGATCTTCGGGAAGGTCACACGTTGAGCGCTGCGCGGCGATTGTGCCCGTCGCAGAGTGGGCTGAATAAGCATCTGCTTTTCCTGAGTCGACAATGAGCCGCGGGCAAGAATAATGCGAGTCGGGGCAAAACACCTAATCGGCCGGGCACGATGACGGCACGACTGTGATCTCACCGTTGCGTGGCCGTAGTCAGTGATGGCCCGGAGTCACGGGTCGCGCGGCAACCCCAGCAACCGCTCGGCGATGATATTCAGCTGCACCTCCGAGGTACCGCCGTAAATCGTGGTAGCGCGGCTGGTCAGCAAGTACTGAGCCCACTCGCCTTGCAGCTCAGCGGTATCGGCGATGGCGCCGTCGACGCCGAACGTCGCCAACCCGAATTCGGCGTAGCCCTGGGCGGTGCGCATCGAGAGCAGCTTGGATATCGCGGCCGACGGCAGCGCATCACCACCGGCGAGCGTCAGCAGCGTCGAACGCAGGTTGAGCACTTTGGCCGCGTAGCCTTCGGCGATCAATTGGCCGGCCCGGTTTTGGGCAATCTGGTCGAACTGACCGTCGCGCATGAGATCGACCAGACGGTTCAGGCTGGCGAGATTCGGGTTCTCGGCGCTGCCGATGGTCACCCGCTCGGCGGTCAGCGTGTTGCGGCTGACCTCCCAGCCCCGGTTGACCTCGCCGAGCACCATGTCGTCCGGCACGAACACGTCGTCGATGAATACCTCGTTGAAGAACTCGATGCCGGTGAGCTCGCGCAACGGGCGCACGGTGACACCTTCGCTGGCCATATCCAGCAGGAAGTAGGTGATGCCGTTATGTTTTGGAGCGTTTGGCTCGGTTCGCGCCAACAGCGCACCCCACTGCGCGTACTGCGCGAGAGTGGTCCAGATCTTCTGGCCGGTGATGCGCCAGCCGCCGTCGACCTTAACGGCCTTGGTGGACAAGCCCGCCAGGTCTGAGCCGGCGCCGGGCTCGGAAAACAGCTGACACCAGATCATTTCACCGCGCAGTGTCGGCGGCAGGAAGCGTTGCTTCTGGCCTTCATTGCCGAACGCGACGATGGATGGGACGAGAAAACTGGCGATGCCCAGGATCGGGCGCCGGACCCGGCCGGCGCTGAATTCCTGGGCGGTGATGATCTGCTCGACCGGCGTGGCCGAACGGCCCCACGGCTTAGGCAGATACGGCATCACCCAGCCACCCTCGACAATCGCCTCGGTGCGCTGATCGGATGGAATCGCCTTGAGCGCAGCGACTTCCGCGCGGATCTCCTGACGCAGCTGCTCGGTTTCGGGATCGAGGTCGATATCGAGCTTGCGTACGCCGGTGGTGGTGGCGGTCTCCACGACGCGCTGCGGATAGTCGGCCGCGCGGCCAAACGCGGCCACCAGCCCGAGCGCCCGACGGTAATAAACGTTGGTGTCATGCTCCCAGGTGAAGCCGATACCGCCGTGCACCTGGATGCAATCCTGGGTGCAGCTTTGGGCGGCTGCCGGGGCCAACGTCGCCGCCACGGCGGCAGCGAATTCCGCTGCGGATTGCGGATTTTCGATCCCTTCGTCGATGGCGCGCGCGGCGTCCCATACCGCCGCGGTCGCACGTTCGGTGCGGGCCATCATCTCCGCACACTTGTGCTTGATCGCCTGGAACTGCCCGATGGGCCGACCGAACTGCTCACGGATCTTGGCGTAGGCGGACGCGGTGTCGGTGGCCCAGCGGGCGACGCCGATGGCCTCGGCCGACAGCAGCGTAGACACAATGGCCTTCGCGGCGTTGATACTCAGGTTGCTCAGCACGCGGTCCTCGCCGACCTCGACGGCGCCCGCGTGAACATGAGCCACCGGCCGCAGCGAGTCGACGCTTGCGACCTGCTCGATTTCGAGTTGGCCGGCGTCCAGCACCACCCAAACGGTGCCGGGGTCGGTGGACACCGGCAATACGAGCAGCGTTGCCTGTGCAGCCGCAGGCACCGAACGCGCTCGGCCCCGGACCACGAGCACATCGCCCTGCCGGGTGGCCGTCAGCGATGACTCCGCGGCGCACGCGGCGATCACCGCGCCCGACGCCAGATCGCCGAGCAGCTTCGAGTCGGGATCGTGCGCCGAGATCAGAGCGCTGGCAATCGCCGACGGGACGAACGGGCCCGGCACCGCGCCGCGGCCGAACTCGGCCAAGACCACCGCCAACTCGAGGATGCCGAACCCTTGCCCGCCAACCGACTCCGCCAGGTGGACACCGGTGAGCCCCTGATCCGCGGCTGCCCGCCAATACGGTGGCGGCGTGGCGATCGGCGTCTCCAGCGCTTGGTGCAGCACTTCCGACGGCACCATCCGCGCCACCAGTGACCGCACCGAGTCGGCGAGGTCCTGGTGTTCAGGAGTGATCGCAATGGGCATGATGGTGCCCTTCCCTCGTGCGTTCGGCCGAAGCCTTGTCCGGCGACGGATTGGTCGGGAACGACGTTACGCGGAAGCTTCGATTTGTCATGCCCGGTTTTTCATGTCCGCGCGCAACGCCTGGCGGTACGCTCCGCGATGGCCCCGGATTCGAGGAGGACACATGGTCATCGATCTCTGGGTGAATTCGCTTGCCAAAGAGGATGCTGCCGCCTTTTTGGGCAAGTCGGGTTTCGGGTCGGTCGAGGGGTTCTTCGGCGTCGATGTGCGGGAGGGGATGACCCCGCACGACCTGATAGCCGAGATGGACCGGGTCGGCGTAGACCGGGCGGTCCTGAGCACCTCGCTGTCCACGGCCGACGAGGACATCCTGGCTTTTGCCGCCGAGCAACGCCACCGGCTATATGTGGCCACGTCGGTCGACCGCCCCGCCCGGCCCAGGCAGCAGGCCGTGGCCGTCCGCCGGCGGGCCACCGAGGGAACAGTCGATCTCGTCCGGGTGTCGCCGTTAGTCGACCAGTACCCCCTCAACCACGCCCTCTACTACCCGATCTACGCCACTTGCGAAGAGCTGGGCCTCCCCGTCTCGATCAACATCGGCATCCCCGGACCGAGGGTCCGGTCCCGGTGTCAGGACCCGGTACTCCTCGAGGACGTGCTGATCGACTTCCCCGATCTGGTCGTCATCGGCGCCCACATGGGCCACCCGTATGAGGACCTGCTCATCGAGTACATGCTGAAATGGCCCAACCTCTATCTTTCGAACTCGGCCTTCCTGGCCAAGTACATGCGTCCTTCGTTGATCAAGTTCATGGGGTCGCGCCGCGGCAGGGGCCGGGTCCTGTTCGCCTCGGACCATCCGTTTCTCCCCATGGAACGGGCCCTTGCGGCCGCCCGGTCGCTTGCCCTGGACGATGGGCCCATGGCCGACTTCCTGGGCGGCACCGCCGAGCGCCTGCTCGAAAAGCGGCCCCATGGTTGACCTTCTGCCCGACCAGCTGCGGCTGATGGCATCGGCCTATCCCGACGAGGTGGCGTACCGGAATCTCGGCGACGGGTCGTCGATCACGTTCGGCGGTTGGGAGCGGGAGTCAAACCGGTTGGCCCACGGTCTGCAGGACAAGGGCGTCAGGAAAGGGGACCTGGTCGCCATCGATCTCGAGGCCGACCAGATCCTCGACTTCATCGTCACCTACAGCGCGGTTCACAAGATCGGCGCCGTGTCCGTGCCGCTCAACAACCGGCTGTCTCCTCCCGAGATGCGCTCCATCCTCGAGCATGCCGAGGTCAGCGCGGTCGTTTGCAGTGGCGCATTTGAGAACGCCGTCGCCCCCTTGTCGGCGTCGCTGCCGTCCCTGACTGTGGTTTCCACCGTCGGCCCGTCGGAGGGCCGCCGCTTCATCGACCTCGAAGAGGTGAAGAGCACGGACACCGCGGCCATCCAGGTACCCCTCGACGAGACGGATCTGGCTGACGTCATGTACACATCCGGGACGACGGGCATGCCGAAAGGTGTTGCCGTGCGGCACGGCAACGTCGCCATGCTGCCCAACGCGCTTCCGCGATGGAACGGATTGAAGTGGCTCAGCGCTACCCCGGTGTTCACCTTCGCCGGCCTCGGCTTCATCTACAACCCGATGAAGGCGGGCATGACACTGCTGTACCTGCCCAAATTCGACGCCGGGCGATGGCTCGACATCGTCGCGCGCGAGCGACCGGTGATCGCCTTTGTGGTGCCGGCCATGGCCAGGCTCCTGATCCACCACCCCGAGTTCGACTCGGTCGACCTCTCGAGCCTCAAGCGGCTCATCCTGGGAAGTGCACCGCTGTCCCCGGATACGGTGGAGCGCCTGCAGACCCGGCTGCCCGGAGCCGCCGTTCTGAACAGCTACGGCATGACCGAAGGCGGGCATGCGACCTTCACGATGGATCCCGAGGGAGCCCGCACGCGACCGGGTGCCGTCGGGCGACCCACGCCGCCCGTGCAAGTGCGCATCGTCGACGACAACGAAAAGGTCTTGCCCACAGGGCAAATCGGTGAAGTCATCACCCGAAACCCGGGCGGACACCGCGAGTATTACCGCAACCCCGAGGCCACCGCACGCATGTGGGACGGCGGCTGGTTGCACACCGGTGACCTCGGCTACCTCGACGCCGACGGCTATCTCTTCATCGTCGGGCGCAAGAAGGAGATGGTCGTCCGAGGGGGGCTGAACATCTACGCAGACGACGTCGAGGCGGTCCTGCAGGCCCACCCGGACGTGGTTGAGGCCGCGGTGGTCGGCATTCCTCACGAGGTGCTGGGTGAGGACATCGCTGCCTATGTCGTTGTGCGACCGGGCGCGACACTATCGACTGCCGAGCTCCAGGGCTTTGCCGGCGAGCGCCTCGCCGACTACAAGGTGCCCCGCCAGGTCCACTACCTTGCGGCACTGCCGCGCAACCCCGGCGGCAAGGTGTTGAAGTCGCAACTGAGCCACGAGTAGAGGAGAGGCTGTGCAGGACCACAGATTTGATTTCGTCGTCGACGGCACGCCCGAAGAGGTGTGGGACGTGATGTGGAAGCAAACCCGGGCGGGCATCGAGACTGACACCGTGAAGATCGAGATCTTGCATCCCGGGGACGAGCAGGGCAACGGGCTGGTGCGGCACTGCCACTTTCCCGTGCCGGGGTATCTGCTCTCCGGCGGCAAGGCCCAGTCCTGGGAGTGGATCACCCAGGCCCGGCGACCGGTGTCGTGGCGGTACGACGCCATCGGCAAGCCGCTGTGGTCGAAGGCCTCGGGCTGGACCCGGCTGGAGAATCTCGGAGGCGGCAGGACGCGGGTCTACTTCCGTGAGACCTACGAAGTGTTCAACCCGTTGATGCGTGCCCTACTCGAGAAGCGGGTGCACCACTTCATCTCCGACGGCAACGACAAGTTGATCGAGGCGGGATTGGTGCGATCGCTGCAAAGGCTCCACGCGCGCAAGGAGAGTGGCCCCGAGGGGGCGGCCTGACTATGCGGATCTACCCGTAGTCAGTGATAGCCCGGCAGATCCGGCACACCGCTGGCGGTCAGCCAGCCACCGCCGTCGACCACCAGCACCGCTCCCGTCACGTATGACGCGGCGTCGCTGGCCAGGAACATCACCGCCTCGGCGACCTCGGTGGTCGAGCCGGAACGCCGCAGCGGATTCTGGATCGCCCGGTGTTGGTCGTCTCCGGCGATTCTCCTGACCCCCTCGGTTCCCGACATCGCGCCGGGGGCAACGACATTGACCCGAACACCGTTGGGCCCCCATTCGATCGCACAGGCACGGCTGAACGCGTCAACGCCGGCCTTGGCCGAGACGACGTGCGCTTGCAGGGCCATGCCGCGGTACTGGATCGCCGCGCTGATGTTGACCACGGCGCCGCCGTGATCGCGCAGCCAAAGTTCGTACGCCGCTTTGGATACGTTGAACGTTCCCACCAGGTCGATGTCGACCACCGCTTTGAATCCGCCTACGCTGAGTTCACCGATCGGCACCGGGAAGTTTCCGGCGGCATTGTTGATGACGACGTCGAGTCGGCCGAAGGTGGCCAACACCTCCTCGACGACGGCCGTGACCTCGTCGCTACGACGAACGTCGCATACGCCGTAGATGGCCTCAATGCCCTGTTCCCGCAACGCCGCAACCGCAGCTTGGAGGTTGGGTTCTTTTCGGCTGCAGATGGCCACGCGCGCGCCGTGACCGCCCAACACCCGCGCGATCTCCTGACCGAGTCCCGTAGCCCCACCGGTGACGAGCGCGACCTTCCCTTGCAGTAGATCGGCCCGGAATGGGCTCGGGCGGAACGTCATTAGGATTCCAGTTCGGAAATAAGGTCGGCGAGTGCGAGGATCCGCTGAGCGTCGCGCACATGCAGGCTCTCGATCATGCGGCCATCGACGGTGATGACGCTGTTCCCCGCGGCCTCGGCTTCCTGGTAAGCCGAGACGATCTTGTGTGCGTCGGCCAACTCCTTTTCCGAGGGGCCGAACAGTTCGTTCGCCGGGGCAACCTGGGACGGATGGATCAGAGTCTTGCCGTCGAAACCCATCTCGCGGCCTTGCTGAGCCTCGGCCCGGAAGCCGGCCTCGTCGGCGATGGTGTTGAACACCCCGTCCAAGATGGCTTTCCCCGCTGCCCTCGCACCCAATACCGCGAGCGACAACGCCGGCACGATCGGCCCACGCCCGGGTACGTGCAGGCCATGCAGATCGTTCACCAGGTCGTTGGTGCCGACCACCAGCACGGTCAACCGATCGCTGGCCGCGGCGATCTCCTCCGCCCGCAATATGGCCCGCGGCGTCTCGATCATCGCCCACAGCGACAACGACTGCGGCGCATCGAGCGCGTCGAGCGCGTCGGCCAGCGCCTGGACCTCTTTGCCCGTCTCGACCTTCGGCACGAGCACCCCGTCGGCGGCCGAACCGGCGACGGCGGCCAGATCGTCGTCATGCCAGTCGGTCCCTGCCCCGTTGATGCGCACCACAATCTCGCGAGGCCGATAGCCCTCCGACGAGACCGCGTCGCACACCCTGGTTCTGGAATCGGCTTTGGCGTCGGGGCCAACCGCATCCTCGAGGTCGAAAATCAACACATCGGCCGGTAGCGATTTCCCCTTCTCGAGTGCTCGATCTTTATTGCCGGGGAGGTAGAGAGCGGATCGGCGCGGGCGCGGCGTCGGTGCCATAGGGCCAGCGTAGAGCTTCAGCCTCGCCCGCCCGGAGGTGGTAGTCGCTTTCCTCGACATCGGGGGTCGGCAAAAGTGATGATCCGTGTGTCGCGCAATTCTCGTCATTTCGGGGGCGCGCTAAATAGGTTCGTGGCAAATGGGGTCGCGAGGTTTATGCTCATATTCGCGGCATAATGCCGACCGAAAAGTTAGGTCGAAGCATGAGCACGGACAAGGTTAATCGCGGCATCCTGCTCACCATGGTGGCGATCGCAACGATCGCCTACATCGCGCTGTACGACCACGCATCACCCAATTTCAGGCTGTACGTGCCACTGTGCGTAGCCGCCTTGGTGGGGTTGGTCGTCCGCGACGTGGTGAGCTCCCACAAGCCCCGGAGGCACTAAACCAATGCGGCCGAATGCGGCACGCGGTAGGTGCTTTGGCGGCGATAGCCGAACCCGCGGGCAACGGGAAGTTTTGGAGCGCCGCCGGCGTTGACCACTCCGTGACCGCAACGGGCTTTCACGAGGGTGAGGTAGCAACCCAGCGCCGAGCCGGCGTCGAAGCCGCCGCAAAACGGCTGGAGAACATGCTCGGCGCGGACCGCTTGTCTGCGGGCACTGCGCAATTCCTGACAAAGCAGCGGTTTGCCGCGCTGACCGGGCATGACCGCGAGGGGGTGCTGTGGATCTCCCCACTGTCGGGGCAGCCGGGGTTCCTGCACGGCGCCGACGACATGTTGCGGATTGCCGCCTTTCCGCGCGAGGGTGATCCCCTACACGCGATGCCCGTCGGCCAACAGATCGGGTTGATCGCTATCGAGTTCGCCGCCCGGCGCAGAATGCGCATCAACGGCAGCCTCATCGAGAGCGACAACGCGGGCATGACGGTGCGCGTCGACCAGGCATACGGCAACTGCCCCCAGTACATCCACCGGCGCGACATCAATGTCCCCGCGGTCGCCGCGCCTTCGGAACAATCAAGGCATGCAACATCTTTGAATGCCGACGATCAAGCGATGATCGAAGCCGCGGACACGTTCTTCCTGGGAACCACGCATCCTTCCCGGGGCAGCGACGCGTCGCATCGCGGGGGTCCGGCCGGATTTGTCCGGATCGACTCCCCCGGACGGCTGTGGTGGCCGGATTACCCGGGCAACAACATGTTCAACAGTTTCGGCAACCTGGCGGTCGACGACGAGGCTGCCCTGTTGTTCGTCGATTTTGCTACCGGCGCAAGCCTTCAGCTGTCCGGTACGGCTCAGGTGGAGTGGACCAACCCCGGCGCGGACGGTGACGACGGCGGTGTGGGACGCCGCGTCGCATTCTCGGTCGGTTCTGCGGTCGCGCTAGGAGATCTGCGTCGCTGATCGGCCAACCGGTTGGCGAAAAATTCAAATGCGACTGCACGCATGACACAGCTAGGACGAACCGCCCGCCGCGCGACCCAGTCCGCAAACCAAGAATCCCGGCTCGACCCATGGTCGGAGCGAGTTCCCCTTTGTGTGGAGCTATCCCGCCACGCTGGCATCGCGCAAAGACGTGGTGGCCGTAAGGAGACGGCACCGTCTCCTTACGCACCCCTTCAGACTCCACGCCACTCGGCAACACAGCTGCGGTCACGTTAAGGTCATCCCGGGGATGGGGTGACGTCGCTCGTTGTCGAACGAAGGGTGGGGCCATGTTCTTGGGTACGGTGGACGACTGGACAGCCGAGGGAACGGTTGTGTCCTGGTCCCCTACGGCGACGACCTATGCGTGCGCGGACGAAGCGCAATCCCACCCCGCCCCGGTGAGTTACCAGCAGTCGCAGCATCTTCAGTATTACCGGCGTCAAGTCGGCCTCGGCCGCGATATCCCGCGGTTGTGCATCGGAGCTTGGGAGATTGCGGGCACTTGCGATGTCCACGCGATGACGCACGCGGTGAATAGCCACGTGCGCCGACATGACACCTACCACGACTGGTTTGCCTTCGGCGACAACGACAAAATCCAGCGCTACGTCATCGCCGACCCGTGCGTCATCACCTTGGCGCCAACCGATCTCGGCAGGATGACGCCGGCCGAGATCCGGAAATTACTTCTCGATACGCCCGATCCATTGCAATGGGATTGCTTCACCTTCGGAATCGTTCAGGGCGAAGACCGGTTCACCGTCTTCATCGCCATCGATCACCTGCGCGCCGATGGAATGTCGGCCGGTGTGATCTTCCTCGATATCCAGACGACGTACTTCAGCGCGCTGCAGAGTGCGGGAGCGCCGCCGATACCCGCGGCCAGCCATCGCGAGTACAGCGCAAATCAGCGTGCGTACACCGCAAGCCTGGATGAAGCGTCACCCGAAATCCAGTCCTGGCGGGCCTTTCTCGCGGCGAACAACGGTGTGTTGCCGACGTTCCCACTGGAGCTGGGCGAGGCGACCCCGGATACGCCCGGGGCCATCGACGTGTTCGACCTGATCGACGAGGATCAGGGCCGACGTTTCGAAGCGGCGTGCCGCGCGGCGGGCGCGCGATTCAGCGGTGGTGTGTTCGCCTGCGCCGCCCTGGCCGAACATCGGTTGACCGGCGCCGCCACGTATTTCGGACTCACACCGTTCGACAACCGTCGCAACCCCGCCCACACCCTCACCGTCGGTTGGTTGGCCAGTTTCATTCCGTTGGCGATCCCCGTTGCCGGCGCGTCGTTCGACGAGGTCGCCCACGCCGCCCAGGCGTCCTTCGACGCGAACACCGCACTCGGCGCGGTGCCGTTCTATCACCTGCTCGAAACGCGGCACCCATCCTCGGGTGGCATCGAGGTTCCGGACCGTCCCGTCCCGATGCTGTCCTATATCGACATCCGCAAGCTGCCGTTCGGCGACGACTTCGACGGTCTGCGTGCCGGCATCTGGGGTGACAACCGGCTGTCGGAGACGGTGTGCATGTGGGTCAATCGGATGCGCGACAAAACGCAGTTGGTGGTCGCCTACCCTGGCACCGCCCGGGCCCGCAGGTCAGTCCTGCGCTACGTCGACACGATGCGTGCCGAGTTCACCCGGGTAGTCGCCGGCGCCGGGCCGCACACCAATGCCTGATGCGGTCCCGTTCCGCTAGCGCCGGGGGTCTCTATCTGAGTGCCCTAGGGGCGCTGACCTGGCGCACGATGTCGGGTGCCCGGCGCGATGCCGACCTGCTTTTCGCGGTGCTGGCACCCGTGGGCTGTTTCCTTGGATTCACCTTGGTATTAGGCACTCTCATCAACCCCGGTCCGATGACCTACCCGCAGTACATCCTTCCGGTGGTCATCGTGCAGGCGATGTTGTTCGGCGCAATGACCACAGCCGACCGCGCGGCACGAGACCGGCTGTCCGGCTTCGGATCTCGGCTTCACACTCAGCCGGTTCCGGCGGTGCTGCCGCTAGCCGCACGGATGCTCTATTGCTTGATACGCGCCACGATTGCGTTGGTCGCCGCGGTCACGGTTGCGCGGTTGTTTAGCTTTCGGATGGCCGGCGGCCCGGGCGACGCGGTTCTGTTCGTGGTAATCGTCGTGGCGTTCGCCATGGCCGTGTGCTTGGGCGCCGACGCGCTCGGCTCCCGGGTCGGCTCCGTCGAATCGTCCAGCCAGGTACTGCTCCTCCCCCAACTGGTACTCGTCCTGCTGTCCACCGGTATCGCTCCGGCGCAATCGTTTCCGGCATGGCTCGGCCCGTTCATCCGATACCAGCCGGTGTCGCAGGTCACCGAGACGTTGCGCGGGCTTGCCGCCGGACACGTCACCAGTGAGGATCTGGCGGCGACGTTGGCATGGTGCCTAGGGCTGCTGGCGCTGTTCGGTGGGCTCGCGTTGCGGATGCAGCGACGCTACGGCGCAAAACTTTCCGGCGCGCCCCGGCCCCGAGGCAGGTCTACCCGTGCTGCACCGTTGGCTGACGATGCGGGTGAGGCGCCGCGAGTGGTGACGAATTCAGCTGTACTGCAGAGTATTTCGCACAGGACATCGCTGACAGCGTTCGTCGGGCAAAGCGCTTCGGAAGCGGGGCGGCTGCTGCGCCGCTGGCGACGCGAGCCGGTCGTCGCGGTTCAGGCGCTGGTGTTTCCGACGCTGCTGCTCATCCTCTACAAACTGCTGATCGGCAAAACCGTCCTTGCCGTCACCGGGCACGACAGCCTGTACGGGCTGGTACCGATGTGTGCGGTGGCCGGCGCCATTTTCGGAACCCTCGGCGTCGGCATGGCTTTGCCGGAAGAACGGGAGTCCGGTCTGTTGGCCAGGCTATGGCTGCAACCGGTGCATCGGGCGAGCGCTCTGGCGGGCCGCCTGCTCGCCGACGCGGCACGAACCACCACGTCCACCATTGCGCTCACCATCGTAGGAATCGCCATGGGCCTGCGATTCAGTCACGGCTGGATCGCGATGCTGGCCTTTGTGTTGGTGCCGGTGGCGATCTCGGCGGGGATGGCGACCGTGGTCATCGCGATAGCCGTTCGCGCGGACGGCAAAGCGATGGTGACGTGGCTGGGTGCGGCATCTGTGGTGCTGCTGTTCCTCAACACCGGTGTCGCCCCCTCCGAGAAGTTTCCGGGTTGGCTGCAACCGGTGGTGCGCTTTCAGCCGATGTCACCGACGATCGAGGCGATGCGCGCACTCGCAGGCGCCGGGCCGGTGCTGTGGCCGTTGTGGCAGGCCGTGCTGTGGGCCGCTGCTCTGGTCGCGGTGTTCACGCCGGTGGCCGTTCGGGGGTATCGCGCCGCAGCCGAAGCGGGGCGGTAGTGACGAGGCTGGCGCTGCTGGACCAAGCGGCCTTCTTGCGGCTGCGAGCCACCGGTCAAGGCAGCGCGGTGCAATGCACCTGGGTGTACGACCGCGAGGTAAACATCGACGAATTGCGGAGTTTCAAAGTCCGGCTCCGTCATGGCCTCCTCGGACGCCGGATCGAGTGCTCGCCGCTGCCGTTCGGCCGTCATCGCTGGGTACTCGACGGCCGCTCACCCGAGATTGCGCTCGAGTCGCGACAACCGCGGTCGCACGTCGGCGCGTGGATTGAACGACGCGCACGGGTGCCCGTCGACCCTGAATACGGGCCGACGTTTCATCTGGGCGTGCTGCCGTTGGACGACGGCGGCACCGCGGTCACCTTGGTTTCGTCACATTGCGTTGTCGATGGACTTGCGTTGGCGACGGCCATAACTGAAGCGGCCAACGGGGAACGGCGCAATCTCAGCTATTCACAACCGAATTCGCGCAGTCGTTGGCGTGCGGTGGCTGAGGACCTGGCCAATGCCGTCGTCGCGTTACCCGCGGTCGTCCGCGCGCTGTTCGCGACTTTGCTGATATTGCTCAAGGCCTCGCCCGGCGCGCAGGCTGCGCCCGAAGCGCGGCGGCGCGTGGCATCCACACGGATCGACGACGACCGGACCGCACTCCCGGCGGTGACTCTGCACACCGATGCCGCGGCATGGGAAGCGCAGGCGCGCAGCTTCAACGGAAGCAGCAACACGCTTTTCGTCGCCTTCATGGCTCGCATGGCGCACCGGATAGGCAGGGTGGCACCAGACGGGGATTCCGTGACAGTCGTGCTTCCGGTCAGCGACCGCGCCGCCACGAACGACGACCGTGCCAACGCACTGACCTCCATCACACTTACTGTCGATGCCCGAGCGGCGGTCGACGACTTGAGTGGCGTGCGCGCGGATGTCAAGAGCCAGCTGACGTCGCTGCGACACCAGCCCAATGAGATGCTGGCCGGGCTGCCACTCATCCCGTTCACCCCACGCTGGCTGGTACGGCGGGCAGAAGGCATTGCCATGTCGACCGACCGACTGCCAGTGGGCTGCTCCAACATGGGTAGTTTCGATGCCGCCGTTGGCCGCATCGACGGTGCGGATGCGACCGACGTGTCGGTGCGGCTGGTCGAGCAGGGCATCACCCGCCGACGCATCGAGCAAAATGGTGGCCAATTATTCTGCGCCACAGGAACAATCAACGGCAGCCGGTTTCTCTGCATCGCCGCCTACCAGTGCGGCGCCGACAACACCGCGGCAGCCACGCGCGAGCTGGCATGTGGTGCGCTCGCCGACGTCGGCCTGCGTGCCACCACCGTCTACGACGGCGGGACCTGATGGTGAACCTGGTCCTCAGCGCGAATCACCCTGCACGCCGGGGTGCTTACGTCGGGATCGCCGTCGCGATTGCGGTCTGGGCGGCAGTCGTGCTGTGGTTCGCCATAGACCTCCTTCCGCTCGACGTGTACTGGATGTCGTATTACTCGGCGACCTACGCGCATGGCTTCGTCCGCCGCGGTCTGGCCGGTGAATTGGTGGGGTTGGTCCCCGGACACTACTTCGCGGTCACACTGAGTCTGCGGTGGCTGTCGACGGCGGTTTACCTGTGCGCCCTGGCAACGGTCGCGGCCGCGGTGCTCTTGCGGCGACGCCGGTCCGAGCGCAGCCTGATGGTCGCGATGCTGATTCCGTTGCTGCCATTCGGTGTCTCTTTTGCGGCCTACTCCGCCCGGCCGGACCTGTTCGGCGGGGCGGTGATGGCGCTGTTCGCCTCGGCCTTGGTGTTCGCACGTTCCCGCGCCATCGCGATCACCTGGTGCCTGGCCTACGGCGCCGCGACCTCGGCGTTGACGCTCGTGCACGAGGCGGTCGGGCTGCAGTTCGCGTCGGGGGCAGTGCTGGCGATCGTCGTCCTGGGCGGTGCGCTGGGAGCCGGCCAGGGCATCGGCGCGCTGCTAGCGGTGGCGCCGGGCGCATTGACCGCCGCCGCGGTGGCGGCGTTCGGTCGTCACGACATCGCCCCCCAACTGTGTTCGGCGGTCCCGCATCACTTGATGCCCAACCCATTTGCCACGATCACGTCACCGCCGACGCTGCTGCAGTATGTGTTCGACGGACGAACACGTCAAACCGACTACCACGACTGGGTGTGCCGCAACGTGATGCCGAGCTTCGATCACGGCATCGTGGATGCCATCCACAGTGTCGGCCACATCGGAGTGGTCAGCCTCACCGTGTCGTTGATGTTCGGCGCCTTGGCGCTACTCGTGACGATGTGGGGAGTCAGCGTCGTTTCGGGCGTGCCGGTACGTGCCTTCATCGAGGCGGTGCAGGGCAAGATGACGTGGGTTATAGCGGGGCTGCTGTTGATCGTCCCGGTATTCCTCACCGGCTACGACTGGACCCGCTGGCTGACGATCGTGGCGTTCGACGTGGGGGTGGTGTTCATCCTCTTCGCGGCGCGTAGGCCGGAGATCGAGCAGGAACCCACGCCAAAAGCGTGGCGGGTGTTCACTTCTCTGGTCATCGCGTTCGCGCTGATCCCGGTGGGAATCGTCCCGGGATTCGGCGGACCGCTGATGGTCTAACCGTCACTACCGAGCAGGCGGGATGCGATGCCCCTGCGCCGAGGTGCCCGGGTGGCGGATCGTGTCGTGTCCGAGCTTGCGATTGCGCATGGGCTCGCGCGCCGACTTCTGTTGTCCGAGCTGTCGGATCAACTCATGCTTGGCTTCGTGAAGGGCGCGTGTGATGTCGCGGTTCTCGGCGACGACCACGAGCGGCGGGAGACCAGGCAAGGTCGTTCGCAACGTGACGCGCTGCTCCTTGCGGCCGCGGTCCTGCAACGAGACTTCCAAGCTGACGTCGGACGGGTCCCACCGGCCCATGTGCGACCGAAGCGTAGCCAACGCCTCCAGCACGTGCGGACGTTCCTTGGCGACGAATCCCACACCCATGTGCAGAACGTACTCGCCGAGCGGATTATGCGTTCTGTCGCTGGAGCCTCTCATTGTGCTGATGGTGACCTCATCTCGGGCTATCTGGTTTCTGAACCATCGCGGCCAACAGCTGCGCAACTGGCGCAGTGGCGATTCCGATCGCGCCGTCGGCAATCCCGTAGGGGATCACCAGGGTGTCGGCGTGAACGAGCGCACCGCAGGAGTAGACAACGTTGGGCACGTAGCCGTTTTGTTCGTCGTGGGCGGGGCTGAGTAGTGGGCTTCGTAGCCGGCCGAGCACCCGGGTCGGATCGTCGAGGTCAAGCAGAATCGCGCCGATGCTATACGTGCGCATCGGGCCGACGCCGTGGGTGAGCACCAGCCACCCTGCGTCGGTTTCGATTGGCGGGCCGCAATTTCCGAGTTGCAGCGCTTCCCATGCCTCGGCCGGTTGCTGGCAGGGCGACGCGCTCGTCCAGACCGCAAGGTGGTCGGCGAGGGCGACGGTGTTGGACTCGCGGTCCGATCGTGACATGGCGGCGTAGCGTCCGTGAATTCGCCGGGGGAACAAGGCCAGACCCTTGTTGGCCGCGGCCTTCCCGACCAGCGGCACGGAGGTGAAGGACTGAAAGTCCTTGGTCTCGAGCAGTTGTTGGCTGATGTGGGATCCGCTGTAGGCCGTATAGGTTGCGTAGTAGGTGATCGAGCCGTCGTCCTCGACAAAGCGAACCAAGCGGGCGTCTTCCATGCCGGCCTGCTCGGCCTCCATCGACGGCCAGAGCACGCGCTCGGAAACCGAAACCTCGCTGGGGAATTCGACGGCATAGCACCGAGCGGCGATGGCGCGGATCACGGCGACCGTGCGCTCCCCGTGCCCGCGGGTGCTCAGGTGGGCCCGGAGCTTGTCGAGTCGCGCATCGAGGTCTGCTCGCGTGAAGCGATCGCCGAGCCCGTCTAGGACGTAGTTCGCGGCCTCGCCGGCATCGCCGACGCAGTCGAGTTCGCCGCGGAACACCGCGGCCTCGAGCAGCGCGCCCGATACGCTTCCGGTAGTAGCGAAGTGAGCCGGCTCGTCGATCGTGGCCCGGCCCGCGGCGTCGACGACACCGGTGCGGAACCCGATGGACGACCGGTGTCCTTCCCCGATCCCCCGCACGCTCATCACGAATCGCAGGCTGCCTGCCGCCGTGTCGGTCTGGTCGGGGTGCGACACAATGCTGGGGTTGCACAGCGCCGCCCCCTCGATGGCGTACTCGCTGGTAAAGGCCGCTCCCAGCAACAGTATTCGCGCATCGGAGAGGTGGATATCGGGATTAAGGCGGTCGGCGAGCTCGCGGGCGTGCCGACGGAATGTGCCCACGAGGTCACGGTGGCGTCCGTCGAAGCGGGCGATGACGTCGTCCAGGGACGACTCAACGTCGTCGTCGGTCAGCGCGAGGATGCGTTTGAGCACCACTCCCGCTCGTGACTCCTGAAGCTCGAAGCCCTCCTGGCCGGGCACGAAGAGCCGGGTGATCACCCGCGCCGAATTGGCCGCGATGCGGTGAGGGTCGCGGGTGACGAGCCCGGTGCGCATCAAAGTCATTGCGGAACAAGCGAAAAGCGCTGCGCGTGCTGCAGGGTGGAGATCATCGCAAGGGTCGATTCGGCGCCCTGGTTGAGGTTGACGCACTCGGCGAGCAACCCGTCGAAACCACCACCGGTCTCCCTGTCCCACATGAGCAACCCGGAGTCATTGGCGCCCTGGAACCAGGCGGCGCACGACCGGATCCCATCCGACCAGAGCGCCCGCGGATCGGCAGCTGCGGCGCGTGCGCACGCATCGGCGAGGGTGGCCACCTCGATCGGCTGCTGGTCGAAGGCGGGCCGGCTGTCCTGCGGTCCCCGCCCGCCCGCGGGGGTGGGCGACAGGTGGCCGTCAATCATTTCGCCGTCGAGCAGCCACTCCAGCAGATCCAGGCCACGCCGTTTCAGGTCCGGGTCGTCCAGCGCGACGCCGGCAGCGATCATCGCCTCGGGGAGAATCGCATTCGCGTAGGTGAGCCTCGGCTCGGGCCATGGCCAGTCGGACTTGGCCTCGGGTGCCGCGACGGTGGCGGCGTAGTCGGCGAGGAGTCGCAGGGCCGCAGAATTACCGGGCTCGTAGCTGAGGAGTTCGGCGGCGCCGATGGCGGCGAACGCCATCGCCCGCGGCCACGGCGACCTGGCCTTGGCAGCGCGCTCGAACTGAATCACGGCCAGTCGGCGCACCAGGCTGACGCCGCTGTGGGCGGCGGCGGTGCCGAGCCCCCAGAGGCAGCGGCCCCAGTGGTCGTCCGTGGTGGGCTGGTCGGTCCAATGTCCGGCGTGGTCCATCCGGTTGCGGCAGGAGCCGTCGAAGGACTGGGCGTCGTTCAAGAACTGCAGGGCCTTGCGGGTGAGGCCCTTCACGGCACCCGGTGCATCGGGCTCGCGGGTGGTGACGACGAGCACCCTGGCCATGTCGTCGGTGCAATACCCGTGCTCACGGCGGGGCTCGGCCATGCAGGCGTGCTCGAAGGTGGCGCGATGGTCCGTCATTCGCAACAGGTGAGCGAACGTCGGGGCGGGCGCGGCGCCGGTCACGTCAATGCCGATTGGGTGACCAGCAGCCCTTGCGCCACGCCGACGTAGGCGTTGGCGACGACGGGCCAGGCAATCGTCGGGGCCAGCCCGCGGGCCTCGCTGGCCATGGAATCGGCGACGCGCGGATCGGTCAACAGCTCGCGCAGCGCTGCGACCAGTGCGTCGGGATCGTCGTGAGCGACGACGGTGCCCGCGCCGGTGCCCAGCAGCTCGACCGCGTGCGGGAAAGCGGTGGCGACAATCGGGCGGCCACTCGCAAGAGAGTCGACCAGCACACCGGAGGTGACCTGGTCCTTCGAGTCGTAGGGCAAGACGACGACGGTAGCCGCCTGGATGAGCGCGGTGACCTCGTCAGGGGTGCGGTACACGGCGTCGAAGGACACCGAATCGGCGACGCCGAGGCGTTTCGCCTGCACGGCAAGCGCTTCGCGATACCTTTCCCCCTGCGCGGCGAGGACCTTGGGGTGAGTGCGGCCGGCGATGAGGTACCGCGGCGGGTTGGGCAGGCTCTTGAGCGAGGCCATGGCGCCGAGGACCCGCTCGATGCCCTTGCCCGGTCCCAGCAGGCCCCAGGTCAAGATGGTCGGCCGGTCGGGACGCTGCACGCCGTTGGTGCTGGGAAGTGCCGCGCCGTGCGGGATGACGGTGACCTTGTGGCGTCCGACGGCGAAGCCTGCGCACAGCCGTTGGCGGGCCACCTCCGACATCACGATCACTTGGTCGGCCAATGCCATGACCGATTCGAGGACCGAAAGTTGGTGTGGTGTCGGATATTTGAGCACCGTGTGAACGACGACGATCGACGGGATGCGCAATCCGGCCATGATCTGAACGACTTCGTCTCCGTCGGGGCCGCCATAGATGCCGTACTCGTGCTGGATGACGGCGACGTCGCTCTGGTTGAGAAGCTCGGAGGCTGCCGCCACGGACGAAGCCGAGCCGTTGACGAGCTCGCCGGCGACGTTGGGGTCCGCGGAGACGTCACCGTCAGCGATGCGCACGACGTTGACGTCGGCGCCTCTGGCTGTCAGCCCGTTTGCCAGGGCCGCGCTAAAGGTCGCCAGGCCGCACAGTGTCGGCGAGTAGGTGCCGAGGATGCCAAAGCTCGGCACGTACGAAAAGTGTTGCATCCCAAAGGGAGCGATCAATGACTGAAACAACGATGGAGCATTCAAATTTATCCCGACTAAACGGTAAAGCGATGTGTCCGGCGTGAGCGGATGCTCGGGCAGATCAGCGTCAGAAGCTGAACCATTCCGGATGGGCTGGGAGTACCAGCACCCTGACGCTACACCCTCACCGGCCGAAAGGCGTGGTCGCGCGCGCGCTGAGGCCGAAGTGCCTGTATTCCCTGAGTGGGGCTAAGGGGATTCGAACCCCTGCCTCTACTAGGAAAAATGCTGGTTCACCTGCGGTTTCGTTGTCGGGGTCTTGACGGCGTCAAACTGATCATCGACCAAATCGGACGATCTCTCCCGCGCTTGCGGCTCCTATGCTCCCATCCGGGCGTCGTGATGACCTTCGATCGTGGGGGTTCCGTCTCGGCGCGGGCGGAGCGAACCGATCGCTGGCGTTAGCGGTATATGCAGTGCATCAACCAAACCTGGGGCCGCGTGACATACCCACGGGACGGCGTTGATGGCGCGCATACCGGTCGCGAGTAGGCCGTGGTCGGTGGAGTCCTCATCGGAGTTGAATCCGGTTTCGAATTCGGCATCGAAGCTGGGCTCGCCTTCGATCATCACGCGCCACACGCCGTCGATGCCGCCAGCGCGGCTCTTCGGCCAGTCCGGGGCTATGTCGTCTGCCATCCGGTCGACGTGCTCGATCGTGATCACTTCTTGGCCATCGACCACGCCGATGCAGCGGAACCAGACCGCTGCGACGGTGCCGGGTTCGATCACCCCGGACAGGGTCTCCAGTCGCCGCGATGACGGTGCGAACTCGCACGTTTCGCGAATCTCGTCTAGTTGCGCGCCGAGTGCTTCGGCAACCATGGTGACCGCCGCGCCCCAGCCGTACTTGATCACGCCGGGCATCATGATGCCGCCTTGATAGTCCATCGGCTGACCGAAACCGAACAGCTCCCGCATTTCGTAAACGGTGTTGTCACGCGAGTAATCGGTGATCTCCAGGCCTCGGATTGAGTAGATCCGGTTCGACATCGATGCCATCGCGACGGCCAGCAGATCGCAACCGAAACCCGGTTCGATGCCCGATGAATAGATCGAGCTGCCGCCCTTGATGGCCGAGTCGACGATGCGCTGCACGGTCGACTCTTTGATGGATCCTCGCGGGTAGACCAGGCCCGGAACGGAGGTGGTGACGATGTTCTTGCCTGACTCCAGAATGCGGCAAAAGTCGGTGATCGCCTCGCGCGGGCGGCTGGTTGCCGGCCCGGTGTAGATGATGCAGTCGGCGTCGCCGGCCAGAATGGCGCCGTCGTCGTGGGTCGCGGCCACGCCCAACGGATCGATGCCGGCGATCGTGCCGGCATCCTTGCCGTCCTTGGATTCCGAGTGCACCCAGACGCCCACGAGTTCAAGGTTCGGGCGGTCCGCCACTGCGCGGATGGCCAACCGTCCGACCCGTCCGGTCGCCCACACCACGACTTTGTACGACTGCTCGGGGTGATCCAAGGGTTCCTGCCGCATCATTGCGACTCCTCTCGCTCTTGTCCTGTAATGATTACACATGTAATTTTTTCGTCACAGGCTTTTCTGGCGCCGGCATCGATCTACAAGGGGCAGTGACCATGGGTGTGCTGGACGGCAAGATCGCGATCGTCACCGGGACCAGCAGGGGCGTCGGCGTGGGCATCGCGCACGAGTTGTTACGCGCGGGCGCCACGGTCGTCGGGTGCTCGCGGTCAGCGCTGGACACCATTCCCGGCGTGGACAGTGAGCCGGAATGGGCGGAACGTTCCGCCCAAATGGTCTGCGATCAGGGCGATTATCATGCGATCGACGCCCTGGTGACTGCGGTCGTCGAGCGCTATGGCCGAGTCGACATCCTGGTCAACAATGCCGGCGGCACTGTCCCCGCCCCGCACGTCGAGGACATTCCGGCACTGGTCTCGCGCATCCAGGGCGCACCGCGCTCCGAAGACGACTTCGAGCGCACCGTGTTGTTTCATGCCTTCGCCATCCAGATGAACCTCATCAGCCCGATGTGGTTCGCCATCCGCGTGTACCGCCAGATGCGCGAGCAGGACGGGACCGGCTGCATCATCAATGTCTCCAGCGGCGCGGGCCATCCCGCTGGCTCGCCGACCCTGGTGTCCTACGGCGCGGCCAAGTCGGGACTCAACCACCTCACTCGTTCGCTTGCCGAGGAGTGGGGCCCGGCGGCCCGGGTCAATTGTGTGGCGCTTGGACCGACGATCACCGATAACTTCCGCTCGTTCGTGTTACCCAAAGACGACCCAACCGGATCGACGTACTTCGATGCGCTGCCGCTAAAGCGTGGTGGCGAACCGGCAGAGGTCGGCCGCACGTGTGTGTTCCTTGCCTCTGGCGCAGCAGATTTCATCAATGGCACCACCATCGAGATCGACGGCGGCATGCTCCCGGGCGTGCTCTACGACGCCGGGCTGAAGACCATCACCGATCTGCTCTGAAAGGACTCCAGTGACCCGTCGAGTAGTCCAATTCTCCACCGGCAATGTCGGAGTCCACGCGTTGCGCAGCATCATCGAGCGTCCCGACCTGGAACTCGTCGGGGTACACGCACGCGGACAGGACAAGATCGGCCGCGACGCCGCAGACCTATGCGGGCTCGACCTGCCCAGCGGAGTGCTCGCGACCGACGACATCGACGCGCTAATAGCCCTGAACGCGGACTGCGTGGTGTACACATCGCAAGCCGAGACCCGCCCGCACGAAGCGCAAAACGAGATCATCAGATTTCTGCGGGCGGGTACGAATGTCGTTGGGACGTCATTCGTCTGGCTGGTGGCACCGGACCAGGCCGACGATTGGTTGCGCGAGCCACTGGCACAAGCCTGTTCCGACGGCGATACGACGTTGTACATCAACGGAATCGACCCTGGCTTCTCCGGCGATACCCTGGTTTACGCCGCGTTGAGCTTGGCAGCGCGCGCCACCGCCGTCACCGTTCAGGAGATCTTCGACTATGGAACCTACGATGACGCCGAATTTACCGGTGTGACTTTCGGTTTCGGGACTGCGCCGGATCACCAGCCGATCCTTTTCTCCCCCGGCGTTCTCGCGTCGATGTGGGGCGCGCAGGTTCGCAGTCTGGCCACCGATCTCGGTATCGAACTCGACGAGGTGCGGGAGCGCTACGACAAGTGGGTTACGCCTGACCTGATCGAGTGCACCATGATGAACGTCGAACCGGGCACTGTGGCCGCCGTCCGCTTCGCGGTCGAAGGCGTGCGAGGCGGCGAGGTGCTCATCACCATGGAACACATCAACAGGCTGACGGATGCGGCGGCGCCGGATTGGCCGTATCCGCCCGACGGACATCCCGGTGTGCACCGCGTCCGAGTCGACGGGAGCCCGGGCATCGAGATCAACACCCACGTGGGGGTATCGGGCATCGACCATAACCAGGGCGGTGTCATCGCCACGGCGGCCCGCGCCGTTAACGTCATCGACGCCGCCTGCCGGGCTCCCAGCGGAATCCTTGCCGCGCATGATCTACGGCCGACCGACCACGTGCGCGGCGTGCTGTGGTAACCCGAACGCCATGACCGCACCCCGTCGGCCGCCTACCGGCAGCCAAGCCCGCGCCGAACGCACCCGCGCGGTCGTCATCGATGAGACCGTGCGCTGCATCCTCGACGAGGGATTCGCCCCGCCCAGCGTCCGGCACATCACCGACCGCGCCGGGGTGACCTGGGGGGTAGTCCAATACCACTTCGGCAATCTGGACGGTTTGTTGATGGCGTTGGTGGACAAGGGCTTCGGCGAATTGCTCGCCGCCCTTGACGAGCTTCCGCCGCCGGCCGTCCGCAAGGGCAGCGTGCGCGCGCGTACCGCGTTCGTCATCGACACGATCTGGGGCGCGTTCTCCAGCCCTACGTCGATGGCTGCGCTCGAGATTCTCATCTCGACACGCGGCCTTCGCGACGCCGTCGCCAACACCCACCTCGCCGACCTGATGGTCACGCTGACGAAGCTGGGTCGACACATGGGCGAAGGCCTGTCCGCGCCGCACGCCGGCCGGATCGGCAACCTCATCTGGGCGACGTTGCGCGGCATGGTCGTCGCTCAGATGGTGTGGCCAGAACCGGTGGACTCCTCCCGGGACCGCGAGGCGCTTGTCGATGTGATCACCGCGTACGTCGAATCGCGCGGCGGCTGAACGAGGTTACGGCAGATCGGTGGACAAGAATGTCAGTGGTAGTCCGAGGACCGAGATCTCGATCTCGTCGAGTTCGTATCCGTCACCGCCGCGGTGCTGATGGAAGCGAGTTTGCGCGCCGTATCGCTGCGCCACCTGCCCAGCGGCCGGGGCGTCGCCGACACGGAGCACCACCGAATACACGCCGGGGCCGTTCTGCTGCAGGAAATTCGCCACCGCATTTTCGAGGTCAGGTGCAGTGGCCAGTGGGGTCACCAGTTCAAGTCCACCGTCCCAGTCCAGCAGCACCCGCAGGCCCACGTCTTCGAGCTCGATGGTCTGGAAACGAAAACCCAACTCCGAGAAGAATTGCGCGGAATCCGAGAGCTGCTCTTGCGGCACCGCAAACACCACGTGATGAACGCTGGCTGCTCGACTCGTTCCGTGCGCGTATTCGGCCACACAAAAACATTACACATTTTATCGTTTAGCTGAGTCACCAACCCCGGGAAGGGTTCACCATGAGGTCGACGACGAGCAAGACATACAAGGTTGTGGTCTGGGCGACCGGCGGCGTCGGGCGTTATGCCATCCGCACGGCGGCCGACCGTCCCAACCTCGAACTCGTTGGGGCATGGGTTCACTCGGCCGCCAAAGACGGTCAGGACATCGGGACCTTGGCAGGTATCGAGCCCGTGGGCGTCACCGCTACCCGCGACGTCGACGCCGTGCTCGACGGGGATGCCGACTGCATCATGTACGCCGCTCCTGCCGGCCCTCGGCCCAAAGAGGCGCTTGCCGATTTTTGCCGAATCCTGGCCGCGGGCAAGAACATCGTGACGACGTCGCTGCCCGGCCTGGTGTACGAGAAGGGGTCGCTCTCCGAGCGGTATCTCGAGCCCATCCGCGAAGCCTGCCGCGCGGGCAACAGCTCGATCTACTCGTCTGGCATCGAGCCGGGCTTCGGGTGCGACCTCTTCCCCATCGCCCTACTGTCCATGTCGCACCGCGTGTATTCAGTGCGCGGAATCGAGATCACCAATTATTCGGAGTATCCGGTCGAATTCGATGTCCGAGAGTTGTTCGGTTTCGGCCAACCGCTCGACTACCAGGGCGGTCTCAAACGCCCGGGGGTGCTCAGGTGGGGGTGGGGTGCCGCGGTCACGATGGTGGCCGACGCGTTGGGTGTTGAGCTCGACGAGATCCGAGAAACCTGCGAGTTCCTCCCCACCCCAAGGCGACTCGATACCGCCTGCGGAATCATCGAAGCCGGAACGGTCGGCGCGACCTACGCGCGCTGCGTCGGCGTCGTGGACGGCCAAGAAGTCATCACGATCGAGCACGTCGACCGGATGGCCGACGATCTCGCGCCGGATTGGCCGACGGGCCGCACCGGCGGGACCGACGGCATCTGGCGCGTCATCATCGATGGCGAGCCGTCCTTCGACGGAGAATTCGAAGTCGGTTACCGCGACGATGAAAGCGCTAGCGACCACGGCCTGCTCGCCACCGGGATGCGGGCGGTCAACGCCATCCCGTGGGTGTGCGAGGCGCCGGCAGGGATTGTCGATGCCCTGCACCTGCCACTTACGTCGCCGCTCGGCGCATTGCACCCGCACCGTGACGGCGTGCCCGCGTTCTGAGGGTCACGACCGGTCATCGACGCAGGATTAGCCACGAAGCCACTGGCGCCCTCCCCGCCAGGCCCGGATACACCCACGGGAGCGCCAAAGTCTTCCCATAACTGGTTTGCCGACTCCGCAGACGGCCATCCTTCGGCGTCCCGCACCCGGCACGCAATCCGACCCCTAGCGTTGCTGCAGGAGTGCGGCGAGACAAGACCTGGAAACGAACGCGGTGGAGCTAAGGGGATTCGAACCCCTGACCCCCACACTGCCAGTGTGGTGCGCTACCAACTGCGCCATAGCCCCTAGATGTCGTGCCCATCGAAGCTACACCAACGGCCACTTTCCTTCAAAGTTGCTGCTCAGGCGGCATCGAGCTGAAGCAATCCGCGCCCCCGGGCGGGCGAGACGTCGGGAACAAGTCACCCAATGACTTTATTAACTACCTCGCGCGCAGTTTCTTGCACCGCGGCCAAATGCTCGGGCCCGTTGAAGGATTCCGCGTAGATCTTGTAGACGTCCTCGGTGCCCGAAGGCCGCGCAGCAAACCACGCATTGGCCGTCGTCACCTTCAGTCCGCCCAGCGCGGCACCATTGCCGGGGGCGGCGGTCAGCTTGGCGGTAATCGGCTCCCCCGCCAACTCCGTCGCGGTCACCTGATCGGCCGACAGCTTGGCCAGCCGGGCCTTTTGCTCGCGATCGGCGGGTTCGTCGACCCGGGCATAGAACGGCGTGCCGTACGTGTCGGCCAGCGCCTGGTACCGCTGCGACGGCGTGTCGCCGGTGACGGCAAGGATCTCGGATGCCAGCAGCGCCAGGATGATCCCGTCCTTGTCGGTGGTCCACACCGATCCATCGCGCCGCAGGAACGACGCCCCCGCCGACTCCTCGCCGCCGAAGCCGATGGTGCCGCCGATCAGGCCGTCGACGAACCACTTGAAGCCGACGGGCACCTCGACGAGTTTGCGGTCCATGCCGGCGACCACTCGGTCGATGATCGACGAACTGACCGCGGTCTTGCCGACCGCGATGCCGGCCGGCCAGGACGGCCGATGCGTGTAGAGGTAGTCGATGGCCGCGGCCAGATAGTGATTGGGATTCATCAGCCCCGCGTCGGGGGTGACGATGCCGTGCCGGTCCGAGTCGGCGTCGTTGCCGGTGGCGATCTGGTAGCGATCGCGGTTGGCGATCAGCGAGGCCATCGCATTCGGGGAACTGCAGTCCATCCGGATCTTGCCATCGTGGTCGAGCGTCATGAACCGCCATGTCGCGTCGACCAGGGGATTGACCACGGTCAGCTCCAGGTTGTGCCGTTCGGCGATCGCGCTCCAGTAATCGACGCTGGCCCCGCCCAGCGGATCGGCGCCGATCCGCACCCCGGCCTTACGGATCACGTCGACGTCGACCACGTTCGGCAGGTCGGCGACGTAGCTGTCCATGTAGTCGTGCCGTTGGGCGGTCTGCAGCGCGCGGGCCAGCGGCACCCGCTTGACCCCCGAGCCGCCGTTGCGCAGAATCTCGTTGGCACGCTTGGCGATTGCGTTGGTCGCGTCGGTGTCGGCGGGCCCGCCGTTGGGCGGGTTGTATTTGAAGCCGCCGTCGGGCGGTGGGTTGTGCGACGGCGTCACGACAATCCCGTCGGCCAGCGCTTCGGTGCGACCGCGGTTGTAGGTGAGGATGGCGTGGCTGACCGCCGGGGTCGGCGTGTAGCGGTCGGCCGAGTCGATCATGGCGACCACGTCGTTGGCGGCCAGCACCTCGAGGGCCGTCACCCACGCCGGCTCGGAGAGACCGTGGGTGTCACGGCCGATGAACAACGGCCCCGTGGTGCGGTGGGCGGCGCGGTACTCGACGATGGCCTGGGTGATCGCCAGGATGTGGGCTTCGTTGAACGCACCGAACAGGGCCGAACCGCGGTGGCCCGACGTGCCGAAGACCACCTGCTGGGCGACGTCGTCGGGGTCGGGTTGGATGCAGTAGTACGCCGTGACTAAATGGGATAGATCGACGAGGTCTTCGGGCTGGGCCGGCTGACCGGCTCGCGGGTTGGCCATGTCTACAGATTGTGCCCGTGTCGGACGCGCACGTCGCTCTATGCTGCGTAGCGCATTGGCAAACGAAAGGGAACCAACCAGTGGCACAACCCGACTATCGCGAGTTGGCCGCGGTTTTCGCCGGCGGTGCGCTGGGCACGCTGGCCCGCGCCGCCCTGAGCACCCTTGCGGTCCCCGACCCCGCGGCCTGGCCCTGGCCGACGTTCGCCGTCAACATCGTCGGCGCCTTCCTGCTCGGCTACTTCACCACCCGACTGCTGGAGCGGCTGCCGGTGTCGAGTTACCGACGTCCGGTGCTGGGCACCGGATTGTGCGGCGGATTGACCACCTTCTCCACGATGCAGGTCGAGACCCTGAAGATGCTCGAACACGGCCACTGGATGCTGGCGGTGACCTACACGGTCGTCAGCATCGTGCTGGGGCTGCTGGCAGTGCATCTGGCCACCGCTTTGGTGCGCCGGGTACGGGTTCGTTCATGACGGCGTCGACGGTGTTGGTCTGGACCGGTGTCGTGTTCATCGGCGGCATCGGCTCCGTGGCGCGTTTTCTGGTGGATCGCACGGTCACCCGCCGGGTGGCACGGCCATTTCCGGTCGGCACGCTGGCGGTGAACATCAGCGGTGCCTTGTTGCTCGGATTCCTCGGCGGTCTCGCGTTGAGCAAGGACGCGGCGCTGTTGACGGGCACCGCGTTCGTCGGCGCCTACACCACGTTCTCCACCTGGATGCTGGAGACGCAGCGACTCGGCGAGGAGCGCCGGGCGTGGGCGGCGACCGCCAACATCGTGGTCAGCGTCGTGCTTGGCGTGGCCGCCGCATTACTCGGACAATGGTTGGCGGAGCAGCTATGAACCAGCCCTGCTTGAAATTGACCGCGTACTTCGGCGAGCGCCAATGCGCCGTCTGCGACGGCGCGCCCTTCCTGGCCGACGCGATGTTCGATGTGTTCGGCGCCAACGATGTCGCGGCCAGCGTGATGCTGCGCGGCATCGCCAGTTTCGGGTCGAGCCACGAGCTGCGCAGTGACGTGTCGTTGAGCTTGTCCGAGGATCCCGCGGTGGCGATCGCCGCGGTCGACGTGGAGCCCAAGATCCGCTCCGTGGTCGACGAGGTGGCCGCGATGACCGGCAACGGGCTGCTGACTCTGGAGCGGGCCCGGCTCTTCACCCGGCAACGGGGCACCGACGCGTTCGGCGACTTCGAGGCGCACAACGGGGACGCCGCGAAACTGACCGTGTATGTCGGCCGCCAAGAGCGCATCGGTCCGAAGGCGGCGTACTACGCGGTATGCGACTTGCTGTATCGACACGGATTCGCCGGTGCCATCGTGCTTCTCGGCGTCGATGGCACGGCACATGGACAGCGCTACCGGGCGCAGTTCTTCGGCCGCAATGTCAATGTTCCGATGATGATCATCGGCATCGGGTCAACTGATCAGGCATGTTCTGCAGCAACGGAATTGGCCGAGATGTTGGCCGAACCGCTGATGACGCTCGAACGGGTGCGACTGTGCAAACGCGACGGCGAGATGTTCGCACGCCCGCAAGAGCTCCCCATGACGGATGCTCAGGGACGCACACTGTGGCAAAAGCTGATGGTGTACACCGCCGAAGCCACCCGGCACGAGGCACTACCGATACACCGCGCACTCGTGCAGCGACTGCTCCACTCGGGAACGGCTCGCGGGGCGACGGTGCTGCGCGGCATGTGGGGATTTCATGGCGATCATAAACCACACGGGGACAAGATATTTCAGGTCGCGCGGCGGGTTCCGGTGACAACCATCATCGTCGACACCCCGGAGTCGATCTCGCGCAGTTTCGATATCGTCGACGAGCTGACCGGCCGCCACGGTCTGGTTACCAGTGAAATGGTTCCGGCCGTCTTGTCGCTGGACGAGACGCAACGCCTGGGCGATATTTCGTTGGCCCAGCACGACTACTGACCCGAAACCTGTTCGTGTACAGCCGCTTAGCGGTGTAGGTGGCACGGGGGGATGAGGGCTTTGTCCTCATCGATCAGCTGGCCGATGATGCCGTGGTAAGAAGCTTGCCGAGCGAGTATTTCGTCGGTGGACTGGGTTGCGAACGAGTCACGTCGCGCGTTGGTCGCCAGCCCTACCGCGGCTGCGGAGAGCTCGGCGATGCGGCGCAGGTGCGGGGCGAGATCGGGTGCCGACACCTCGTGCGAGTAGGCGATGAGCTGATCTGACCAATCCTGGTACTTGTCCAGGCCGGGGCCGCCCGGAGTGATCAGCGAGGAATCGAGCATGTCGGGATGGGCGTGGATGAACCCCACGACCGCATTGGCGGTACGGCAGTCCCGGCTGGGCTGGCCTTGCTGGTACACCGCGACAATTGCGCCGGCGACGGCGATGCTGACAAGAGTCGCGAAGGCCAGACGAAATCGCCGGCTCGGCGGCGGCGCGGCGGAATCGTGCGCGTCAGCCAGCGCCGAAAGTGCTTGCGGGCTCAAGGAAGCTGCCGAACGCAGTAGCTCGAGGCGTTGCGGCAACCGGCGCGCTTTCTGCGATGCCCAAGCCATTCGAGCCGCCACCAGCAGCGCCAGCGAGCTCCAGGTCAGCCCGCCGCGCGCATTGTTGCCGATGCATTCCATCACCCCCGCCACCACCCACAGCAGCGGCACGCACCAGGCCAGCCTCTTCTGCCACGGCGGCACCCGCCGCTGGTAAGCCATCGAGAGGTTGCCGATGCGGATGGCGGCCGCCAAGACCGCCGGATCGGAGGGGGCCTCACCACGCCGCAGCGCCCTGACGGCTTGCGAGCGTTGCGGCAGGCTCAATCCGGCCACGGTCCGCGCGTAGCTTTGCTGTATCGGGCGCCGGGAAAGCGTTATCAGCAAGGTCGTGACCACACTGAAGCCCAGGACCGACAGCAATGGCCACGTCCAGCCCAACGCGGCAAAGCCGGAGAAGCCGAGCACACAGATCACGACGAGCGTGACCGTGAACGTTGCCGCATTCACCAGCCAGAGCAGCCACCACGGCGCAACCACCAGCCGAGCCCACATGGCCACCCACTTTCGCAGAGACGGGTCAGCTCTCGCGGGACCGGGGCACATCATCGGGCGTACGAGGCAGCACATACAGTGCCATCCGCCGGTTGGACATATCGTGCTCGCCGAGGTACGCGCAGCCACCGCGCTCACAGAACTTGCGCGCCAAGATGTTGCGGTGGTCGGGATCGAACATGATCCGGCGACATTGCGGTTCAAGTTCGAAGATGCTGACCAACAGGTGCGGCAGCAAGTAGCTGACGTGCCCCTGACTCAGATACCCCAAGTCGGCTACCGCGACGTGTAAGCCCAGATCGTATGGGTCGTAGTCATATCTGGCAGCAATGGAATCCTTTGCCGCCCTGTAGAGTTCGAGGTATCCGCGGTCTACCCCGTCCAGGCCGGCCACGAAGGGGCGGGAGAAGTCGCTGTCGAGTTGCGCACGCAGATAACGGCGCCAGCGCTCCGGCGGCCAGGGATACTCCCATGATTCGGCCAGGTGCGGTCGGTTCATCCACTCGGAGATCAACTCGGCATCGGCGTCCGGATCGGCGAGACGCAAGCCGTAGGGCTCAGGCAGTTGCGGTATCGGCGGCGGCGCGACATTGCGGACCTCGGCGCTGATGTCGGTCAGTTGCCGGGGCAGGATCACTTCAGGATCACTCATGTCTTCCGGGGAGACTACCCCCATTCTCCCAGCGCCTAGCCGCGATTCGTGATCCACCGATCGGCCAGCGCGGCGACCCATCCGGCGACCGTGTCCGCACGGTCGGGCGGGGTCTGGACCAAAACCAGCTCGTCAACCCCCAATTCAGCTAACGCGCCGACGTCGCTATCGCGCGGATTGCGAAGTGCCACTGCCAACCGCAGCTCAGCACGGTCGCGTCCGGACTCGGCGCAAAGTCGATCCAGTCGGCTGACGCGATCGCGCACCGCTGCCACATCGTCGAGGTTGAAACCGTACCAACCGTCTCCCCAGCTCGCCACGCGCCGCAGCGCCGGATCACTGTTGCCCCCCAACACAATCGGGATGCGGCGATCGCGAACAGGCTTGGGATTAACCCGAATCGAGTCGAAGCCGACGAACTTCCCGTCGAACGACGCGACGTCGTCACGCCACAACGTACGCATCGCGGCCACGTATTCGGCCGTGCGCGCCGCGCGGTGCTCGAAAGGCACTCCAAGAGCGGCGAATTCCTCCTTAGACCACCCGACGCCCACGCCCAGCGTCAGCCGCCCTCCGCTCAACCGATCCAGGCTCGCGGCCTGCTTGGCCACCACCACCGGGTTGTGCTCGGGCAGCAGCAGTACGCCCGTCGCCACGGTGATCCGTGACGATGCCGCCGCGGCGAACGCCAGCGCGATCATCGGGTCGAGCCAATCCGCCTGCGCCGGAACGGCAATGGCGCCGTCGTCGGAGTACGGGTATTGCGAGGCGGATTGGTCCACCATGACAACGTGCTCACCCGCCCACAGGGTGGCAAAACCGCATTCGTCGGCCGAGGAGGCGACGGCATCGATCACCGCCCGATCGGCGCCGGCCCCGATTCCCAAAGCGTGCAATCCGAACTGCATCGCACGATCGTGCCACGCGCAGATTCAGCGGCCCTTGAGTAACGGTTATCCACAGCCAGCGATTCCGCCAAGTTTCCGTCAGTCCGGTCGGCTATACTCGAACACATGTTCGATGATTTGGCGTTGATCGAGCGCATAGCGGAGCTGGAGAGAATCAAATCTGCGGCGGCAGCGGAGCAGGCGCGCGCTGCGGCCGCCCTGGACGCCGCACGTCGAGTCGCCGAAGCAGCGGCCGGCGTGCCGGCCGCGCGGCGCGGACGCGGTGTGGCCGGCGAGATCGCCCTGGCGCGAAGGGAGTCACCCGCGTGCGGCGGCCGGCATCTGGGCTTTGCCAAAGCCTTGGTGCACGAGATGCCGCACACCTTGGCGGCGCTGGAATCCGGGGCGCTGTCCGAGTGGCGTGCCACCCTGATCGTGCGCGAGAGCGCATGCCTGGACGTCGAGGATCGCCGCCGGTTGGATGCCGAATTGTGCGGTGACCCGGCCGGTCTGGACGGAATGGGCAACGCGCGAGTGGCCGCCGCCGCGAAGGCGATCGCCTATCGGTTGGACCCGCACGCGGTCGTCGACCGTGCGGCCAAGGCCGAGAACGAACGCACGGTTACCATCCGGCCTGCGCCCGACACCATGACGTACCTGACCGCGTTGTTGCCGGTAGCCCAAGGAGTTTCGGTGTATGCGGCACTGCGACGCGAGGCTGACACCCGCGGCGACGGGCGCTCACGCGGACAGCTGATGGCAGACACCCTGGTTGCACGGGTGACGGGTCGTGACGCCGCCGTCCCAACTCCGATCGCCGTCAATCTGGTCATCTCGGACGAGACGCTGCTCGGCGGTGACAGCGCGCCGGCTGAGATCTGCGGGCATGGCCCGATCCCGGCAGCGGTCGCCCGCGCAATGGTCTGCAGCGCTGTCGCCGACCGGCGCTCCCGGGCGACGCTGCGTCGGCTCTACGCGCATCCTCGCGCCGGAGCGCTGGTGGCGATGGAATCGCGGGCGCGGCTTTTCCCCCGCGGTCTGGCCGCCTTCATCGAGCTGCGTGATCGAGGTTGCCGGACTCCCTACTGCGACGCGCCGATCCGGCACCGCGATCATGCGCGGCCGTGGGCCCAAGGCGGCCCAACCACCGCCGACAACTGCCTCGGCTCGTGCGAGCGCTGCAACTACACGAAAGAGTGCGACGGCTGGCGGGTCAGCACTAGTATCGACGAAAGCCAGACTCACACAGCTGAATTCACCACCCCCACGGGCAGTAAATATCGGTCCGGTGCCCCACCGCGCGCGCCAACGATCACGCTCAGCGACCTCGAGGTCCGAGTCGGGGTCGCACTTGCTCGGCATGCCGCATAGGTCGCGACGAACTCTCCGTAGTCTGGATGAGGTGAGTGTTGCTTCGGAGATCAGCGTCCCCCTGCAAGATCGCTTCGCGCGCGAGCTGCCCGAGATGGGTGTGCGCTGGGAGGCCGAGACGACTCCGGCCCCGCAACTGCTTGTGCTCAACGAGCCGCTGGCGACCGGGCTCGGTCTTGACGCCGCTTGGCTGCGGGGTTCCAGTGGGCTGCGCTTTCTCGCCGGCAACCTGCTGCCCAGCGGCGCGGTCCCGGTAGCGCAGGCCTACGCCGGGCACCAATTCGGCGGCCTTGTCCCGCGGTTGGGCGACGGGCGCGCACTACTGCTCGGCGAGCTGGCCGACGAGCATGGACGCGTTCGCGACATCCACCTCAAAGGATCCGGGGCGACGCCATTCGCGCGGGGTGGCGACGGCCTCGCGGCGGTGGGCCCGATGCTGCGCGAATACGTGGTCAGCGAGGCGATGCACGCCCTGGGCGTCCCGACGACGCGCTCGTTGGCCGTGGTCGCCACCGGGCGCCCCGTGCAGCGCGAGTCACTGCTGCCGGGTGCGGTGCTCGTCCGCGTTGCCAGCAGTCACCTGCGGGTCGGGAGCTTCCAATATGCCGCCCTTACCCGCGACGTCGGCCTGCTGCGGCGTCTGGCCGACCATGCGATCGCCCGCCACTGCCCCGGCGCGGCGGAGGCCGAAAACCCGTATCGCGCGCTGTTCGAATTGGTGGTCGGCGGCCAGGCCTCATTGATCGCCCGCTGGATGCTGATCGGATTCGTCCACGGCGTAATGAACACCGACAACACCACGATCTCCGGCGAAACGATCGACTACGGTCCGTGCGCCTTCATGGAGACCTACGACCCCGACACGGTCTTCAGCTCGATCGACCATTGGGGGCGCTACGCGTACGGCAATCAGCCCGCCATCGCAGGGTGGAATCTGGCCCGGTTCGCCGAGGCGCTGCTTCCGTTGCTAGCCGATAACGTCGAGGAGGGAGTCGCGTTCGCCGAGCAGGCGTTCGGCGTATTTCAAACCGAATACGACGCCACCTGGTCGTCCGGCATGCGCGCAAAACTCGGCTTACCCGCGAACGTCGAAGCCGGAGCCGTCACGGCGTTGGTCGACGAGTTGCTGCGCCTGCTCAAGGAAAGCCACGTCGACTACACCTCGTTTTTCCGGCACCTCGGCCGCGCGGCCCGGGGCGACGCCGAACCCGCACGCGGTGTGTTCATCGACCTCGCCGGCATCGACGACTGGATGTCGCGCTGGCGCGCGTTGGGCCCCGACGCCGAATCGATGGATCGCGCCAACCCGATCTACATCCCGCGCAACCACCTGGTCGAGGAGGCCCTGGCCGCGGCGACGACGGGCGATCTCGGTCCCCTTGAGCAGCTCCTGGACGCCGTGACCGCCCCCTACGACGAGCGGCCGGGCCTCGAACGCTACGCCAGTCCTGCTCCCGATGACTTCGGCACTTACCAAACCTTCTGTGGCACTTAGCCTTACGTCAACTTCGCGAACTCCGCCTGCAACCCATCCAAGTGACGAAGCGTCTCGTCTCGGGGCTCGGTCGGCAGCTCCACCAAGACGTGCTCGACGCCGATATCACGGTAACCTTCAACGGCTTTCGCCGTCGATTCACCCATATGAATATTGATTACCGGCACGTCGTGGCCGGCCACCGCGCGCAATTCTTCGAGCTGACCCGACAGCACGTCCGGTGAGGGGGCCATCGCGATCCAGCCAGCCTTCAGCCGGCCGATGCGCTTGAAACTCGCCGGCCCACCCCCGAGGTACAGCGGCGGATACGGCTTCGTCAGCGGCTTCGGCCAACTGTAGATCGGGTCGAAATTCACGAAATCACCGTGGAATTCCGCCTTTTCCGTCGTCCAGATCTCGATCATCGCGCGCAGCCGCTCGTCGACCACGCGTCCCCGAACCGAGGGGTCGACGCCGTGATTGGCGACCTCTTCACGCAGCCAGCCCACGCCAACTCCAAAGCGAAACCGTCCCTGCGACACCAGATCGAGCGACGCCACTTCCTTGGCCGTCAGGATCGGGTCCCGCTGCGGGATCAAGGCAATACCGGTGCCCAGAACCAATTTTTCGGTGGTGACCGCCGCCGCAGTCAACGCGACAAACGGATCCAGAGTCCGGTGGTACTTGCGTGGGGTCGGACCGCCCAACGGGTAAGGGGTCTTTGCGTCGACCGGAATGTGGGTGTGCTCGGCGACGAACAGCGACTCAAATCCACGCTCCTCGAGTCCCCTGCCCAGATCCACTGGGCCGATTCCCTCGTCGGTCACAAAAGTCAGGACACCGAAACCCACGTTTGCTCCCCTCTCCGATTGACGGTCACCAGTCAACCGCATCCAGGCTTGCGTGTCACCGGATCAGATACCGGGTGGGCCGAGGTCATGCGACAGCCGCGGTGCCGGGCCTCAGCCCTCCGGCGTCTCCGCCGCTTTAGGCGCGGGCCGCGCCGCGCCCCACAGTCCAACGCCGATTCCGACGACGGCGCCGCCCAGGCCGATCAGCTGCTGTGAACGCTTGAGCTCGTGATGGACACTCAGCCCGCCAAGCAGATCGGCCGCGTCGGCCCCACCAGACGCCAGGAACCAGCCGCGGGTGTTCTTGCCGCGCAGCGCCGCCGTCGCGAGTAGCCCGCCGATCAGCGCATCGCGGTAGCCCATCGATCGCAGCAGCAGTCGGGCTGTCGGCGTCGGCTCACCGGGGTCGCCCCAGAGCCGGTTCGCACCCAGCGGATCGACGAGAAAGTGGACACCTGAAGCAAGTCGGATACTGCCCGCGATGAGCGCGGCACGGTCGATCGCCATGGCCGCAGCCTACTGCGTCTTAACCGGCCGCCCCGATTTCGTTGGCTCCAGCAGCACGGCATGTTCGGCAAGTCGGGCCGCCGCGGGAGCGCAGCTGTCGATGACCGCCCGTAATTCCTCTGCGGACAACCGGTTAGAGGCACCGGTAAACCTCGGGTCGATAACGCTGGCGCCGAATTCGAGCCACTTCGGGTCCGCGTCGACGTCCAGGAAGCTCGCCAGCCGCGCCAGCGACGATCGTGTGTCGGCGACCAGGTCGGCGTACGACAGCGGGAGGTAACGGTCTGCGCGCAGGTCGGCGAGCTCGGCTTCACCGGTGACGATCAGCTCGCCCCACATACGGGCGAATCTGCTGACGGGCATGTTCTGACCCATCAGGTAGTCGACGTCGCAGGTGTCACCGACCAGAGAGGCGAGCTCGATCGGTATCGCCGTCGGGTCCAGCCGCAAACCGGGGTGTCGACGCTCCGGGTCGAGGTCGAGCAGCTCCAGCGCGTCCTGAATGAGCGCCATCAAGCGAAATCCGGTGTGGTCGCTCATCGAAACCGCCGTGTCCGGACCGTTCCGGAATAGGTGCACGAACTTCGCATCCGGGAACGTCTCGCGTAGCCACGGGACGCTGCTCAGCGACATGGCTGACCGCTCGACTACCACAGTCCCACCGAAATATGTTGCGAGCCAAGCGAAGAGGCGTTCGTAGTGCAGCCGCGAGGTTTGTTGTGGCCACGTCGGAACCTCCGCGGCAAGGGCGTCGAAAACGCCGTCGGGGTCCGACGTCAGATGCGGCAGTGTCATCATCGAGATCGCGGGGATCCCGGTTGTGCTCGCGTCGAAACGGGTTCCCTGCAGTCGCGGGTAAATGAACTCCGGCATGGCCGAACCACCCCGGACCATCGAGTCGAAGATCGGGTGCGGCTCGGCCAGCATCCGCCAGAACTGCTCACCCGACAGTGCGTGGTCGGCCGCCGACGAAGCGCGCACCGACAGGTAGAACTCGTTGAGGCTGAGCACATCTGGGTGGGCGCCGAGGATTCGCGACAGCGCGGTCGATCCGCTTCGTCCGACTGTGACGATGAATGTCAGCCCTCGTATGGGACGAACCTCGTCCGCGCTGTGGGCGGTCAGATCGAAGGGACGCCCGACGGATACCAGGGGTTCAAGCGCCGGAGCCGATTCGCGGGGTTGACGCGGTTCGGGTTTGACCGTGAAGTATCGCTTGTACCGTCCCACGCTTCCCAGCAGATAGTCGAAGTCGACGATGGTCCGCCGATGCGGCTCGCCGATCACCGCTCGCGCATCGGTCGTGTCGTAAGTCCGGCTGTGCTCCAGGTAGGGCATGAATCCGCTGGCCCACCGCAGGCGCCGTTCCAGCAGATTGGGGTTCTCGATCGGGCCCTCGACCAGCGTCAAGGGGATCGGAGACACCGCGTTGAAAAGTTCGACCAGGGTTTGCACTGCGACGTCGTGATGATGAACGACGTGGTAGGTAGTCAGGCCATTGGGTGCCAGCCGCATCAGGCGGACCATCTCGTCAGCGGCCTCGTCGGCCGGCATGTAATTCAAGTGGCCGTTGAGATCACCTCGCAGGCGCATCGACAGGTTGGTGCGCAACGGCCGTCCGGACACCGAGAACAGCCGCATCCCGCTATCGGCCGACGTCGAAAGAAAGGAAAGCGGGTGCAGCGGGAAGTCCGGATGGGGCGGCCGCTCGACGATCAGGGCGCTGGGCCGCAGCACCACGACCCGGCGCCCGGTGCGCCGCGCCCAGTCCCGCACAAGCGTCTCGGACTCGAATTTGGACATCTCGTAGTTGTTCTCGAAGCCTTGGTCATCCCGTAACTCGGTCTCGTAGATGAGGCCCGAACGGCGCCGGCCGGCGACGAACGCGGTCGACACATGGAACAGGTCCGGCTCCCGCGATCCGGCCTCGGCGAGTTCGAGGATCCGAGTGGTACCGCCGACGTTGGTACAGCGAAGGTCGGCAAGGTCGGCGTCCAGCTCGATGATCCCGGCGCAATGCAAGATCGCGTCAGCGCTGTCGGCAAGGTCCTGGAACTGCTGATCCGATAACCCGAGATTGGGCGCGGCGAGGTCCACCGGCACGACGGTGAATCTTTCGCGCAGCTCGTCCTCGGTCCACCCCTTCCCGTCGGTGACCGCGAGCGGGAGAGCCTTGCAGATGCGGGTGATCGCGTCGGATTTCGGCCTGGTCAGCAAGGTGAACGTGTCGTCCCCGCGGAGGAGTTCGCTCAGGATGTGAACCCCGAGAAACCCGGTCGCGCCGGTGATCGCCCAATGCATTGACATCCCGTCCTCGCGCAAACTCCGCGCGGAAACAGCCCCGATTAGCCTGCCCGCGAACTTACTTGTCCATCAGGGGTGCCGCCATCCCACTCATCGACATATACGGTTACCGCAGGTCATCGCCCCGTGGGGCGCGGGGGACGCCAGGCCGCTACGGTCAGGTGTAATAGGTTTCGTGTTGCCGCCGATGCATCAATGAGAGACTTTGGAAGCCTTGCCTGACATCACCTGCTCTCGGGGGCGGGGCGACTGCATCACCAGAGGAGACGAGCAATAGTGACAGCAGCTGCTGGCGCACTGGGGTGGATGGCGTGGTCAACCGTGATCGCACCAGACGTGAACGCCGACAACTCCTGCCGCCTGAGGGCCGCATGACCGATCAACGCGTGGACGGCGGGCGTCGTACGCCCCGCGTCGCGCGGACGATCCATCGGTTGTCGGTGCCCATCATCCTGGCGTGGCTGGCCCTCACCGTCATCGTGACCATCGGCGTGCCCTCGCTCGAGCGAGTGGAGCAGGAGCGTTCGGTATCGCTAAGTCCCAAAGATGCGCCGTCGATCAAGGCGATGCAGCACATGGGCCAAGACTTCAAGGAATCCGATTCGGACGCCTTGGCGATGATCGTGTTGGAGAGCCAGCAGCCTCTGGGCGACGATGCTCACCACTACTACAACCAGTTGCTCCGTCAATTGGAAAACGATCCGAAGCATGTGCAACACATCCAGGACTTGTGGGGCAATCCCGTCACGGCGGGTGGCGCGCAAAGCGAGGACGGTAAAGCCGCATACGTCCAGTTGAAGCTGGCCGGCAACCAAGGCACGAGCATGGCGAACGCGTCGGCCGATGCCGTCCGCGACATCGTGGAGCGCACGCCCGCTCCGGCAGGGGTCAAGGTCTATGTCACCGGCCCCGCCCCGCTCATTTCGGACCTGAATCACAGCGGGCAGAAGACAATCCTCAAGGTCACCATCGTGAGCCTGGTGGTGATCTTCGCCATGCTGCTTCTCGTCTACCGCTCTGTTGGCACCGTCATCCTGGTGCTGCTGATGGTCGGGATAGAGCTGCAAGTCGCGCGCCAGATCGTCGCATTCCTCGGGAATGCCGGCGCCATCAGCCTTTCCACCTTCGCCGTCAATCTGCTGATCACTCTCGGGATCGCGGCGGGAACCGACTACGGAATCTTTTTCGTCGGCCGTTATCAAGAGGCTCGCCAGGCCGGCGAAGACTTGGAGACGGCCTACTACACGACCTACCGCGGAACGGCGAAGGTTGTCTTAGCTTCCGGTTTGACGATCGCCGGATCGGTCTTCTGCCTCAGTTTCACCCGGATGCCCTATTTCCAGACAATCGGTATCCCCTGCGCGGTGGGCATGCTGGTTGCGGTGGCGATTGCGCTCACGCTGGTTCCCGCAGTCCTAGCCATCGGCGGCCGATTCGGCATGTTCGAGCCCCGGCGCAGGATCACGGTGCGGCGCTGGCGACGGATCGGCACGGCGGTCGTCCGCTGGCCGGGGCCAATTTTCGCCGCAGCGTGCGCCGTCACTCTTGTCGGCCTGCTCGCGCTGCCGGGATACACCACCAACTACCACGACCGCGTGTACCTGCCCGATGACCTCCCGACCAACCAGGGATATGCGGCCGCAAATCGGCACTTTCCGCTGGGCCGGATGTTGCCCGAGTTCGTAATGATCGAAGCCAATCACGACATGCGCAATCCCTCCGATTTTCTGATATTGGAGCGATTGGCCAAGGGCGTCCTCGCGGTTCCAGGTGTTTCCCGAGTGCAATCTGTGACTCGCCCCTCGGGGACCGCCATGGCGCACACCACCATTCCGTTCAGGTTGGGCGTGATGAACGCGAGCCAGATGGTCAATCTCGAATACCAAAAGGCCCGCATGAACGACATGCTCAAGCAGGCCGATGAACTGAACAAAACGATCGCAATCACGACAACGCTGTACCACCTGATTCTTGAGCTGAACGCCGTCACCCATGACCTGGCCGGCAAAACACATGACGTTCAGGGAATCACGGCCGAAATCCGCGATCAGATCTCGAATTTCGAGGATTTCTTGAGGCCGATCCGTAGCTACTTCTACTGGGAAAAGCACTGCTACGACATTCCCGTCTGCTTTGCGATCAGATCGTTGTTCGATTCATTCGACGGTATCGACGAGATCAACGACAAGCTGGGCGAACTTGTGGTGGATATCGACAAGATCGACGTGCTGATGCCGAAGCTCGCCGCCGAGCTTCCGATTCAGATCGAAACCATGAAGAGCATGCGCACCATGATGCTGACCATGCATTCCACCATGACCGGGATCATCGGCCAGGCCGACTCACAGGGCAATATCTCGACGGAGATGGGCGAGGCTTTCGACGCAGCGAAGAACGACGATTCCTTCTACCTGCCGCCCGAGGTTTTCCAGAACCCCAGCTTCCAGCGGGTCATGGGACTGTTCATGTCGCCGGATGGGAAAGCGGCGCGCATGACCATTTCGGACCGCGGCGATCCTGCCACTCCCGAAGGCATCGCGCGTGTGGAGCAGATCAAACGCGCGGCCGAGGAATCGCTTAAGTCGACACCCCTGGAGAACACCAACATTTATGTCGGCGGCGTCTCGGCGACCTACAAAGACCTGCACGACGGCTCCCGATACGATCTCATGATCGCCGGGATTGCGTCGCTCTGCCTCATCTTCGCGATCATGCTGATGATCACGCGAAGCTTTGTGGCGGCAATGGTGATCGTGGGTACGGTCGTGACTTCGCTGGGGGCATCCATCGGATTGTCCGTGCTGCTCTGGCAGCACATTATCGGGCTGGGGTTGGAATGGCTCGTATTGCCGATGTCCGTCATCATTCTGTTGGCCGTCGGATCCGACTACAACCTGCTTCTCGTCTCCCGAATGAAAGAAGAACTCGCCGCCGGTATCAACACCGGCATCATTCGGGCGATGGGCGGTACCGGCAAGGTCGTCACGGCAGCGGGCCTGGTCTTCGCCGTCACCATGGCCTCGATGGTCGTCAGCGACCTGCGGGTGATCGGCCAAATCGGGACCACTATCGGTCTGGGCTTGGTGTTCGACACCTTGATCGTGCGCGCGTTCATGACGCCGTCCATCGCCGCGCTGCTGGGACGCTGGTTCTGGTGGCCGCTGCGAGTGCGCCCGCGGCCGGCCAGTTTCCTGCTTCGGTCTGAGGGCACCCGTCCGCAGGTCCGTGAGCTACTCGGCACGCGGGCGCCCGACTAGCACCCCGAGTCGTCGTCCACGGCCGCTACCATGGCCGTCATGTCCGAGCCGGTACCAGCTACCGACAAGACTGCCGGGCTGGGCGGTCACGAGACCGTTGCCGCGCCCACTTCCGCGGAACCCGAGGCCGCTACTTCCGCGAACTCGGCCGGCCTCGCGTGGTCCCGCGACGACGACGTTGAGACCCCGCGCGAGGCGGCCAACCAGCGCCGATCGTGGCGGTCGACGTGGCGGACCGCCGCCGCTCTGCTCGCGGCCGGGCTCGTGGTTGCCGGCGCGATCGTCTTGGGGCGTTCGCTGTTGACCTCGCATCCGAAAGCCGCAGCACCCTCACCTACCGCGGTGCCGACGTCAAAGGCGAGTCCGGCTCCCACGACATCCGGCCCGGTAGCGACGGCGGCCCCGTCATCGATCGTGTCGACACCGGATCAGGACAACAAGTACGTTCAGTCCCTCAACGACCGGGGAATCTCGTTCGCCAATCCCGACGCCGCCATCTACAACGGCAAGATGGTGTGCGAGAACATCCGTCTGGGCATGACGGTGCAGCAGATAATCGCAGATTTCCGGACGAGCAACCCCGGGCTGGCCAAAGACGCCGAGACGTACGTGACCATCTCCGTCCACGCCTACTGCCCGCAGAACAGCAACCTGGTCGGTAGCGGGCCCTAACGACCTCGCCGGGCCAGTGACAGCAGCCCTACGACGGCGAATCCCCCGAATCCGACGATCAACCCGATCACCGTGGACACCGCGGCGTTGAGCAGCCAGGCCAGCGCTCCACCAAAGGAATCGACGGCATGGCCAACCTGGTGCTCGGCGTGGTGAACCAGGCCCCGCGGGGCGTGCCAGCCCAGGTGATCGCTGCCGTCGAGCAAGATGTGTCCACCGACCCAGAGCATCGCCACCATTCCGGTGCCCGAGAGCGCTGAAAGCAGTCTGGGCATCGCCGCGACCAAGCCCCGGCCGAGCCGCCGGCCGATTCGAGATGCAGTCGACGTGAGGTGCAAGCCGACGTCGTCCATTTTGACGATGACGGCCACGACGCCGTACACCGCAATGGTGAGGAGCACGGCAACAACGATCAGGATGATCAACCGCGGCACGAACGCCTGGTCGGCGACCTCGTTGAGGGCGATCACCATGATCTCGGCGGACAGCACCAAGTCGGTCCGGATCGCCCCGGCCACCAGGACATCCTCGGCCGCCGGCGCCGCGTGGGCGTCATGACCGCGGAAGCTCGCCCACACCTTCTCCGCGCCTTCGTAGCACAAATAGACCGCGCCGAGCATCAGGAGCGGGGTCACCAGACGGGGCGCGAACTGACTGAGCAACATCGCGACGGGCAGGATCAAAAAGAGCTTGTTGCGCAGGGATCCGATCGCGATGCGCTTGATAATCGGCAGCTCACGCTCGGCGGCGATGCCGTGAACGTACTGCGGCGTCACGGCGGTGTCGTCGATGATCACGCCGGCCGCCTTGGCTGTCGCGCGGCCACTGGCGGCCGCCAGTCGCGCCAGAACCGCGACGTCGTCGAGGAGCCCGAAGATACCTGCACTCATCGCGTCCCCGCCATGGCGTTGGAGGGTACCCGCTGGGATGGCCCCGTCAGTGTGTCGACGTGGTAGCGGCTGGCGGTCCAGGGCGGGCTGTCCGGGGTGGGTGTGAGCGTGATCGTGACGAGGTTTTTGCCGGCGGTGAGGGACTCCGGCACGAAGTAGGTGTCGTCGAGCCAGCGGTGTGAATCGTTGCTGCGTGGCTGTAACCAATTTCGGGCAGGCACGCCGTCGACGGCGACATCGGCTGACTGGTAACCGATTTCCTGGTCCGAGGTGCGGCGCACCAGGACGCCGCGATTGTCCGGATCGATGTGGACACCGAACGTGATCGCGGCGTGGGTGGCGCGGACCAATCCGGCGATGGGGCGGGTATCGTCGCTGCCCTCGTATTGGCTGATCAGTACTTGGTCGTCAGCGTCGGTGTCGGTGTAGCCGTGCACGAATCGACTCACGGGATCGCCGGGAGTGACGTCGTCGTTGGGAGTAGTGGTGGCGTTCGGTTGGGCGTAGAGGAATGCCGTTGAGCTGTAGTCGGGTTGGACCATGTTGCGCTTGCCGTGCTCAATGCCGAATCGAAGCGCGGAATGGTAGCCGACAGCGTCGGCGAGCATCAGCCGGTAGACCACGACACAGTAGTCCGCGCATCCGCCAGTCGCCGTACGTCGATCGGGTTGGCCGGTGAGTGGGTCGCTGTACCGGGTGCCGTCTTTGAAATACCAACCGCCCTCGTAGAAGTCCTCGGTGCCGGTGCCGTACCACTGCGGCGATGCGGAACCGTCCGTGTAGCCGCGTTCGGCGCCTTCGAGAAAGTACGGGGCGTCGTCGCCGAACGACGTCTTGATCCTCGAACCACGGATGGTGTGGCTGACGCCGACGAATTTTCCATGGCCCTGTTCATCAGCGAACAACCAGTCCTGACCGATCGTCGTTGGTCCGGCGTGCGAGCGCGCGGTGAAGTAGCCCGCGCTGCCGCCGGCCAACGCGGGCGCCCATTGTGGGTCGGGAGTGGTGACGACTTCGCTGTCGATTCCGGACACGGGATCGCCGGTGGTGTTGACCAGGGTGACATGTGCTGTGCGGGCGAAAGGCATTGGCCACCAACATGAGAACGACAACGACCCATCGGGTTGTGGGGTTGCGGCGAACATCAGCGATCGCACGTCGTTGGCGCCCAGGCCCGCGCCGAAGAATTCCCCGAGCGGCGAGTCGACCATGGTTTGACCGTCGAATTCGATCTGAAGCCGCAGACCTGTCAAGAGTTGATCGGTCGGTTCCGGCAGCTGCAGGCGCAGGGCCGAGATCATGCCCGACCCAGCCGCTTCCGCGATCGTCGTTCCAGCACCGGCGGGTACCTCGACGGTCTGATTGGTATGCGCCGCAGCGGGTTCTGCTGGTTTGGGGTCCCTGGTCCCCGCGGCCCGCAGAGTGGCCACCACATCGAGCGCGCGGTCGGCCGGCGAGAAAGTACTCACGCCGTCCGCGGTGGAGAACTGGCGATAGTCGACGTGGTAGTACTCCAAATGCGATGCGACGCTGATCCGCATCGACTGCCGGTACGGCATCGGCACTTTGACGTAGACACCGCCCGGCGACTGCGCGGCGTTGGCGACCAGCGGCCACACGAATGGCGCACCCAGCGCACCGTCGACCAACGACTGCAATGGAGCGTCGACCACCGTCTGGCCATCCAGTTCGATGCGAATCGCGCCGATCGCACGCACGTTGCCGCCGTCGCGAGTGAACCAGATCGAATCGACCTCTCCGGCACCGTGATCCTCCGCGACCACACAGCCGGCGCCACCGGGCGCCAGACATCCACCGTTGCCGTTCTTATTGCCCGTGGAGATGTCGAAATCCCCACCGCTGCGGTCGAAGCTCGACACCTGCAGCGTCTGCGCGTCGGCGCTCAGATACGGCAGCCGATCCAGTCGCCGGTAGGTGTCCCAGCCCACCACCCTGTCGCTCACTCCCGGGCTGCCGGGCTCGGCACGCGCCTTGCCTGTTGCCCCGACACCGGTGATAGCCAGCAGTAATGTGCAGATCGCGGACAACGCCCGAGCAGCCACCGGCATAGCAACAGAGGCTACTTGCCGCAATCGTTGGGCTAGGCCACTTCTGAAACGCGATATCGCTTCCCTAACCCGGGTGGCGTTTCTAGAAGACGGCGAACCAAATGGCGATGTACTGGCAGATCGCGGCCACTGCGGTGCAAGCGTGGAAGACCTCGTGATAGCCGAAGGTCCTCGGCCACGGGTCGGGACGGCGCAGCCCGTAGAACACCGCACCAATGGTGTACAGCGCGCCGCCGACAGCCAGCAGCACGGTCGCGGCCACTCCGGCGTTATGCAGGATCAGCGGCGTGTACCAGATCGCGACCCAGCCAAGTAGCAGGTACAGCGCTACTCCCAGCCACCGAGGCGCTGACGGCCAAAACAGCGTCAGCGCGATCCCTGCCACCGCACCACCCCACACGATCGCCAGCACCACGTATCCCGTCCCGCGCGGCATGTCCAGCCTCGCGAACGGTGTGTAGCTGCCGGCGATGAACACGAAGATCATCGAGTGGTCCAGCCGTCGCATCCATTTTCTGGCGGTGGCCGACTCCCAGTGGACGCGGTGGTAAATGGCGCTGACGGCGAACATCGCCACAATCGCCAAGGTATATGTCAGCGTCGAGTGCCCGGCGCGCTTGGACTCCAGCGCCCACGACAGCACCACCAGCGCAGTACCCGCAAAGAAGGCGCCGACGGCGCAGTAGAGGTGGATCCAACCGCGCAGCCGAGGCCTGTCTTGGCCGACCGGTACGCGGGACTCGTGCTGAGCAACCGAATCGATCTGGTAATTCATGGTCCCCCCAATCCGTGGCTCGATTGTCGTAACGCGTTCTTCATCCCCCGGCCAATCTGGATCTGCTGACAGTGTGCTCCCCTAGCGTGAGGAACGGCTATGTCCCACCTGTGAAATACGTCCGCCGGACGCGATGGCGCGGTCTCGGTGCGACGCAACGAACACCGGTGATATGTTCCGGCAAAGATTCACCGTTGGTGCGAAAGGGATCGCTGTGCGGACGAGCATCTGGGCTCGCTGGATGGCGAGGTACGGTGCGCCGCGCGCATTCTTGGCGGTGCAGGCTCGCCGCGGACAGCCGCTGGCCCGGTTTCTGCTGGGCCGCGCCAGCGGAGACGAGATGTATCGGCTGGTCGAAGACATCAGAACTCAGGGCCGCCTGGTGCAGCGGCCATTCGTGTGGGTAAGCGCCGACCACGAAATCTGCCGTACGGTGTTGCGTGACGCCGCGTTCGGTGCCACCAACCTCGTCAACGCGCCTCTCCCCCAGCCGTTTCCGGCGTTGCTGGATCGAACAGATCCTGGCCTGCCCAATCCGGTGGAGCGGCCGGCGATGGTGATGACGAATCCTCCCGATCACACCCGTTACCGGCGCCTATTCGCACAGAGCTTCACACCGCGAGCCATCGACAGGCTCGGCGCTCGAGTTGAAGAGATCACGGCGGAACTGCTCGATGGTTTGGAGCGCAAAACGCAACCCGACCTGGTCGCCGACTTCGCGACGGAACTGCCGGTGGCCGTCATTGCCGAGATCCTCGGGCTACCAATCGATGCGCGACCGCAAGTGCGCGAATGGGGCTACAGCTTGGCGCCGCTGCTGGATTTCGGTACCAGCTGGAAGACATTTCGCGACGCCATCGACCGTCTGCGCGAGGTCGACCGCTATGCCGCACAATTCATCGAACGGGCGCGTGCGGGCGACTCGGGCGACGATCCCTTCGGCCGGGTGGCCGCCGGCGGCGAACTGACCCACCGCGAATTCGCCGCGAATGCAGCACTTCTGGTCGGCGCCGGGTTCGAAACGACGGTGAACCTGATCGGCAATGGAATCGTCCTGCTGCTCGAGCATCCCCAGCAGTTAGCCTTGTTGCGCGAGGATCCGGGACTGTGGCCCGCCGCAATCGAGGAGATTTTGAGGTTCGAAAGCCCAGTGCAGATGCTCGTACGCACCGCACGCCGCGACGTTGAGATCGGCGGCGAGCACATCCGCGCCGGGACGATGTTGGTGCTTTTGATGGGCGGCGCCAACCGCGACCCAGGCGTCTTTACTGACCCCGGACGGTTCGACATCACCAGACCCAACGCGCGAGAACACCTGGCGTTCGGTTCCGGCATACACGGTTGCCTCGGCGCGGCCCTGGCACGAGTAGAGGGCGTCATCGCCCTGCGCACCTTGTTCGACCGGTTCCCGAGTCTGAGCCTGCGTGAGCAGCCCAAACCACTCGAGCTGGTGACCTTGCACGGGTTCAAACGCCTACCGGCCGAATTGCGCGCGCGGCCGGCCGGAGAAGCCCAATCCGTCAGCCCCACCCCGTAGCAGGTTACGAAATACTTTGCCGCACAGCGATATCAGCCTTGGCTACACAGCCGGCGCTAGCTGCGCAGCTGGCTGCCCGGCATCTTGAGGGCAGTAAACACTCACCGCGATGTTCGTGAACTCGGCGGCGGCGTCCCCCCTGAATGCCGGATTGCTCTCCGACACGGTCTTGATGACGTCACCCTCGGGAATGCCCTGGTCCATCAGTGCGCATTCCCTCTTGCCGACACCGATGGCGACGCTCGGCGTCTGATAGGTGATGCCGGCCTTGTTCAGCTCGGCCAGAAAGTTCGCATCCGGCCCCGGATCGGCCTGGGCCGGCACGGCCACGGCAACTACGGCAGCAAATATCGCAAGCACAAGAATCCCCCGCACCCGACCATTTTCCTACAGATTGCCGTCGTTGTCCTGTCGACGACACGTGCTTTATACGTCGTAGTAGAGCTCGAACTCGTATGGGGTCGGCCGGAGATTGAACGGCGCAAGCTCGTAGTCGCGCTTGTAGTTGATCCACGTCTCGATCAGGTCGGGTGTGAAAACGCCTCCCTCGGTGAGATATTCGCTGTCTTCCTCCAGCCGGTCGATCACCGCCGCCAGCTGGGTCGGAGCCTGCGGGATTTCTGCGGCCTCGTCGGGCGGCAGCTCGTAGAGGTCTTTGTCGACCGGCGGCGGCGGCTCGATCTTGTGCTTGATTCCGTCCAGCCCGGCCATCAACTGGGCCGCGAACGACAGGTACGGGTTGCCCGATGAGTCGGGGCAGCGGAACTCCAGCCGCTTGGTCTTCGGGTTGTTGCCGGTAATGGGGATACGCACGCATGCCGAGCGGTTGCGCTGGCTGTACACCAGGTTGATCGGGGCCTCGTAGCCGGGAACCAGCCGCTTGTAGGAGTTCACCGTCGGGTTGGTGAAGGCCAGCAACGACGGCGCGTGGTACAGCAACCCGCCGATGTAGTGCCGAGCGGTGTCCGATAGGCCGGCGTAGCCCGTCTCGTCGTACATCAACGGGACGCCGTCCTGCCATAGCGACTGGTGGCAGTGCATGCCGGAGCCGTTGTCACCGAACAGCGGCTTGGGCATGAACGTTACGGATTTGCCGGCCTGCCAAGCGGTTTGCTTGACGATGTACTTGAACATCTGATGGTCGTCAGCCGCGTGCAGCAGCGTGTTGAATTTGTAGTTGATCTCGGCTTGTCCCCCGCTGCCCACCTCGTGGTGGCCCTTCTCCAGAGAAAACCCGGCGTTGGTCAGGTGGGTGAGCATCTCATCGCGCAGGTCGACGTAGTGATCGGTGGGGGCGACCGGGAAGTACCCGCCCTTGGGGCGGACCTTGTAGCCGAGGTTGGGGCTGCCGTCGGGCTCACTCGCTGCTCCGGTGTTCCACCACCCGGACGTCGCGTCGACCTCGTAGAACGAGCCGTTGGTGCGCGAGTCGAAGCTCACCGAGTCGAAGATGTAGAACTCGGCTTCCGGGCCGAAGTACGCGGTGTCGGCAATGCCAGAGCTGATCAGGTAGTTCTCCGCCTTGCGGGCGACATTGCGCGGATCACGCGAGTACACCTCGAGGGTGAAGGGGTCGTGCACGAAGAAGTTCACGTTGAGCGTTTTGCGGGCACGGAACGCGTCGATGGTCGCGGTTTCCGGATCGGGAAGCAGCAGCATGTCGGACTCGTGGATCGATTGGAACCCGCGAATCGAGGAGCCGTCGAAGGCCAGCCCTTCCTCGAACACGGTCTCGTCGAAGACATAAATCGGAATTGTGAAGTGCTGCATGGTGCCTGGCAGGTCACAGAAGCGGACATCGACATACTCAACGTTGTCATCCTTGGCGAGCTTGAAGATGTCGTCGGGCGTCTTTTCGGACAAGAAATGCTCCTTTGCTTAGTAGCGCGACAGCGCTTTCTACGCCTCAACTATTTCGTTTGCGTGACAAGCCCAAGTCGAACCTGTTGCGCCTCAATAGGACAACGCCGTTGCGCTCTCCGGTGGCACTATCCGGCGTTGTGCTCGATAGTCATATGAGCCAGCGGGCGCTGGTGTCAGCAGAGGTCGGAGTATTCATGGCGCAGAGCACAAAGCCACAGCAGAATGGCGAACAGCCGGACCAGTTACGGCAGTTCTCTGTCGGCTAGTTGTCGCGATCGACCCTGGCGACGAACGTACTAAGCGACCCCGCGAAATGGCCGAGATCTTTCAATTTCATCGCGAAATCATCGTTAGCGGTGACGACGCGCTGTCGAAGATGATCGCCGAGGAGCTAAGAGGCGCGGGCGCGCGGATAATCAAGATCAACACGGCCGCCGATCTCCTGGGCGCCGGGGTGCATCGCGCGCGCGCCGTCGTCTGCGCTGGGCCCAATGATGCGGTTAACCTCGAAATAGCTTTGCTAGCAAGGGAATATAGCTCCACCGTGCGCATCGTCGCACGGCTGGCCAACGATGTGCTGCGCGAAGCGGTGACCGCCGTTAACGGCCCCGGCGCGATCTTGGATGTCGCCGACCTGGCGGCACCATCCCTCATCGAAGCCGCGCTGTCGCGCAACGCCCACCAGTTCCAAACGGCCGGCATCGAGTTCGTTGTCTGGGGAGCTGAGGCACCACATAAAGGGACTCTGCGCGAGATCTACGGCGACCTGGCGCCGGTGGCGGTGGTCCATGGCAAGAATTCGCCTTCCCCCGGCGAGGTGGTGCCCTGTCCGGGACGGGATCTGGGCGTGTACAAGGGCGACTGGACCTCGATGATCGGCGTCAAAGACGAATTGGAGGCCCGAGGCCTTGCCGTGCCTCCGCCGACCCCGACCCGTTCCAGCCAGTCGCGGGTGCGACGCGCGATCGATGCCGCGCGCGCGATGCGCGAAGATATGAACCCACTGCTTCTTCCCTCGTTGGCATTGACGCTGCTCTTCACGCTCGGCTCGACAGCCGTACTGTTCTGCACCTATCGGAACCCGCGGATGTCGTGGATCGACGCCCTGTACTTCGCCTCCGAGACGATTACGACCGTGGGCTATGGCGATTTCAGCTTCGCCCACCAACCCGCGTTACTACGACTGTTCGCTGTCGCGTTGATGTTCGGCGGCGCGATCGTCACCGCGATTATCGTCGCGTTCCTTGCGGACCTATTGCTGTCCCGCCGCTTCGTTCAAACGGCCGGACTCCGACGGGCGCGTCATATGCGCGGTCACGTCGTCGTCGTCGGACTGGGTTCGGTGGGCATCCGCGTCGTGCGGGATCTGACCGCTGCCGGATACGACGTCCTGGTCATCGAGCAGGACGAGAACAACCGCTACCTGTCGACCGTGGCCGAACTCGACGTGCCGGTGATCTTCGGAGATTCGACGATGCGCCAGACACTGGAATCGGCGCGCGTCGAACGCGCCCGCGGGGTGACAGTGGTGACCCATCACGACATGCAGAACATCGAGACCGGGATCGTCCTGCTCGAGATCTTGGGATCCGATACCAAGGTGCCGATCGTGATGCGCGTTCAAGGCCGCGCGCTGGGCACGGCGATAAATCGGCGGTTCGGCTTCGAAAATGTGCGGTCGATCGTCGACCTCGCGGCTCCCTGGTTCATCGGCGCCGCGATGGGCCTGCAGGTGCTCGGAACGTTTTGGGTCGGGCAGCGTTCCTTCATGGTGGGCGGGATGCTCGTGGCGGCGGGCAGCGAGCTCGATGGGCTGCGGATGGTCGATTTATCGACCCAAACGCGCGTTATCGCGATCACACGACCGGAAGGGCCGGTTCGGCTACGCCCTCGTCGTGACGCCCGACTGAAAGCCGGCGACACCGTCTACGTCATCGGCCCTTACCGTGAGTTGATCGCGACGCTGCGCAAGGGCCAGCCTCCACCGCTGACCGCGATCAACGGTGAGCGCACGGCGGCACTGGCGGCCGCCCGGTCGTCACCCAGGCCAGATGCACGCCCGCCGCGCTGGGCGCCGGACCCCGACGCTTGACGAACTGGCAGCAGTCCTCAGCCGAGCTGACGTGAATGCCACTGTTACCCGCGGTACTTGTCCACCTTTGCGGCGTACTCATCGAGCAACCGAAGCGATTCGTCGAGCGGCTTGGTGGGCAGCAGCAGTGCTAGTCGATCGAAACCCAAGCCGTCGGCAGCGTGCCAATAGTCGGGGTCGGCCGGCGTGCCGAACATTGCCAGTGGAACATCGCGTCCGGCGCCCTCGCGCAGTTGATCAATGCGTTTGGTCAGGTGCTCTATCGGGAGCGGGTTGGATATCCAACCCGCGCCATGGCGAATCACCCGCTTGACAGTGGCATCCGAGTCGCCGCCAATAAAGATCGGCGGGTGCGGTTTTTGAACCGGCTTGGGGCGAAGGTAGGCGGGGTCGAAGTTCACGTATTTGCCGTGGTACTCGGCGGGTTCAGTTGTCCATAGCGCCTTGATGGCCTCGATGCGTTCGTCGAGCAATGCGCCACGCGTTTTCGGGTCCGTGCCGTGATCGCGCAACTCTTCGATGTTCCAGCCGGCGCCCACGCCGAACACGAAGCGGCCGCCGGAGATCAGGTCGATGCTGGCAGCCTCTTTCGCGGTGATGATCGGATCGCGTTGGATCAGCAGGGCGATCCCGGTGAACAACTCGATGGACGAGGTCACCGCAGCCACCGCGGCCAGCGTCACAAACGGGTCGAGGGTCCGGTAGTAGATCGACGGTAGCTCGCCCCCCATCGGATAGGCAGACTCCCGGCTCGCCGGAATATGGGTGTGCTCGGCGATGACCAACGATGCGAAACCCCGCTCTTCGATCGCGCGTGCCAGGGATATCGTGTCGATAGTGTCGTCGTTGACGAAGGTCGCGATCCCGAATTTCATGCTCTCCCTTATCTGCCGCCGTTGATCTGCCGTCTGCCGACAACCAACGCCCGCACGTACGACCCTAATTCCGCCGAGGGGCCAACGGCTGGTCTGCCGTTGTCACACTAGCCACACTGGCCTCTGGCGCGAGGGTGTTCGTTGTGGACACCGGTCGAGAGAGCGACTCAGGGGAGGACTACAGCGCTTCGCCGATGTCCGGAAGTAAGGAAATGTCTTCGGGCTGGCCGTTACGAAACATTTCTGCAGTCTCA
>NZ_JBVAXR010000004.1:210453-252532 GCF_055419445.1 Mycobacterium sp. IDUB_19 | reverse complement strand
TGGTGCGCGATACTGGGATTGAACCAGTGACCTCTTCCGTGTCAGGGAAGCGCTCTCCCGCTGAGCTAATCGCGCCTGGGAGAAAAATTTCGGAGGTGGAGACGGGAATCGAACCCGTGTGCACGGCTTTGCAGGCCGTTGCCTCACCACTCGGCCACTCCACCGCTGGGATTGATGCCACTTGCACCTTCGAGCGGATGACGGGATTCGAACCCGCGACCCTCACCTTGGCAAGGTGATGCGCTACCAACTGCGCTACATCCGCGCGCAACGGACGAGATCGTCGCCCGGTGCGAAGGACGACGATAGTCCAATTGAGCGGGCCCACACAAATCTCTTGGTGCGGACCGTGTCCAGGTTATCGCGCGACTCGTGGGGGCACATATGGCGGTGCTGGCGACCGGCGGTTCGTGCTAGTCTTCGACGTCGTTCGCCTCTCGGCGCCGGTCCCGTGGCTCAGTGGGAGAGCGTCCGCTTCACACGCGGAAGGTCGCTGGTTCGATCCCAGCCGGGACCACCACCTGAACTGCGCAGACACTGTGACACCACTCTGCGGACGGTTTGTTGTGTCCGGTTCCTGTCCGGTCGCCTGGTCTGCTGCGAATCCGTGGCGTCGGTGGGGATTGGTGGCTACGTGTTCGAGAATTACGCGGACACACTGCCGGGTTGCTGTGGACTCGTCCGTCTCCGCCGTGCCATGACGAGAATCGACTGCATGAGGTCCAGCCTGGCGAGTTCGGATCTCGCATTAGATAGCGAACTTGGTAGCGCGGCTGCCCGGCCGCATTGGTGCGTTTTCGGACGCGAAAGTGCCGCGCTCGCTGAGGTATTGATCCGTCAGATCCGCGCACTGCCAGATCTTCTTCGGCTGGTACAACGACGAACATCGCCATTCCCGGCTGGGTTTGCACGTTCCTGCCGGCGTGCATTACGGCACCGCCACGATCATCCGCGACAGCGCGCAGGTGTCCTTGATGCCGCCTACCCAGAACGGTTCGTGCAAAAGCCGCCCGAACCACCGAAACTGCCAGCGGCTCATGGATCAACAAACCAGACGACAGCGAGGAATCCATTCAGCAAATACCGCTCAACATTGCCTCATTCAGGTTGACAGATTCCGGAGACCAGCATCCCGAGATGGGTTCGATTCCCGGCAGCTCCACTGGTTGAATTTCCTGTCGCCGCGGGCGCCCGCGAAATGCCACGCGGTGCGGCGTGTCGATTTGCCCACACGCGCGCTCGCGGGCGCCCAGTAGCGCCTAGGGGTGGAAATTCGGGTCCGCGTGCGGTGGGACAGGGCAGAAACCAGGGCCGCAATTGACTCCGGAAGGATTGTCAGGCGGTGGGTTGTCTCCCTCCCAGACGCTCGAGCCCGACAGCGATGGCTGCCCGAGGCTGAGCTTCATAACGTTGCCGTACCCGTAGGACACGCGGTACCAGGTATGGCACACTTTCGTGTTCCAAACATATTCTGTACCAAACCTATTCGGCCCCTGCGGGTCATCCATTGATTGTCCCGGGCACCATGTGTACGGGCCACCGTTGGCCTGCGCAGTTCCCGCGCCCGCTCCCACAGCGACCAATCCGAGAGCGCCCGACACCAATGCGCCGGTCATGACCTTCTTGAGCGTAGGGCAGATATTCATGCGTCTTGTCCTCCTGTGCTTCTGCGAGCAGTCGCGCTCCATCGCGCCGTCATCCCGCTTAGTACACGACGTGCGGTCCGCTACCGATCCCAAAAAAGAGCTAGTCCCTGACAGATCATCCGCGACAATGCGCGTGTCTACGCCGGGAATCAGGAGTCACTCCTAATGTTCGTACGTGGCCGGACTGGGAAATTACGTATGAGGCTGTTGCTACTTGTGTGGCTTGACGGGACCACAACTAAAACCCGTGGGCAGGATTCTCAAGAGGTCGCCCACCAAGGTGCAATACGACCTGGCCCCCAAGTGGGCCCACGCCGCTGTTGACCGCAGGGTGCGAGCAGCCGCGATTCAACGCATTGCCGCTTCTGCGACAAACCGGTCGCGGAGACCACCGCGACGCTTCGGACACGTTGCGCAGACCGTCGCCCAGCTAACAACAATTCGGTAGGTGTCTAATTGCGATCCGTTGACACGCCGGCAAGCCAAACACACCAGGCTCACACCTTCGCGTCGGCCACCACGGTGGCCGAGTAGCGGCTTACCAACGGCGATTTTCCCGCCGCCCAGCGTAGTGCCGCCGCGGCATAGCAACGCTAATCCGGTCAGCAATTTGTTGCTTTCGCGACGTGGATGAGGAAACGTCTAGCAAAGCGGTGCACGCCGCGTTTCCACGAGCTGGGAGGTTTCAATGATACTTGCCCGCCGAAATCCACTGGGCGTTCTCATCGTGATCGCGGCAGCCATCGCCGTTGCCACATCCTTCGGCGTGTTCGCGCCCAAAGCACAGGCGTTCTACATCAAGAACCATGAAACGATCACGCGCAACGCGCTCCCGGCAGACCAGGTCAGCCAGCAGGCCGTCAACCAGATCCTGCTCGGGCCTCCACCCGGCGCCGGAGCCATCGGCAGCGACGCTTTCGCCACCGACGAGTTCCGCCACCTCGACAACTCGGCCAATCCGGTTGACTTGTGCGCGCGCGCTCAGCAAGCGTGGGACACCTTCTCGCCGGTCGTCTTGAGCGGATCGGTACTGAACAACGGCGCCGAAGTGAACGGTCCGGCCGCCCGCGCGGCATTTGGCGCCCTCGCGCACACCCAGCAGGACTTCTATTCCCACTCCAACTGGGTCGAGGACAACGTTGCAATTGGGCAGTTGGATCGCCTTGCGCCACAAATCTTCCCGACGTGCAATCCGGCCGACTTTCCCGCTGACTTGCACACTGGGTACTTCAGCATCGACTTCTCCCAGGAGTTCCCGCTGGCGGGTTGCCCCGCGGGAGGCCCGCCGCCGGGATTCCCGGAGTGCCACTCGGTGCTGAATAAGGACGGCCCCCATACGCCGCGCGGAGGCCAGCCAGTGCCGGGCACCAACATGAACATGTACGACCTGGCAGCCAAGCTCGCGACCGAGGCCACCACCAATCTCTACTTCCAGGTGCGCGACTTGGTGGCCGCAACCAACGGGCAAGACGCCGCCACCGCATTGTTCCAACAGGGCGGCCCGATGCCGTCACTGCAGGATTTGCCGGCCCTGGCCAACGTCTACCCGGGCAGCGGATAGCACCCCAGGGGCCGAGTTCCTCTCCGGCCTCGATGACTTCAAGAAGGCGGCCTAGGCCTCGTCGGCAGACACGAAATCCGTCTACCTCGCCCACGGCGACACCTACACGTTCACGCCCATGGCGTCAGGACAACAATGGGGGAGCACGAGCGCCAGACCACGACCCTCTAGGAGTGGACGATGAGCATTAACCAAGAAGGGATCGGCACGCTGAAACTCGAATGTCCGCAAAGCCATCCCGTCGGCAGAATCCTCAAGGAAGCCCCGCATCAGCAAGTCGTCTTCGACCCCGGCGTCCAGGTCGGCGACCGTCGATTCTGGCCGGATGAAGCAGATCAGCCGCAGTTCACCATCCGCTGTAGCCAGTGCGACCGGTCGGTGGGAGACGCCACGACCGCGCTTCAGGATAAGCATCGCGACGTGGTCCTGAGCGTTTCCGAGACCATCGAGGTCGCCACGCTGCCGTTTGTGTAGAGGCGGCGTACGGGAAGACGGCCCTCGCGAATACTGTAAGAGTTTCAGTAGCGAGCCTGCGGCGCCGTGTCGGCTGGACTACGGCGCCGACCCGAGAGGAGTCCCGTGGCGCAGACCCCGCCGACATCGCAGACAACGCCCCGCCCCCCGGAGGGGGATTGGCTGGGCACCCCCTATCTGTCGTTCGAGCGCCAGGGGCCGATAGCGGTGTGCAGGATCGATCGCCCCGAGGCGCGCAACGCCATGACGCCCGCAATGTACTTCGGAATCCGTTATGCCGTAGGCCTTGTCAACGGAGACCCGGGCCTGTCCGGGCTGCTGATCACCGGAACCGGGGACGTCTTCGCGCCCGGCGGTGACATGACGGGCGGGGGAGGCGTCGACGACTGGATCACCTTCGGCGCCGCGCTGGGCATGGACGTCACGCCGTTCGACGCGGTGCGGACCTCGGCCAAGCCCATCGTGTCCGCCGTCAACGGGCTATGCCAGGGCGGCGGCATGCAGATCGCGCTGTGCAGCGACTTGTCCGTGGTGAGCGAGCGCGCGACCTTCCGCGTTCCCGAGCTGTTCCGCGGCTATGCCGACACCTACTACAGCCAGATGCTGGTCCGCCTGATCGGGCCGGTACGCACCCGCGACCTCATGTTCACCGGCCGGGTGCTCACCGCGGCCGAAGCTCTCGACTGGGGCCTGGTGACCAGGGTGGTGTCACACGAGAGTCTGTTCGAGGTGGCCCGCGAGCTGCTTGCGCAAGGCTGCCGGACCGCACCGCGCGCTCGCAACGTCATCAAATCCAGCATCGACAGCTATCTGGGCCTCTACGACCGCATCGGCATGACCAGCAGCCTGATGGACGCGGAGGCCCGCGAAGGCGTCCGCGCATTCAAAGAGCGGCGTTCGCCCGACTGGGTGCATCCGGAGCTGCGGACCGAGGGACGCCTCTGACGCCGGTTGCCCGCCTACTTCAGGTCGATCCACTCGCCGTTGGGGGCCGTGCGCAGCACCCGTTTGATTCCGGCCTGGTCGAATGCCGCGGCGAATTCGTTGGCGCCCTCGCTGAAGTGAGCCCAGCCGTCGACGTGGGCCGGTATCACCACCTTGGCGCCGAGGACTTCGGCGGCCGCGGCCGCGCGCGCCGAGGTCAGCGTCAGCGGTCGCCCGCGCTCCTTGGCCGGCACGATCGCAGCTCCCGCGAACAGCACGGCGATGTCGATATCGCCGATGCGATCGGCCACCTCGCCGACGGCACTCATCGAGGCGTTGTCGCCGCTCAGATAAATAGTCGGCAGACCGGGTCCGTACAACACGAAACCCGTTACCTCGCAGTTGACGTGGCCCGCCATGTCTCGCATCCCATCGGCCGGACCGTGCACGGCCGGAACAGCTTGCGCCGCAACGCGTCCGGGACCACCCGGCAAATAATAGGACTGCCACGGCTGCAGCCCCACCGCCGGCGGCCCGAACCGGCCGGCGGCACCGGGGTTGGTGACGATCAGCGGCGCGGCCTCCGCCAGCCGACGGCCCGCGGTGTCCAGATTGTCGGGATGTTGGTCGTGGCTGACCAGAACCACATCGATTTGCCCGAGGGCTTCGGCGCTCACCGCGGGACCGGTGAGCTTGTCCAGGTAGTCGTGCGGACCGGGCGGGTCGAACGTCGGATCCAGCACGATCCTGCGGCCCGCGATGTCGATCACTGTCGTGGGGCCACCCAGCACAGCGATCGCGCAATCCTGTCGCTGCGCCTCTACTACCTCGCCCATGTCGCCCCTGATTGCATTCGCGGAGAATCGATATCGGGTCGAGTGCAGGCTATAACATCGCGGGCCTGCGGATCGCGGTGACTTCGACTTCCACCCGGATATCCGGCCAGACCAGCGCCGGGACCACCGCGAGCATGAATACGGGTTGATGCCGGATCACCGACGACCGCACCGCCGCGTAGGCCGGAAGGTCGGCCGCGTCGGTCAGCCACTGCCGCACGCTGACGATGTCGGACAATACCGTCCCGCCCGGCTCAGCGCCTCCTCCACGTTGCGCCACGCCTGGGTGGCTTCTTCGGTGAAGTCCTTGGGCAGCGTCCCGTCGCGACGCAACCCGGGCGTGCCCGAGGTGTAGATGACCTCGGAGCCCGCGGGGATGCGCACCGCGTCGGCGTAGTTGCCGATATGAGCGGCGACACCGGTGTTGATGGACTCGAACGGCCTGCTCATATCGCCCTTTCGCCGGGGTTCGGTAAGCCGGTGTCACACTTTGCGGGCGCGGTCCTTCCAATATGGTTCGCGCAGCTGGTTTTTCAGGATCTTACCGCTCGCATTGCGGGGCAGCTCGTCCACGAAGTCAACCGTTCGCGGGCATTTGTAACCGGCCAGATGCTGGCGGCAGAACTCGATGACCTCGGCGGGCTCCAGCTGGGTGCCGGCGACCACGATCGCCTTGACCGATTCGCCCCATTTCTCGTCGGGCACACCGATGATCGCCGCATCGGCGATTCCGGGATGTTCTTGAAGCACGCTTTCCACCTCGGGCCCGTACACGTTCTCACCGCCAGTGATGATCATGTCTCTCAGCCGGTCCTCGATGAAAAGGTAGCCGTCGTCGTCGAGGCGCCCGATGTCACCGGTGCGTAGCCAATCGTCGGCCGTGATGGTGTCGGCGGTGGCCTCGGGCCGATTCAGATAACCGCTCATCCGCTGATCGCTGCGTACCCAGACCTCGCCGGACTCGCCGTTGCGCACCGGGTCGCCCGTCTCGGGATCGACAATGCGGATCTCGTTGCCCGGCGCGGCTTTTCCGGCCGACATCAGCAGTTCGGGCCGACTGGAATTGCGATGGTCCTCGGCATCCAGCGCGGCGATCGCACCACAGAGTTCCGTCTGTCCATAGACTTGGACGAAGTTCATCTGGGGCCACACCGCGAGCGCTCGCTGCAGCAACGGCACCGGCATGGGCGCGGCTCCATAGACCAGGTAGCGCAGACTCGACAGCGCGGAGGTGGCAGCCTCTCCGGCGTCCAGGAACCGGGCGATCACCGGAGGCACTAAAAATGCATGCGTCGCACCGGCTTTCACGGCACCGATCAGCGTCGCGGCCTCGGGCTCGCGGGTCAAGAAAGTCGGCGCACCCGCGCGTATGCCGAAGAACGCGTACGCGATACCGCCCACGTGGAACAAGGGCATGGCAACAAGGTTGGCGTCACCTTCCGAAAAGGGAAACGGCGGGGACAGATTCGCGATGTGATTGACCAGCGCTCGCTGGGTCAGCAGCACACCTTTCGGGCGCCCGGTGGTGCCCGAGCTGTATATCGTCAGGGCCGTATCGGTGTCGGCGACGTCGGGATCGACATCGACGGGCGATGCCGCGGAGAGCAAGGATTCGTATTCGTCGTCGGCGCCGCCCACCACGATGATGCGCTCCACGCCCGGGACTTTCGCGCGGATTCCCTCGACCGCGGATAGCAGTTCGGCGCCGACGAAAAGCACGCGTGCGCCGCTGTCATTGAGCACGTGGACGAGCTCGTCGCCGATCACCCGCCAGTTGACGATCGTGGCCACCGCGCCGATCGATGTGGCGGCGAGCAGGGTTTCCAGACAGGCGGGGTGGTTCTTGTCCAGGAATGCCACAACCTGGCCGCGCCGCAGGCCGGCGTCCCGCAGCACCCCGGCCGTCAGCCGAATCCGCGACGCCCACTGTGCCCACGACCACTGCCGCTCGCCGTAGTGGATCGCGACGTCGTCGGGTCGGCGCGCTGCGTGATGCTCGACCATACCGACGAGCGTCTCCGTCGTGCCGGTGCTGACGTCGGCTGGTGGCATTACTTCTCCGCTCATCGAAGTCCGTGGGTTCAGTCAATAAGGCTAGTCACCGTGTCCACAGCCAGTTCCAGTGAGAGTGGGTGCCTCCGTATTGGTAGCAAGCCGGTGATGGCGAATGGCGTGGTGTGCAGTGAATGATCAGCAGTGATGAGCCGCGTATTCACACGGTTGCCAAGGTGATTCGCGACCGGTAGCGGTCGCCGAAAGGGCGGCGACCAAACCGCCGTCGCCGATCCGCAGATCCTGCTCCAGGAGCTTGATTTGCTGCGAAAGCGACGGTCGGGCAATGCCTAACCGCTATGCGGCACGACCGAAATTCAGCTCTTCGGCGACGGCTACGAAATAACGAAGATGACGGAACTCCACGCGGGAAATGTTAGTGCGACACTGGGAGTTACGGCCCAACAGAATCGTGTTGACAACGTATGTAACCATTTGGGCAAACCTTCTGATAAAGGAATTCAATCATGGCGGTCAACGCTGATCGTGCCCGTTCTCGCACCTTCGTCGTGACGGGTGCGGCGTCGGGTATCGGCCTGGCCACCGCGCGGCGCCTGCTCGCCGAGGGCGGAACCGTCATCGGAGCCGACTTGCAATCCCCGCCCGATTTGGGTCCAGACTTCCACTTCGTGACGGCCGACGTGACCAACGAAGCTGCCATCGAGGCCGTGCTGGCCGCGGTGCCCGGCCGCCTCGACGGGATCTTCCACGCCGCCGGTGTTGCCGGGGGCGGCCCGGTCCATCTGCTGGACCTCGCGGAGTGGGATCGGGTGATCGGGATCAACCTCACCGGCACGTTCTTGGTGGCCAAGGCGGCCCTGGCCAAGATGATCGAGCAGGAAAGAGTCGACGGCGAGCGCGGCTCGATCGTGACCGTCGCCAGCATCGAGGGACTGGAAGGCACCGCGGGCGGCAGTTCCTACAACGCCGCCAAGGGCGGGGTTGTGCTGCTCACCAAGAACATTGCGCTGGATTACGGCCCGAGCGGCATCCGGGCCAACGTGATCTGCCCCGGCTTCATCGATACGCCGATGGCCCAAAGCGTTTTCGGCCTGCCGGGGATGGAGGGTCCGTTGGCCTCCATCACCTCCGAACATGCGTTGCAACGGCTCGGCCGGCCGGACGAGGTCGCCGCCATGGGGGCGTTCTTGTTGTCGCGCGATGCGTCGTTCGTCAGCGGTCAGGCGATCGCCGTCGACGGTGGGTACACCGCGGGTCGCGATCACGGTGTCGTCAAACTCTTCGGTTTTCCTGATTGATGCCTTTAGGATTCGCCCATGGGCGGTCCTGTTTCTCCTGACGACGCGATCAGTGCGATTCGAGGTACCGGGGGAGCGCAACCCGGCTGCCGAGCGCTGCACGCCAAAGGCACGTTGTACCGCGGCACGTTTATCGCTACCCGTGACGCGGCCGAACTGTCCCGCGCCAAACATCTCGACGGCTCCACGATCCCTGCGTTGATCCGCTTCTCGAACGGCTCCGGTAACCCGAAGCAGCCCGACGGTTCGCCGGGCGTTCGCGGGGTGGCGGTGAAGTTCACCCTGCCCGACGGGTCCACCACCGACGTGTCGACGCAGACCGCCCGGCTGTTCGTTTCCAGTAAGCCGGCGGGCTTCGTCGATCTGCTCAAAGCGATGCGACCCGGGTTGACGACACCGCTGCGCATGGCCAAATACTTCGTTACGCACCCTCGACTGCTCGGCGCGTTGCCGGTGGTGCGCGACGCCAACAAGGTGCCGGCGAGCTACGCCACCATCGAATACCACGGCCTGCACGCATTCCGCTGGATCAGCGCCGACGGCAACGCCAGATTCGTTCGCTACCACCTGATCCCGGCCGCGGGCGAGAGCTACCTCTCGGGATCCGACGCCCACGGTGCGGACCCCGACTTCCTCACCGACGAGCTCAATACGCGGCTGGCACAAGGGCCGGTGCGGTTCGACTATCGCGTGCAGATCGCCGGGCCACAGGACTCGACAGTCGACCCCTCGGCGCCGTGGCGGAGCGTGGAGACGGTCACCGTCGGCACCCTGGAAATCACCGGACTCGACACCGAGCGCGAACACGGCGGCGACATCGTGGTGTTCGATCCGATGCGTGTCACCGACGGCATCGAACCGTCCGACGACCCCGTGCTGCATTTCCGTAGCCTTGCCTACTCGGCCTCGGTCAAGCTGCGCACCGGTGTAGACCGCGGCTCGCAAGCGCCTCCGGCCTGACGAAAAGGCGCTCAGCTGCACGATTGTCGGCCCAATGGGACAGCCGACTAAATTTTTCGACGTGTTGGCTTCCCATGTCGTTTTGATCGGCCTGGCCGGGTTCGCCGCTGGCGTGATCAATGCGCTCGTCGGATCGGGGACCCTGATCACGTTCCCGACGCTCGTCGCTCTCGGCTATCCGCCCGTCACATCCACCATGTCGAACGCGGTCGGTCTGGTCGCCGGCGGCGTCTCGGCCACCTGGGGCTACCGCGCCGAGTTGGGTGGTCAGTGGGATCGACTGCGTTGGCAGATCCCGGCGTCGCTGGCCGGTGGCGTCCTGGGCGCGTTCTTGTTGCTGCATCTGCCCGAGACCGTGTTCATCGAGGTGGTGCCGTCGCTGCTGGTGCTGGCCCTGGTGCTGGTGGTGGTCGGGCCCAAGATTCAATCCTGGGCGCGGCAGCGGGCCGAGGCGCAGGGGCGCTCCGCCGAACACATCTCACCGAGGCGGATGGCGTTACTCGTGTTCGGAACGTTTGTCGTCGGCGTCTACGGCGGCTACTTCACCGCCGCGCAGGGCATTTTGCTGGTCGGCGTGATGGGCGCGCTGTTGCCGGAGTCGATGCAGCGCATGAACGCGGCGAAGAACCTTCTGGCTCTGGTCGTGAATATCGTTGCGGCGACTGGCTATACGTTGGTGGCTTTCGATCGGATCAGTTGGCCGGTGGCCGGGATCATCGCGGCGAGCTCGCTGGTCGGCGGAGTGGTCGGAGCGCGATACGGGCGCCGGTTGTCGCCAAATGCGTTGCGGTCCTTGATCGTGGTTGTCGGCTTGATCGGGCTGTATCGGCTGCTGGCGGTGTAGCGCAGCTCAACCCTGCGTGGCAGCCGCGGCCTCGGCGATGACGGTCATCATGTCGCCGTTCCTTTGCCATACTTTCCGCTGCCGCATCGCCCCGTTGCCCTGCGCCAAGATGCGGTCGAGTTCGGCGGTGACGCGCTCGTATTCGCCGAGTGCCTCCAGCGCCGGGCGCACCCGTTGCACCAGTGCGTCCATCTGCTGACGGGCCGGCACCGCGGCGCTGTAGTTGACGGAGTCGAGCAAGTGTCCCGACAGTCCGTCGTGAGCGGCCTTCCAGTACGCCGCCCGTAGGGCGGCTGGCGGCAGTCGTCCGCCGTCGTCGCCGCGGCCATCCGCTTCGAGCGCGGTCATCACCGCGGCCCTGATCAGGGTGGCAAGCAGCACCGTCTCCTCGACCGTCGCCGGTACGTCGGCCACCCGCACCTCGACCGTCGGGAAGTTGGCCGACGGGCGCACGTCCCAATAGATCATCTTGTGATCCAGAATCACCCCGCTGCCGACCAGCATCCGAACAGTGCGGTCGTACTGCTCCGGTGAGGTGAAGAACGGCGGTGCGCCGGCGGCCGGCCAGCGCCTCCACAGGATGCTGCGCCAGCTCGCATGACCGGTGTCGGTGTTGCGATACAGCGCCGAATTCGCTGACAACGCAAGCAAAGACGGCAGCCACGGACGCAGCCAGTTGCTGACTTTGATGGCGGCCGCCCGACCGGGCACCGCGACGTGCACGTGGCATCCACAGATGCCTTGCTCGTGCGCGATCATCCCGAACTCCTTTCCGATCCGCCGATAGCGCTCGGTGTCGGTGATCGGGAATTCGTGCGGCGTGACCGGTGGGAGCCCCAAGGCCAGCAGTCGAACCCCGCTGGCCTCGGCCGCCTGCGCCGCGGTGCGCCGCAGCACCTTGAGCTCCGCGCGGAGTTCGGCGCTGCTGGCGGCCACGCTGGAAGTGGTTTCGACTTGGCAGCTGCTCAGTTCCAGCTGCAAGGTGATGCCCCGGCGTTGGGCTTCGGCGGCCACCGCGTCGTTGCGCGCGGCGGGTTCGCCAGTCTCGGGATCAACGAGGAGAAACTCCTCCTCCACGCCGAAGCTGGGTAGGTGATCCATCCAGCCCAATCATCCTTTCGACCTCAGAAGGTGATTGTGGCTCAACGTATGTCGCTACCGCGCCAGCGCGGAGTCCGCGTTCGGGTAAACGGGCAGGGCTCCGCCGAGCCCGCACGCGTCGACAATGCGCGCGACGACCGGCTGCCGGCTGACGACCCGCAATTCGACTCCGCGTCGGCGGAGGGTTTCTGCTTCATCGGCCAGCACCGCGAACGCGCAGCAGGCCATGAAATCCAGTTCGGTGACGTCGACGATCAAGGGGCCGGGGGACGCCACGGTGGCGGCCGCTTCACTGACCAGATGGCGCCAGGTTTGCTCGTTGCAGGCGTCGACCTCGCCGCCGGCGTAGATGAGCACGGCCGGGCCGCGACGATCGGTGGTCGCCCGCAGCGTGCTGTGCGGATCGCCGAGTTCGTAGACCAGCCGCGTGCTCAGCATCAGACGGGGGCTCGACATGAGGGGAGCGGGTTCAGCAATCGACTTCATGGTGGACTCCTAATCGACCGGCGCCACGGGCGCCGCGATGGATGTCCGTCCTGCTATCTGAAGACAGACTTTCCGCGTAACTGCGAATCTCATTTGTATAACGAGACAGGGCGGTCTGTCTACCTGGAGCGCCTAAGAGTATCGTAAGGCGAAATATGGCAACCTCCGATATCGTGCCGGCCGCTCCGTCTGCTCGTGAACGGATCTTGAATGCGGCATATGAGCTGTTCAGCCGGCGTGGGATTCATGCCGTCGGCACCGATGAGGTGATCGACCGGGCCTGCGTGGCCAAGGCAACCCTCTACCGGCATTTCGCGGCCAAAAACGACCTCGTGCTGGCCGTCCTGCAGCGCCGCGAAGAGATCTGGACGCACGGGATGATCGAGGCGCAGTCGGAGCAGCGCGGCGATACACCCGAGGAACAGCTGCTGGCGATCTTTGACGTCATGCACGACTGGTTTCAGCTCCGCGACGGTTACGAAGGCTGCTCGTTCATCAACGTGTTGCTCGAGTTGGGCGCCGATCACCCCGCCGGGCAGGCCAGCATCGCGCACATCGACCACGTGCGAGACATCGTGCGCCGCCGCGCGCTCGCGGCGGGGCTCACCGACGTCGAGGACTTCGCGTCGTCCTGGCACATTCTGATGAAAGGGGCCATCATTCTGGCGGCCGTGGGTGACCTGAACGCCGCCCAGCGCGCCCAGAAGATGGCGATATCTCTGATCGAGCAACACCGGCCGGTCGCGGCCACCGAGATTGGGGAGGCGACCGGCTAGTCAAACCGCGTCAGCCGCGGCGGTTCCGGTCTTACGCTCGTGCTCGGCCTCGAGTTCGGCGATCGCACGGGATGTACGCTCGCGCAGCAAGATTGCAGCGATGAGGCCAATCACGATGGCGATGACGAGTGCGATCCAGGAGAACCGCTCCAACCAACGTTCGGCGGCCATCCCCGCGAAATAGACCAGCGCGGTCGTGCCACCCGCCCAGCAGATGGCGCCCGACACGTTGGCCGCCAGGAACCGCTGGTAGTGCATCTTCAGCGCGCCGGCCAGCGGCCCGGCGAAGATCCGCAGCAGTGCGATGAAGCGCCCGAAGAACACCGCTCGAATTCCCCAGCGATCAAACAAGCGCTCGGCCAGCATCACGTGCCCCGGACCGAAGTGCTTCGGGAACCGCCTGCCCAGCCTGTCGAAGAGCGACATGCCGAAACGGCGCCCGATCGAGTAGCCGATCGAATCGCCGATCACCGCGCCGATCACGGCGGCAACCCCGACGCCGATCGGGTTCACGGCAAGGTCGTGATGAGACGACATCAGCGCCGCACTGACCAGAACGATCTCGCCGGGAAGCGGCACACCCAGGCTCTCCACCCCGACCACACCACCGACGACGAGGTAGACCGCCAGCGGCGGGATGGACTGCAGCAAAGTCTGGACGTTCATGGGTCAAGGATGCCTGACTGCTGGCGGCTCCGTGCCGCAATGTCGTCGGTTGGCGCCGCGTCGTGCGGCGCGCGAACGGGCTCCAGCTCCGGGCGCTTGGGAAATCGACCGTCGGCCGCGGACAGGCCGCGCATCCGGCGCCAGACCCAGGGGAAGAAATTGTCCTGCGTCCAGCGCAGCCTTCCGTACGCGCCGTGGGCAATCGACAGCTGCGTGGGATTGGGATGCGCCGCTGCCCAATCATGGCTGCTGTCAGGCAAATTGAGGGCCTCGGCCGCCGCGGCGGCGAACAGGATGTGGCCTTTGGGGGACGCGTGCACGCGATCGAAGCTCCAGGTGTCCCAATCGCGCATCGAGGCCGCGTTGTATAGATCGATGAGCCGGAAACCGTAGCGGCCGGCGGCGACGGTGATTGCGTTGTTGATCCGGTCAAGTCGTTTGGACACGATGCGCCCGAACGGCAGGAATTGCGCGACGTTCGGAAAGGTCGTCGTCACCACCGTCGCGCCCGATCTGGCGAGTGCGGCGTAGACGTAGTCGAGCTCGGCCAGGGCGCGGGGGAATGATCGTCCGGGTTGGATCACGTCGTTCATCCCGGCGCACACGGTGATCAGATCGGGCTTCATCGCCAGCGTCTGCGGCACTTGCTCGGTGAGCACGTCGCCCAGCTTCTTGCCGCGTACCGCGAGGTTGGCGTATTGCAAGCCGGGGTAGAGCGTGTCGAGCATGACGGCGAGTCGGTCGGCAAATCCCAACAGGCCGGTGGTTTCGTCACCGTCCCAAAGGCCTTCGGTTTGGCTGTCACCGATGGCGACGAACCTGGAGTATCCGGCCTGCCTAGCTCCGTACACGATGCCGAGACTAATCCCGATCCGAATTCTGATGCGCGACATCCGCTCCGAAACGCTGTTGTAGCGTGGCTCTCGCCGGACCGGTCGGCGTGAGGAGAGCCAGTGGAATTCAATCTCGCCCAAGTGTTCTCGGCGGTAGCGGCCGCAAACCCCGATCGCGACTGCATTGTATTTGGACACCGACGATTCACCTTCTCGCAAACTGACGAACGTGCCCGCCGGCTCGCGCGGGCGCTGCATGCGTGGGGACTCGGCGCGCGTCGGGAACGCCGCGATCTGGCGCCACACGAATCGGGCCAAAGCCACCTCGGGTTGTACATGGCCAACTGCAACGAGTTCCTCGAGGGCATGCTCGGCGCGTACCAGGCGCGGGTGGCCCCGTTCAACGTGAACTATCGCTACGTCGCCGACGAATTGACCTATCTGCTGGGCAATGCCGGCGCCGAAGCGGTCATGTACCAGGCGCGGTTCGCCCGGACCCTGGCCCTGGCATTAGAAAAAGCGCTGGAGAAATCTCAGCTGCCGCCGATGCGGCTGATCCACGTCGACGACGAGTCCGGAAACGATCCGTTGCCCGGGGCGGTGCGCTACGAGGAACTGCTGGCTTCGGTGTCCGACGAGCCGCTGGACCTCGCGTTGTCGCCGGACGATCTCTACATCCTCTACACCGGCGGCACCACCGGGATGCCCAAGGCGGTGCTGTGGCGCCAGCACGACATCTACCTGAACGCCATGGGTGGACGAACGTTGGGCACCGGCGAGGTGGTGACCAGCCTGCAGGAGATCGTCGAACGATCGCGTCTCGAGGGGCCCGGCTCGATGACTCTCGCGCCGCTCATGCACGGCGCGGCGCAGTGGGCGGCCTTCATCAGCCTGTGTGGCGGCCGGCCGTTTGTGATGGCCCCGACGACCACCCACTTCGATCCGGCCGAGGCGTTGGCACTGGCCAGCCGCGAACGGGTGATGTCGCTGTCGATGGTCGGCGATGCGTTCGGGCGGCCGTTGGCCGACGAAATCGAGTCCGGTGACTACGACCTGTCCGGGCTGTTCGTGCTGGTCACCGGCGGAGCCGCGCTGAGCGCACCGCTCAAGCAGCGATTGGTCGACCTCGTGCCACACCTGACGGTCCTGGACGCGGGCGGCTCGTCGGAATCCGGAGCCCAGATGATCCAGGCCTCCAATCGTCAGCAGGGCGCCAGCGGCCGGTTCGCCCCGAACCCGGGTGCGGTGGTGGTCAGCGAGGACATGACCCGGATTCTGTCGCCCGGCGACGACGAGATCGGCTGGCTGGCTCAGCAGGGGCTGATCCCGCTGGGCTACCTGGGTGATGCCGAAAAGACCGCACGGACGTTTCCGGTGATCGACGGGATCCGGCATTCCGTGCCCGGCGATCGCGCCCGCTGGTTCGCCGACGGCGAGATCGAGCTGCTGGGCCGCGATTCGGTCACGATCAATTCCGGTGGCGAGAAGATCTTTGCCGAAGAGGTCGAGGCCGCGATAGCCGAGCACCCCGCCGTGTACGACGTGGTGGTCACGAGCCGGCCCAGCACCCGATGGGGAAACGAAGTCGTCGCGATCGTTGCGCTGGCCGACGGTCGTCACGCCGACCCCGAGAGCATCATCGCCGAGGCCGCCCGTCATCTCGCGCGCTACAAGCTGCCGAAGGCCGTTGTCTTTCGCGACCGTCTGCAACGGTCACCGTCCGGCAAAGCCGATTACCGGTGGGCGAAAGCCCAAGTTGCACAGGATAACTGAATGGGCCTCGATGCGTGGACCGGGTTGAGAGCGCCCCGGTGGATCCAGGGTCGGGTGCGCTTCACGACAGGTGTCCTCATCACGTTGGTTGTCTTCGTGGTCGGGCTGCTCTGGGCGAAGTGGACGCCCTACATCGCCAAAGCCTTGGCAGCACAGCGGACTCACCATTGGCCGGGGTCGAGCATCCTCGCGGTCGGTGGAGTGCGCGCCGGGGACCCTCCGACATGGCTTGCGGCCACGACGTTCGTGCACGCGTACATCGCATCGATTTGGCCGGCCCTGGTGGTGGCGCTACTGATCAGTGCTTCGGTTCAGGCGCTGGTGCCGCGATCCTGGCTGCCGCGCGTGTTGAACCGTCGCCGCTTCATCTCGAGCGCGCTGGCAGGCGGAGTTGCGAGCATGCCATCGATGATGTGCACGTGCTGTGCCGCCCCGGTGGCTGTCACGTTGCGCCGCAACGGCGTGACGCGCACCGCGGCCATCGCCTACTGGCTCGGGAATCCGTTACTGAATCCGGCAGTACTCGTTTTCTTGTTCTTCGTCGCTCCCTGGCAATGGACCCTGACCAGGGCGGTCGTCGGCATCGCGACAGTGCTCGGCGTCGCGGTGTCGGTGGGGCTGGTCACCGGTACGCAGGGCGCCGGGCAACCGCTGCCCGAGACGAGTGCGCGGTCTGATGACGAGTCCACAGTAGCCGCAAGTAGATTCGTGCGTTCACTGCTCTGCTTGTGCCTGGTGCTGTTGCCGGAGTACGCAATCATGGTGCTGGCCGTCGGGGTGTCCCGCGGTTGGCTTCTCACCCTGACTCAACCTCCGCACCAAGGCCTGCTGATCGTCCTGGTCGCAGCGATTGTCGGCACGCTCATTGTCATTCCGACAGCGGGGGAGATACCGATCCTGCAGAGCCTGGCACTGCTGGGCGCTTCCTCGGGGACACTTGGTGCACTGCTGATCACTCTTCCTGCCCTCAGCGTCCCCGGCGTCGCGATGGTCGCCCGTAGTTTCGGATGGAAGGCCATCGCGACCGCAACGGTCGCGGTTGTCGCGGCGGGGTTGCTCGGCGCGACCGTCCTGAGCTTGCTGTAAGCAGCGCAACCTGGATGTTGCTCCGAGTACCGTGAGCTAGTGCCGAAGAAGGGGCGTCAGGACGCCGGCGAGCCCGCCGTCGATTCGCCTGTGCCGCAGTACCCCATCGAATCGGTCGACAACGCGCTCAAGCTGCTGCTCCTGCTGGGCGAGCAGCCTCAGATCCGGCTGAGCGAGGCCACCCGCTATCTCGGTGTGGCGTCGTCCACCGCGCACCGGCTGCTGGCGATGCTGACCTACCGCGGGTTCGTCCGACAAGACCCGGTGTCCAAGGCTTACCTGCCCGGTCCGTCGCTCACCGGTGTGGCGTTCGCGATCTTCGGCCGCATCGACATTCAGGGCTCCGCCACACCGGTCATGCGCGGTCTGTCCGACCAGCTCCGGGAAACGATTCACGTCGGGATGCTCGACGGCGCCAACGTCCGCTTCGTCGCCGCGGTCGAGGGCCCGGCCGCGGTTCGGGTGGCTTCCCGGTTGGGGCGCACGATGCCGGCGCATTGCACCTCGACGGGCAAGGTGATGTTGGCCCAGCTGCCGCAGCCGGAATTGCGTCTGCTGCTACCGGACGAGCAGTTGGAACGCATCACCGCTGCATCGATCGGCAGCCGTGCCGAGCTGGAGGCCGAGCTTTCCGGTATCCGCGAGCGGGGCTATGCCATCAACACCGAGGAGAGCGAGGAAGATGTCGCCTCGGTCGCGGTGCCGATACCGACTCGCGCGCCCGGTTTGCGGCTCGCGCTCAACGCCGCCGCGCCCCGGCATCGGCTCGACGATTCACAGCACGAATCTGTGGCAGCCGTACTTATCAAGGCGGCCAAGGAGATTGGCGATCGGCTGGGCTGAGCGGCACCTCAGCTGTCGAACGCCGGTGTCCGGTAAGGGATTTCCGGCCGCAGGAAAACGTCGTTGAGTGTGACGGTGCGCAGCCGTCGCGCCCGGATGATCTCCACCAGCTGCCCGTACACGCGGGTGACCGGTGCGTGGTTGAGATGGCCGATCACGATGTTCTGCGGCGTGAAGTACTGGTCGGCCATCTTGACGATCTGATCCTCGGAAAGCACTGCGGAATCCCGCAAGTCGCCACTCCACAGGGTGGGAACCTGGTAGCCCAGATCGGCGGCCACCGCGTCGACCGTGGCATTGTGATGGCCGTATGGCGGCCGGAAATACGGCGCGGCGTCCACGCCATAGGTATCGCGCAGGAACACATCGGTGCTCTTCAGCTCGTCGGCGATTTGCTTCGGCGACAGTTTAGTCAAGTCCGGATGTGTCCAGGTGTGGTTGGCCAGCTGAATCTGCCCCGACTCGACGAGCGGTCGAAGCAAGGCGGAATTCTCCGTCCAGGAGCGAAAGACGCCGGTGACGAAATAGGTCAGCCGCACGCCGGTGTCCTTGGCGAATTGCGTGTACAGCCGCAGCACATCGGAGTCGACTCCGTCATCGACCGTCCATGCCAACAGATCACCGTTGCCCGGAAGCTGTTTGAGTACGGCGCCGCCGGGCAGCGTGACACGCGACGCTGGGCCGGGTGGCGGCAACAATTTCGGCGGCGCCGGAGTCACCGGGTTGGGTGCGGATCCGAGCACATCGGCGTGCGCCACCGTCGCTTTGGGGCCGTTGGCCGACGACCACGAGATCCCGGTGACCGCCACCGTTGCCGCCATGGCGACCAGGAACCGGCGGCGGTCCAGTTCTGTCACCTGCAAAGGCTAAGCCGGTCGCCGCGGCAATTCCGTGCGCCACGGTCGAGTGTCGTCGGCAGATACGAACTTGTGACCTTCGAGCTCAGTCGGCCCGAAGCCGGGCGACCTCATGGCGCCAGGCCGCATCAGCGGTGAAGCCGGCCCCCAAATCGGGCAGGTCGTCCCAGTCGGCCTCGTCGATGTCGCGCAGCGTGCCTCCGGCCGACAGCACTCGCAACGACATCCGGGCCAACGCGTCGAGGCTGATCGCTTGCAACACCGCCTGCGGAACAGTGGCTGCGGCGCTGGTGATTCCGTGCCCGCGGCAGATCACCACCGGCCGTCCGCGCATCGCGGTCACCATCTCCTTGCCCAGTGTGCTGCTGCGGATCAGCACGGCGCGTTCGTAGACCGGCACGCCGTGGCGGGCGAGCCAGGCGCCGGGAATGTCGTAGGCCCCGTAGATCGGCCGGATCGTGACGCCGGCGAGATCCGCGGCGACGACCGCCGGCGGGTGCAGATGCGCGACGGCCCGGTGCTGCGAATCGGCCAGCATGGTTTCGACGTGGATGGGCAGTTCGTTGGGAACGCGGTACCCGTCGAGTTCGCCGCTTCCGCCTGCGCTGCCGTCGAATCCGATGAGGCGGATGTCGCTGGGCGCGGTGTTGGCCACACCGGTGTCGGAGTCGCTGCGGCAACGGACGAGAAGATGGTCGTCGTCGACGCGCAGACTCAGGTGGCCGAGCATTCCGTCGACCAGGCCGCGCGCCGCGGCCACCCGGCAGCCCACGGCGACCAGGGCGCGCTGGCGGTCCAGCTCGTCGGTCACGGTCGCTCTGCTTTCGGGGTGCCGATGCCGAATCCGCCGTCCGGGTGGATGGTCTCACCGGTGATGCCGCGAGACCGGTCGGAGGCCAAGAACACGAAAGACCACGCGTGGTCCGCTCCGGACAGCGCGACGTTCAACGGCGTGCGTGCGGCGATGTCGCGCGCCCGGTTGGGACTGTCGTCGAGGCGGGTTTCGTTCAGGCCCAGGCTGGTCAGGCCGCGTAGGTCGGTGTTGACCGTGCCGCCGGGTGCCACCCCGTTGACCCGGATCTGCGGCGCCAGCTCGTGCGCCAACGACGCCACCAGCCCGCGCACGGCGAACTTCGACGACACGTACAGCACACCGCCGCGGCCGGGGTAGTACGACGACGCCGACTCGGTCAGAACGATCGACGGCTCGGTCCCGTTGCGCAGCGCCGGGACCGCGGCCTTGACCGACTGCAGATGGCTCAGCACGTTGGTGCGAAACATCTCGTCGAATGCGTCGGCGAGGTTGTCGGCGTCGAGATCCGCCACACCCTGGTAGAAGTCGAAGACTCCCACGCAGTTGATCAGGATGTCGAGTCCGCCGAACGCATCGACCGCCACGGTGACCGCGCGGTGGTTGGCCGCACTGGTGATGGCGTCACCTTCGACCACCCGAATCTCAGGCAGCTGCGAGCGCAGTATGCCGCACTTGTCTGGATCACGTTCCAGCACAGCCACTTTGGCGCCCTCGGCGAGAAACGCCTCGACAACGGCTCGCCCGATTCCGGATCCGCCGCCCACGACCAGGGCACGCTTGCCGTGCAACCAGGTGGTCACGGCTGAGGATTTTCGGGGTCGGGAAGCAACGGCGCGCCGGAGGTCCCCACCATCGCCGCCATCGTCCGGGGATTCTGCCACGTCAATGCCTCCACCTCCAGGGCGTCCAGGCTGATCCAGCGCCCTGTCCTGGGCGCGCCGATCAACAGTCTCGAACCATTGCGGGTGTCGACTCGGCGCACCACGACTTCGGTGAATTCGTTTGCGACCGTGAGCGGTTCGCCGACCGCGCCCGCTATCAACTGCTCGAGTTCGTCGTTCACAGGAACACCGCCAGGTTCTGCATCCGCAATACCGACTCGTCGGCGATGATCCTGCGCCGGGCGAGCATCCATCGATCGTCGCACCAACGCAGCAGGTCTTCGCGACCGCAGGACAGGCACGCACTCTCGTTGACGTCGCCGCGGCTGCGGAACAGCAGTTCGGCGGATTCGACCACCAGGTGTGCTGCATCGTCGGATTCGAATGTGCGCACGTTGGTGATGAAGTGGCGCAGCCGCGATGGTGGATCCTCGGCCCACACATGCTCGGTGCCCAGTCGCGCGACCCGCTGGGTCAGCGAGTACTTGTCCTCGTCGAAGTGCGCCATCCCTGGTGAGGTGTCGAACCCCGCGCCGCGTGCCGTCGTGACGCGGACCGGCATCACATAGCGGACATCGTCGGTCAGCGTGTGCAGCCACGACTCGTACTGCTGGGCGTCCAGTAGATAGGCTTCGTCCACCAGAAACTGATGCGCCTGAAGATGCCGGGTGTCGTTGAACGGCAAGGCTTTTCTTGACGAGTCCGGGCTCACACGCCCACCCCCTGCAGATAATCGGCCCACAACTTCAGCAACGCGCGCTGGTTGTACTCGTTGTAGCCGACCTGCGCGCGCCCCGGGCCGTGGAAGGCCTGGGCGGGCAACGCCTCGACCACCGGGCGATCGTCGGACAGCAGGCCCATGCGACTGTTCAGCAGCAGCCGCCGTGCCATCGAGCCGCCAGCGGTGGTGGTCAGCGACACCCAGTTCTCCACGTCGTCCTGTTCGAACATGCCGGTCGAACCGAAGCACATCAGATACGCCTTGTAGGAATCCTGTTTGTACTGCGGGGGCGCGGCGGAGTCCACCGCGAACCACGAGCACACTTCGGTTTCATTCTCACTGATGGGCTGCCACAAGCGGATCGAAATGAAGGGCAGCACCTCGTCATCGCGGTCGTGCACCTTGGGCCAGTTGTGCACGAAGCTCAGGTTCGGAAAGCACGTCGCCGCCGAGATCATGAACCCGTCCTCGCCGACCACCCGCTGCTGTTGCGCCGTCCAGACGCCTTTGATCCGCTCGATCATCTCGTCGGGATAGCCGACGTAGCGCATCCGTTCCTCGAAGCTGCCCGGCGGAAGCTTGTAGGTGGTCCCGCCGCCGCGATGCGCCCAATAGGTGGCGCCGTCCTTGCGTTTCTGCGCCTTCGGCTCACGGAACAGCCCGATCTCGACGATCGATGCGTGCGTATGCGGCGTGTGGTACATGTCGCCGGAGAAATTCTCGGCGCCGATCTTCCAGTTGGCCTTGATCCGCCACCGTTGCGGCCCGCGCACCTCCAGGCCGGCGGCGCTCTGCTTGGTGTAGAAGTCCAGATAGAACTTGAAGTCGCCGAGGAAGTCCTCCAGCGGTTCGGCGTGCGGGTCCAGGCTGATGAAGAGCAGACCGTTGTAACTGGCGAAGTTGGGTGCCGGCAGCAAGCCGTTGGCGCTGCGCGCGAAGCCCTCTTCGCCCCCGTAGGCCTCGCGATGGAACGGCAGGCCGGTGAGCCGGCCGTCGTTGCGGTACGTCCAGCCGTGGTACGGGCACCGGAAGTTGGAGGCGTTGCCCATCTCCGCGCGGCACACCTGCATGCCGCGGTGCAGGCACATGTTGAACATCGCCCGGATCTCGCCGGCCGCGTCGCGGGTGATGATGAATGAATCGTCGAGAACCCGGCGCACCACGTAGTCGCCGTCCTGCGGGATCTCCGACTCGTGGCCCACGAACGTCCAGGCCCGGCTGAACAACCGCTCCTTTTCCAGCGCGAACAACTGCTTGTCGTTATAGATGTGCGCGGGAATCATGCCCCGGCGCACGTTCTCGAACAGGCCGTCCTCGAAATCGGCGACGTCGTCTGCCACGGGGCACCCCATCACTCTGCTCTACAGAAATAGCTTCCGTTCATTAGAATCCCGCAGAACTCCCAAGCTGGTCAACCACGGCTCGCCCCCATGTTCAGGCCGTTGGAAGAATCCTTGGGGGTAACTCACAGGCTTCGCACAACTGAAGGGGCGGGACGCGCGGCTACCGTTGGGCACGGTGGATCGAGACACGTGTGAGCGAGATTTAACCTGCCGTTAACGTCAGAGCTCCCGCCCACATTCGTGACTTCGTTAGTGGGGAAGGACTGTTTGCCATGGTTGATCGGTCAGCGGCGACCGGTGCTCGGTTGCGGAAGCTCGGACCGCGCGTGGTCTCGGCTATCGGGAGCCAAGAGTGGCTGGACCGGCCGAGTTATCGGCTGGAACACCTGCTCAGCTTCGCTTTCAACGGATTGGGCCGGGCGCGCAACACCGTCACCAACGCGCTGAACGGGGTTTGGCTCGGGCACCCGGTACACCCGCCGCTCGCGTCGCTGACCAGCGGAGCTCTGGGGACCACGGTGGCCCTCGATGCGCTCAGCGTGCTGCCCGGCCGGCCCGCCGGCGAAATGGTCGACGCGTCACGATTTGCCTCCCGTGCCCTCGGCGTCGGGATCCTGGCCAGCGTCGGTTCGGCCGTCACCGGCGCCACCGACTGGCAGCACACCCACGAATCCGACCGCAGGGTCGGGTTGGTGCACGGCGTCGTGAACGGTGTCGCGACGGCGCTGTACGCGCAATCCTGGTGGGACCGCCGCCAGGGCCGCCATCGTCGCGGCATCGCGCTGACCGCGCTCGGCTACGCCATCACCGTCGCAGGCAGCTATCTCGGCGGCGCCCTGGTGTTCGAATCCGGCATCGGCATCGATCAGTCCGGCCGGCGACTGCGCACCAGCGAATGGACCCCGGTACTGGACGCGAGCTCGTTGAATGGGAAACCGGTGCGGGTCGAGGTCGACGGGGTGGGGCTGGTGGTGTGCCAGACCAAGCCCGGAGAGGTGTCGGCATTCGGCGAGTTCTGCCCGCATCTGGCGGCTCCGATGGCCGACGGTTGGGTGGATCGCGGCCGGATCGTATGTCCTTGGCACGGTTCGTGGTTCGCGACCGAGTCGGGCGAGGTTCTGCGTGGCCCGTCGGCAGCTCCGCTGCCGTGTTACGAGGCCAGGTTGGCCAACGGAATGGTCGAAGTCCGCGGCGAGGCGCAGCCCAGCCTCGACGGGGCATAGGGATTGCAGCGAAGGAGCAACGTGAACGCGTACGAAGTGTTGAAAGACCACCACGTCGTGATCAAGGGCCTCGGTCGCAAGATCAGTGAGGCGCCGGTCAACAGTGAAGAGCGTCATGCGCTCTTCGACGAAATGCTGATCGAACTCGACATCCACTTCCGGATCGAAGACGACCTGTACTACCCGGCCCTGGGGGCCGCCAGCAAGCTGATCGCGGTCGCGCATGCCGAGCATCGTCAGGTGATCGACCAGCTTTCCGTGCTCCTCAAGACCCCGCAGACCGCGGCCGGTTATGAGGACGAATGGAACTCGTTCAAGACGGTGCTCGAGGCGCACGCCGACGAAGAGGAACGCGACATGATTCCCGCGCCTCCCGAGGTGAAGATCACCGACGCCGAGCTCGAGGAGCTGGGCAACAAGATGAACGCCAAAATCGAGCAGTACCGCGGCTCCGCGCTACACAAGCTTCGTACCAAGGGGCGCGCCGCGCTGGTGCGTGCTCTGTAGCTGCGGGCCCATTGGCGAGTAGCCTCACGCTTCGTGAGGGCCGCACTGGAGCGCGTCGCGTCGCAGGGTGACATCACGGCGGAGATCGCCCGAATCGTGGCCGACTACGAGCAGGCCGGCGCCGGACCGGGCGCAGAAGATCAGCCGCGGCTGAACTATCCGCCATACCGCGGCAGCATGTTGCGCCACCCGAAACAACCACTGCTGCTTACCGATCCCGAGGAGCTCGAGCGCTGCGCGCCGTGCTTCGGTGAGCGTGACGTCGACCCGCTCGACGCCGACCTGACCGCCGGCCATCCGGGCGAGCCGATCGGGGAGCGCATCATCGTGCCCGGGCGGCTGCTCGATCGGTCTGGGCGACCGCTCGCGGGCCAACTGATCGAGATCTGGCAGGCCAACGCCAGCGGTCGCTACCGCCACCAGCGCGACCAGCACCCCGCTCCGCTCGACCCGAACTTCGCCGGGGCCGGGCGGTGTCTGACCGGGCCCGACGGGACGTACCGATTCTTGACCGTCAAGCCCGGCCCCTATCCGTGGCGCAATCATCACAACGCCTGGCGCCCGGCGCACATCCACTTCTCGCTGTTCGGTACCGCGTTCACCCAGCGCCTGATTACCCAGATGTACTTCCCCGGCGACCCGCTGTTCGGCCTGGATCCAATTTTCCAGTCAGTTCTGGATCCCGCTTCACGCCAACGCCTGATCGCCGGCTACGACCATGACCTCACCGAGCCGGAATTTGCCACGGGGTATCGATGGGACATCGTGCTGGCGGGCAGCGCGAGAACCTGGACCGAGACCCAATCATGACTGAATTGGCTTGCACCCCGGGGCAAACCGTCGGCCCCTTCCTGGATCTCGGGCTACCGTATTCGGGTGACAGCGACCTGGTCGGCGATTCGGATGCCGGAGCGGTTCGCCTGCACGGCACCGTGCATGACGGGGCCGGCGCACCGATCCCGGACGCCCTGATTGAACTCTGGCAGGCCGACACCGACGGGCGCATTCCCCATCATGCCGGCTCGCTGCGACGTGACGGCTTCACCGGATGGGGCAGGGCCGCAACCGATTCCGCCGGGCGCTATAGCTTCACCACCGTGACACCGGGAAGCGACGCGGGGCCGCCCTTCTTCGCGATCACCGTCTTCGCTCGCGGGCTGCTGAACCGACTGTTCACTCGCGCCTATCTACCCGGCGCCGACCTGGGTGCGGACCCGCTGCTGGCCACCGTCGATGCCGAGCGGCGGGCCACCTTGCTGTGCGTGGGCGAAAGCAGCTCGGGCCGAATGGATTACCGCTTCGACATACATCTGCAGGGTCCCCGCGAGACCGTGTTTCTGGCATATCGGGACGCTGCGGAATGACCAATCTGTTGTGGCCGGGCGACCACCGGGCCGGCGAGCACATGACCGATCAGTCGCTACTGCGGTCGATGGTGGCCGTGGAATCCGCGTGGCTGAGCGCCCTGGCCGCCGCGGGTCTGGCGCCCGCCGACGCTGAAAAGGCCGACCTGTCAAGCCTGGTGGACCAGGGCGATGTGCAGGCGCTCGCGGTCGCGGCCGAGAACAGCGGCAACCCGATCGTCGGTCTGGTCGAGCTGCTGCGCGAGCGGGCCAAGCCCACCTATGCCTCGTGGATTCACCGCGGGCTCACCAGCCAGGACGTCGTGGACACCGCGCTGATGCTCGGCGTACGCGACGTGGTGGACAAGCTGAGAACGCAGCTATCCGAACAGGTTTCGACGCTAGCCGCACTTGCCAACGTGCATCGGGCCACCCCAATGGTGGCTCGTACGCTCACGCAACAGGCCGCGCCCACCACATTCGGCGCCAAGGCGGCCGGCTGGTTGAACGGTGTCGTCGACGCGTACGAGCAACTGTCCGGTCTGGTGACGCCGATCCAGGTCGGCGGTGCCGTCGGAACATGGTCGGCCACCACGGAACTCGCGACACTGCTCACCGATGCGACCGACCCGGCGGAAGTATCGGAACAGGTGATGGGTGCTACTGCAGCTGCTTTGGGTCTGGGCGTGCGACCGCCGTGGCATACAACCCGGACGCCGGTGACCGCGGCGGCGGATGCCTTCCTCGGGTGCACCGATAGCTGGGGCCGGATCGCCTCGGACGTGGTCACCCTGGCTCGTCCGGAGATCGGCGAGCTGAGCGAGCCGGCCGCCGACAAACGTGGTGGCTCATCCTCGATGCCGCACAAGCGCAATCCGGTGTTGTCCATCCTGATCCGGCGGACGGCGATCTCCGCTCCGCAGCTGGCCGCTACCCTGCACACCGCGGCGGCGCTGGCCAACGACGAACGCCCAGATGGAGCGTGGCATGCCGAATGGGACACGCTGCGGACTCTGGCCCGGCGGACCCTGATCGCGGGCTCCCAGTGCGCTGAGTTGCTCGCCGGGCTCGGGGTGCATGACGGGCGGATGGGCGAGAACCTCGGTGCCGCAGATGTTCTCGGTGAGCAACGCGCAATCGTCGACCTGGCTGGGAAGTCGCCGTCGCCAACCTATTTCGGCGGCGTCGACCGGTTGATCGACGAGAGCCTAGCTCGCGCCGAGCGGATACCCGGCAAGCGGCCGTGAGACGTTAGCGGTCATGTCCCGCAGCGACAGTGCGGCATGCGCGGCGGAGGCATGGCCGTCCTCGTAGATGCTGGCCAGCCAGATGTGCACCAGTGTGTCGATGACCCGGTCCTGGCGGATCGCCGGCTCTTCGGTGGTGAAGGCCGCGGCCATCAGCCGCTCGCTCAACATGTTCAGCGCGATGGACAGGTCCTCGGCCGGGACGGTGGCCGGGGCGGCGCCCCTTTCACGCTCGGCCGTGATCGCGACGGTGGTAAACGAGATCCACTTCTGCATCAGCGTCGACCAGAGCTGGCGGACCTCGGGGTTGGTGGCCTTGGCTGCCGAACCGGCGACGGCGACCGCGCGGTGTGACCCGGACACCTCGAAGAACGCCTCGATGCGGTCGCGCCATAGCGTCGCGGGATCGCCGGTCAGCTTGTCGCGAAGTGCCTTCAGCGCCGCGTGCGCCTTGTTGTTCATTTGGTCCAGCAACGACAGCAACACCGCGTTTTTCGATTGGAAATAGAAGTAAAAGGTGGGGCGGGAGATGCCCGCGCCTTTTGCCAAATCGTCCACGGAGAAGTCGGCCAGCGGGCGCTCCTCCAAAAGCCGCTCCGCGGTGGCCAAGATGGCTTTCTCGCGGTCGTCATCCGAGTGATGCGACGACCGGCGGCCGCGGGAGGCGTGCGCGTACCCGGTGCGCGGCGAGGGGTCGGACACGGCACATACCCTAGGGGTGCATCGATATATGCCAGGCAAATTGTTGATTAAAACCAACGATCATGTCGATTAAGTTCAACATTTTGTTGGTGACTGTCGACGCATTTGTCGACTCCGCCGACAGTCTGCCGCAAATTATGTTCCCAGCAACCGAGCGGCCTGCCGGGCCTTAGGGTTGCTGACTGGCAAGACGTTCGGTCGCGGCATACCGCAACAACGCGGCAATCCCGTCTGTGGGTGCGATCCGGTTGTCGGCCCGGATCAACGAGGCGCCAGCCGCGATCGCGGTGAACGGCAAGGCTTCATCGGCCCTTGCGATGCGCTCCACCGGTTCGCCCAGCTCGGACAAACCGTCGGCATCGGGCGCGATGGCGGTGAGCCGGTGGCCGGTGACCACGACGGTGTCGCCCAGCTCGCCGACGATCAGCGTGTCGATGTCGCGGTCGCGCAACGCCGCGCATACGTCGGCGAGTCCTTGTGCTGCCAAGCCAGATCCACGCCCGATTTCTGATTCGAATCGACCGGCGGCGGCGCCCATTTCGAGGTCGTGACGCCGAGCGAACTCGGTGGCCGTCAGTTCGTGGATCTCTTCTTCGTCGACACGGCCTTTCCGGGCGCCGCCGTGCACCTGCAAGACCCGTTCGGCCACCCGTTCCGGCAACTCGGAAAGCAGATCCGCGCGTGAAGGAACCGCGCCGCTCACGAAGACGATCTCGGGATCCGTATCGTCCACCAGCCGGGTCAAGTGGTTGGCGATCGCCCGGCAGTTCATCCGAATGGCTTCATCGGTCGTGTGTTGGAGGTCGCCATAGCCGTTCCAGCCCGCAGTGGCCGGCTTGTGCACGGGGTACCCGGAGCCTTCGATCCTGGTGGAACTGACAGCGGTGCCCTCGTACACGCTGATGTCGGCACCGGTGTGGTCAACCGCGGCGAACACGTAGGCCGGTCGCTGCATCTCGCCGTCGATCAGGGGCAGGACGTATGGGTAATCCGAGAAACGAACCACCGTGGTCGGCGGTGGACTACTGAGCGGCGCGTCGACCAGCACGTGGTCGCTGGTGGTGATCAGCGCTCGCCCGCGCCGACCCACCGCCGGGCGATGGTGCAGCACCGCATCCTGGAGAGTGGCGAGGAGTTCCGCTCCCGCACCCATGTTTTCGAGGTGCTTGCGGATATCGCGCCACTTCGCTTCGAGTTGCCCGACGGCGTCCGCGGTGTCGTGTGAGTCGTCGAAATACACCGAGGCGAAAGGGCCTTTCGCCTTTACCAGCCCCCTGAGGCGTTCGGATCGCATGCCACACCTTCGCTGTTGTGTCTCCATTTACTGTTGGTTCAACGGTATGAAGGGCAAGTGTGGGCTCGCCAGAGCCATTAGCCCCTTGGCGTGGGCCTTAAGTCCCGTGGTCCGCCGGCGCCTCGTCGAAGTGACTAACGCCCCGCGGCCGTGTGTCTTTGCGCCCTTACCGGATGGCGATGGACGAACGCAGCATGAGCTTGTCCCGGCAATGTTCTTCAAGGGAGTCAAACCATGAAGTCAATCATCGTCTGCTCGTCGAAATCGCACGGCAATACGCGCCGGATAGCCGATCGGATGGCGCAGGTGCTTGAATCCGCGGTGGTCACACCCGAGTCGGTCGACCCCGCATCCCTCGGCGGCTACGACCTCGTGGGCTTCGGGTCCGGCATCTACTACATGGCGGTGGACACAAGGCTACGCAGCCTGATGCGTCGGCTACCGGACGTGGACCACGTCCGGGCGTTCACCTTCTTGACCAGCGGCGCTCGGGAGATTCCACTGTTGAGCTACCACAAGCCGGTGCGGAAAATGCTCGAAGCCAAAGGGTTTGACGTGATCGGGTCGTTCTCCTGTCGGGGGTTCGATACGGTCGGGCCGTTCGGGTTCATCGGCGGGATCAACCGGGACAGGCCGAACGATCACGACATGGATCGTGCCGCGGCATTTGCGGCCCGTCTTCGTGAACAGGTCGAAAGTTCTTCGGCCGTTGGCTGATGACACGCGTTGGCCGGGCAGTTCGTGATTGCAACCACCCGGCCAGCGCTCCATCTAGTCAAGGGAGATAGAAACCGCTACTTGCTCGTCTTGCTCGTCGCCTCGCTGGCGCTGCGCACCACACTGCGGAAGAACTCGATCCGCGCGGTGGTCAATTCCTCAGCCAAGTCCAGCGCAGCGTCGACAACGGTCTTGCGTCGCGACTGGTCTGGAAGCACCGGACCGACCTGATCGACGAACTTGCGTACCGCCTCGATGGCATGCTTGCGGCCGGCTTCGACCGACTCGAGCACGTCGTCAGAAAGTTCGGCCCAGCGCGGCTCGGATTTTGCGGGTGCCTCTGCCATGATCCCACTCCTACTCGAAACAATGTCTTGCGGACGCCCCCGACGGTACGACTTTCCGCGGACCGCCACGAGTGACTAAAGTCCTTTCGCGCTCCGCCGGTCGTCGCCATCCCGCGACGATGTCCGAGGTTGTCGATCAAGGACTTTCGTGACTTTCACCGGGCCGTAGGTCCCTAACTCGCCGACCTGCAGTGGTGTTAGCGTTCGGCCATGGCAGTGCCCAACGGCGACAACCCACAACCGCGGGACGTTCCTCATCGAAGCGCACCCGGCGGCGCCCTGGGCGGAGCCATCACTCCCTTCGTGCATACCGGCAGCTACATTGCCCGGTCATGGCGCGACTACCTGGGTCAAGCGCCGGACCAGCTTCCGATCGCACGGCCCACCATCGCGCTGGCGGCACAGGCCTTTCGCGACGAGGTCGTCTTGACGGGCCTGAAGGCCCGCCGACCGGTCAGCCGGCCGGAGGTGTTCGAGCGCATCACGCGCGAGGTGATCGCCGCGGTGGAGTTCTACGGCGACAAGGGATGGCCGGAAAAGCCCAGGGGATTCTTCGCTAAGCCACCCGTGCTCTGCGATGTCACGGTGCGAAAGGTCAAGGGGCGCAGACGCTCCTTCCATCGCATCGTCTTCGACAGCGGGTACGCGCCGCACCCGGGCGAACCCGGTGCGCAACGATGGATGAGTTACCCGGGGAACAATCGTGAGTACGCACTGTTGCTGCGTCACGAGGAACCGCGTCCCTGGCTGGTCTGCGTACACGGAACCGAGATGGGTCGTGCCGCACTCGATCTCGCGCTGTTCCGCGCCTGGAAACTGCACGATGAGCTGGGTCTGAACGTCGTCATGCCGGTGCTCCCGATGCATGGCCCCCGGTCGCGTGGTCTGCCGAAGGGTGCGGTATTTCCGGGGGAGGATGTGCTTGATGACATTCACGCGACGGCTCAGGCGGTGTGGGATATCCGGCGGTTGTTGTCCTGGATCCGCCTGCAGGAGCCCGAGTCACTGATCGGGTTGAACGGCCTGTCGCTCGGCGGTTACATCGCGTCGCTGGTCGCCAGCCTCGACAAGGGCCTCACCTGCGCGATACTCGGCGTCCCGGTGGCCGACCTGGTGGAATTGCTGGGGCGCCACTCCGGCCTCAGTCACGAAGATCCCCGCTTTCAGACGATGAGATTGGCCGAACCGATCGGGCGTATGGTCTCGCCGTTATCGCTCACTCCGTTGGTGCCAATGCGGGGCCGTTTCATCTACGCAGGTATCGCTGACCGCGTTGTGCATCCACGCAAGCAGGTGATCCGTCTGTGGGAGCACTGGGGTAAACCGGAAATCGTTTGGTATCGCGGCGGCCACACGGGATTCTTCCGTTCGCAGCCGGTGCAGCGGTTCGTGGGGGACGCACTGCTGCAGTCCGGGCTTCTGGACGAAGCGGCGACGCGCCGCGATCACCCTGCCTAGTCTCGGAGGTTGGCATGCATCCGCTGGATCCGCTGGACGCGGCAATGATGGCCGCGGAGTTGGTGTCGAACCCCATGCATGCCGGCGTCGTGCTGATCATGTCGCCGCCCGCGCAGGCCGGTCCGGCCTATGTCGACGACCTGTACCGGGAGACGCTCGCCGGAAACGCATCGATAGATCCCAGGCTTCGCCGATATCCGCATTGGGGTGTCGATACCGCCGGCATCTGGGTGTGGCGTGAATGCGAAAGCGTGGATGTGAGCCGACATTGCCTGCGCCGCACGGTGTCTGGGGGCAACGACGCCTTCTGGCAGTTGATCGGCGAGCTGGACGCAGAGCGGCTCGACCGGTCCCGCCCGATGTGGATCTCTTATCTGATCGACGGCCTCGACGATGGCCGATTCGCGTTCTACATCAAGGTGCATCACACCCTCATCGACGGGGTGGCCGGTCTTCGGATGATCGCCGACGCACTGAGTCGTGACCCGACGCGTCGGTCGATGCCGCCCTTCTATGCCGATCACCGTGCCGAACCCGCCTCGCCACCAGCGTCGACAGGATTGCTGTCTCGTCTGACTGCACCGGTACGGGCGGTGGTCGACACCACGGCGTCGAGTCTGGGTCTGATCGAGCGAGTCGTCACGGGAGAGTTGTCGACGATGATGGACGGCTTGATCGGTTACACGACCGGGTGGCCCCTTGGGGCGCCTTACACACGATTCAACGGCCGTCTGGGACCCGAGCGTGTGGTCTGCGCGGGTAGCTGGGCGAAGAGTCGCATCCAGGCGGTGCAAGAGTCCGCCGGTGTCACCGCCAACGACGTGGTGACCACGATAGTGGCCGGCGTTGTGCGCGGCTGGTTGCGCGACCGCGGTGAATTGCCCACCCAGTCATTGGTCGGCGTCTGCCCGATCACGGTCCGCGATCACAAGGCTGATCCGTCAATTGACCAGCACGGCAACATGTTCGGTCTTTGGCTATGTCCGTTGGGAACCAATCTGGATGACCCGATCGCGCGGTTGAGTCTGATTCACCGTTCGATGTCGGAAGGAAAACGCTGGGTGGCGAAACGGGGATCGGCGGCATCGCTGCTGACGAATGCGGCAAGCATCGCCGCGACCGTCATTTCTCCGCTGCTGCCGTTCACTCCGCGGATACGGACCGGCTTCAACGTCCCGATTTCGCACGTGCCGGGGCCCGGGGACGAAATGTATTGGAACGGCGCGCATATCGAAGAGATTTATCCGGTGTCGACCGTCTACGACGGGATGGCGCTCAACGTCACGACCTGCTCGTACTCCGACCGCATTGGATTCGGCTACGCGGCTGGTCGTGATGCGGTGCCCGATATCGACACCTTGATACCGCTGACCGAGCAATGTCTTGCCGAACTCGAATCCGCCGTGGCCGCGCGTTGATGCCCAGAACGCAAAGGGGACTTCGGTCCCTACCGGCACGCAATCAGAAGTGGTCAGATCGAACGGAACGTCCAACCAGCCACGCAGACTCGGTGGGAAACATCATGACGCACCTGATCAGGCCGATCACCAAGACCGCGGCGCTGCTTTCGTTGCTGTACGGCGCGAGGCGCTATTACCGCAATTGGGGCACAACGAAATCGGAATGCCGGATGGTGCTGCCCGGCGACAACTTGGTGGCCGATCCCGCCATTCAGACCACCGAAGCAATCTACATCGACGGCCCCAGCTCCGCGGTCTGGCCGTGGCTGCTGCAGATGGGGCTGGACCGCGGTGGCTTCTATGGCTGCGACGGACTGATGAACCTTGCCGGTCTTGGTTATCACAGCACCGACCGACTGCATCCGGAATGGCAACAACTCGCGGTGGGGGATCTGGTGCGCCTGGCTCCCGAAGGCTGGATGGGCCAGACCGATGGTGTGCAGCTCGGCGTCACCGAGATCGTGTCCGAAAAGTACATCGTGCTCCATGCCACGACATCGGATCCGCGCTGGAATGCAGTGTGGTCGTTCCACGTTCAGCCACACTGGGAGGACCGCGTGCGACTGCTCACCCGCGTCAGGTTCGCCTTGCGCAGGCCGGGCGAAGTGTTTGCCATGGAACTGGCTAGGCCGGTCGTCGCCCTCAGCACGCGGGCCTTGTTGCGTGGAATCAAACGCCGAGCGGAGACATCTCTTACGATCGCCCCGCACAGCCCCGCCCGGTACTGAGTCGCTTTGCAGCGGCTGACTCAGGACACCGACTCGCGCGCGACGATCACCGGCACCTGCGCCATCTGGGCAACGGTCTCGCCGACGGAACCCACCAGCATTTCGGCGAATCCGCCGCGACCCCGGCTGCCGACCACCACCAGCTGAGCGTGCTTTGACCGTTCGACGAGCTGTCGAGCCGGCTGGTCGCACGCGACGGTGCGGGTGACCCGCACATCGGGATACCGTTCCTGCCAACCCGCCAAACGCTCGGCTAATATCTCTTCCGCCGTCGACTCGGTTGCGGGCCAATCGATTCCGGGCCACTTCGAAATATCGGTGTCGCTCCATGCATGCAAAGCGGCCAATCCGACGTTGCGGCGCGAAGCTTCATCGAAGGCGATCGCGGTCGCCAATTCGGATGCCGACGAGCCGTCGATGCCGACCAAAACCGGTGCCTGACTGGGATGCGACAGCGATGGATCCTCGTCGTGGACGATCGCGATCGGGCTATGCGCGTAACGAAGGAGGCCGGTGCTCACCGAACCGAGCCGATGGCCCGGCCACTGCCCACTGCCGTGGCATCCGGCGACCACCAATTCGGCATCTTTTGACAAGTTGACCAACGTGGGAACGGCAGCCGACGACGAGAGTTCAGTGTGGACCTCAGCGGGTCCGCCACGCTGACAGGCATTTTCAACCATCTTGAATGCGTCGTCGAGGAGCGCTCGCCCGCGGTCCCGTTCCCAGCGCACCAGGCCCGCCGGCGGCCGAACGTTCGGGCGCATCGTGAACTCCGGTGAGGTCGCGTGGACGAGCGTCAGCGGGATTTTTCGCAGCTCGGCGTCCCGCGCGGCCCATTGCACGGCCATCTGGGCGGTCGGTGATTCGTCGACTCCGACGACAATTCCCAATCGCGCGCTACCTGTTGACATGGCTCTTCCCTCACTCGTCGGCGCCGTAACGCGCCCTGCCGCAGTCGGCTTAGCGCGCTACGCGTGACGGTATCGAGATTGACCGAGCCCGGTCAGAGGCCTTTGTCACCAGCTGGACGGGTGAGCCCGGCTATTCCGGTTTACGGGCGATGATCGCGACGGCGGTCAGCCGCTCGCGATGCTTGCGGAACGTGTTGCGCATCGTGAGCACCCGCTTGCGTGCATCCGGATTGAGTAGCACATTTCTGGCAAACCGTAACGCTCCCAAAAGCCCCTCGTCGGCGATGACCCGGCGTGGTTGCAGAAGTGCCATCGGGGCGGTCACGACCCGGTCGACGACCAGGCCGTGCTCCGACAGCAGTCGCGACCATTCGGCAATGGTCAACGGACGCGCGTTCACCTTGATCGCGCGGGCAAGCGACTGCCGGATCTCCGTGCTGATCTCCTCGGAGACGGTGTCGGGCGTCAGCGCGAGTTCGTGGATCGCGTAGCGGCCGCGCGGCCTCAGCACCCGTGCGGCCTCGGCGACGATGGCGTGCTTGGTGGCATCGCCCTGCATGGTCAGCATCGCTTCGCCGATGACGACGTCACGACTGGCATCGGGCAATCCGGTGTCGGCCGCGTCAGCAACCCGGACCGTGCCGGACCCGCCCAGGTGTCCGGCGATGACGTCGCGAACCGTTTCTGCCGCATCGGGGTCCTGTTCGGCGCCCACATACGAGCGCGGTTGGCGGGTGAGAATCTCGGCGGCGGTGCGGCCGAGGCCCGGCGCCAGCTCGAGCACGTCGGCGTCGGTCACAGCGGCGCCGGCCAGCATCGTGCGGGTGAGCCCGACACCGCCCGGGCGAAGGACTCGTTTCCCCAGCCGCGCGAGCAGCCAGTGGCCCGCAACGCTGTCGTCTGCGCGACTTGACATGGGAGCCATGGACTTGCCCGTCCCTCCTAGTTTTCACAACTATGATTGTGTAAACTCTAGCGCATGACCTACGTTATCGGGAAGCCCTGCATCGATGTGCTGGATCGGGCATGTGTGGACGAATGTCCGGTGGACTGCATCTACGAGGGCGGCCGTGCGCTGTACATCCATCCCGACGAATGCGTGGACTGCGGCGCATGCGAGCCCGTATGCCCGGTCGAGGCGATTTACTACGAAGACGACCTGCCCGAGGAACTGCAGCCGCACCTGGCCGACAACGAGGCGTTTTTCTCCGAGACCCTGCCGGGGCGCGACGCTCCGCTGGGGTCACCGGGCGGAGCGGCCAAGCTCGGTGCGCTGGGCGTCGACGCGCCCTTGGTGGCCGCCGAGCCGAAGGCCGACGTTTCCGAAGGGGCGTGAGGGAGATCGCGATGTCAACGGGGGAGTCCGCGGGTCGCCGTCGTGCGGTGCTTCAGACATTGCGAACATCCCGGGATCCGCTGACCATCGTTGCGATCGCCGATGTGCTGGGCGTGCATCCCAACACCGTTCGCTTTCACCTCGACAGCCTGGTCGGCGACGGCCAGGTGGAACAGGTCGAGCCGGGGCGAAAGGGGCCGGGGCGTCCACCGCTGATGTTCCAGGCGGTCAGGCAGATGGACCGCGGCGGCACGCGCCACTACCGGTTGCTCGCCGAGATACTGACGATGGCGTTCGCGGCCGACAAGGATTCGGGCGCCAAGGCGCTGGCCGCCGGGCGGGCGTGGGGACGACAGCTCGATTCGAGCGCTGACTCGGCGCGCGGAGATGCCCAGAGCCCGCAGACGGCCATTCGTCAGCTGGTCGACGTGCTCGACCAGCTTGGTTTTGCCCCCGAGCACCGGCGGGCCGACGGGAAACAACAGGTCGGCCTGCGGCACTGCCCGTTCCTGGAACTCGCCGAAAGCCGAACCAGCGTCGTGTGTCCCGTCCACCTTGGGCTCATGCAAGGAGCCCTGGAAAGCTGGGGATCGCCGGTTGCCGTCGACCGCCTCGATGCGTTCGTCGAACCGGATCTGTGTGTCGCTCACCTCGAGCTGCAGGAGGCCTGAAGATGAGCACCGAAATGGCGGTCGCCGTTGCGGTCACGTTCGTCTGGCTTGGCATGGTGCTGGCCATCTCGTTCCTGGAAGCCCCGCTGAAGTTCCGGGCGCCCAACGTGACCTTGCAGATCGGACTCGGCATCGGGCGTTTGGTCTTTCGGGCACTCAATACCGTCGAGGTCGCTTTCGCCATCGTCATCCTGGCGGTCGCGGTGGACGGCCCGATGCCGACGCGGATTGTCGTCGCATTTTGCGTTGCGTTCGCCGCGCTCGCCGTGCAGTTGATCGCGGTGCGTCCCCGGCTGACTCGCCGCTCGGATGCGGTGCTCGCCGGATCGGACGGGCCCCGCTCCCGGGCTCACTACGCCTACGTCGCTTTCGAGGTGGTCAAGGTCGTTGCCTTGATTGTGGCGGGGATACTTCTATTGACCGCTTGAGACCACTGATAGCCGACCGTCAGCCCACCGTCACACCGAGGGGACTTACCCAATGGAATCAATCTCGCTGACCAGCCTGGCCGCCGAAAAGCTGGCCGAAGCCCGGCAGTCGCACAGCGGACGCGCCGCGCACACCATCCACGGCGGCCACGACCACGAACTCCGGCAGACCGTGCTCGCGCTGCTCGCCGACCACGACCTGTCCGAACACGACAGCCCCGGCGAGGCCACGCTGCAGGTGCTGCAGGGTCATGTGCGCCTGACGACGGGTGGCGACTCCTGGGACGGCAAAACCGGCGACCATGTCGCGATTCCGGCGCAACGCCATGCTCTGCACGCGGTCGAGGATTCGGTGATCATGCTGACGGTGCTCAAGAGCATCCCCTCGCAGTCTCACTAGCGCCGATGCTCGCCACGCCCTGGTCAAGGGAGTTCGGCCTGCGGGTGCCCATCGTCAACGCCCCGATGGGCGGCGTCGCGGGTGGCCGGCTGGCCGCCGCGGTCAGCGCCGCCGGCGGTCTGGGCATGGTCGGCATGGGCAGTGTCGCGACCAGAGAACTGCTGGCGACCCAGTTGCAACACGTGGACGGCACGTTCGGAATCGGCTTGGTGGACTGGGTGATGCGCAACGAGGCGGGGTTGCTCCAGGACGCCCTGGCCGCGCGGCCCGTCTTGCTGTCGGTCAGTTTCGGCACCGACTGGTCGTGGATCGACAAGGCCCATGACGCCGGAATCGCCACGGTCACACAGGTATACGACGCTCTCGGGGCCCGTCAGGCGGTCGACGCGGGTATCGACATCCTGGTGGCGCGCGGTTCCGAGGGCGGCGGGCACGGCGATACGAAGCTCGGGACGCTGCCGTTGCTCGACACCGTTTTGGATGCGGTGTCGGTGCCGGTGCTCGCGGGCGGCGGTGTCGCCTCGGCGCGCAGCCTGGCCGCGGTGCTGGCCGCCGGTGCCAGCGGAGCCTGGGTGGGCACCCGACTCGCCGCGTGTCCGGAGGCGCTGACCGGCGACGGCAGCCGCCAGGCCCTGATCGCGGCCGGGTCGACCGACACAGCGGTCACCCGGGCCTTCGACGTCGCCAAGGGCCTGCCGTGGCCGGCGCGGTTCCCCTCGCGGGTGTTGACCAATGAGTTCGTCGCGCGCTGGACGGGCAAGGAGGACGCACTCGATGCGCCGGCCTGCGACGAGCTGGCCGCCGCGATCGACGCCGACGACCGCAAGATCGCCCCGGTCGATGCCGGTCAGGGTGTCGGCATGATCCGTGACGACGCCTCGGTGGCCGAGGTCATCGACGGAATGTGCGCCGGTGCGCAACGCCTGCTGGCCGGCTGGAGCTCCTAGCGGCGGTCTACACCCCGCGCAGGTAGCGCTTGGCGATGACGCGCTGGGCCACCGACACCACCGGGCCACCGAGCCTGCTCCACCAGGTGGCGGGCCGGGAGAAGGCCGACACCTCGGCGAAGACCGCGGAGGTGGCCGGGTCCCGGCGGACGACAAAGCGTTCCTCGCCGGATTCGGGATGGCCTTCGAGCGTGCCGTAGGCGAAACCGCGGATGTCGGGCTCGTCGATCACGTATACGACCCGGCACGGCGCGGGCAGAAAGCCCATCCGCACCAACACCACCGTGTCGAGGGCCGCGACCTCGGAGCTGGCCTTCACCCGCAGCCCGGCTCCGCGTTGCATGCCCCAGCGCATCACGGCCTCGGCGGCCCGGTCGAAACGCTGCTGGCCCGTGCCGATCTGTTTCTCGACGTGAAGGTGGCCGTATCCCGCGGGCAGCTCTCCCGCGGCGGTCGCGCCCACCTCGGAGTAACTCAGCGGAAGTTCCTCGAGGGCAGCTAGGTCCACATGCCCAGCTTGCCACGCCGGGATGCGCGAATGCTCTTGGAGCGTAAGTTCGTAGGCGTGACCGCACAAAACTCGAAAACCGTTGCCGAAGCTTCTGGAACGTTCACCTTCGGCGGCGATCTGACCGTCAACCGCCTCGGATTCGGGGCGATGCGCATCGTCGGTAAGGGCGTCTGGGGCCCACCTGCCGATCGCGATGAATGTGGCCGGGTGTTGCGCCGCGCCGCCGAACTAGGCGTTGACTTCTTCGACACCGCGGACTCCTACGGGCCCTACATCTCCGAGGACATCATCCGCGAGGCGCTGTACCCCTACGACAACCTGGTGATCGCGACCAAGGCCGGGTTTTTGCGGACGGGTCCGGATGTCTGGATCGAGATGGGCTACCCGGCGTACTTGCGGCAGGAGTGTGAGATGAGCCTGCGCCGCCTGGGCGTCGAGGCCATCGACCTGTTCCAGCTACACCGCGTCGACCCCAAGTGGCCGCTGGCCGACCAGGTGGGCGAGCTGGTCAAGCTGAAGGACGAAGGCAAGATCCGCCACATCGGGCTGTCCGAGGTCGACGTCGACCAGTTGAACGAGGCGCAGGCGATCACCCAGATCGTTTCGGTGCAGAACATGTACAACCTGTCGGTGCGCAAGGCCGAACCGCTGGTCGACGCCGCGACCGAACAGGGTGTCGGCTTCATCCCGTGGTTCCCGCTGGCGGCCGGGCCGCTGGCGGCTCCCGACGGCCCGCTGCAGCGCATCGCCGACGACCACCACGCGTCGCCGTCGCAGCTGGCATTGGCCTGGTTGCTGAAGCGCTCGCCGGTGATGTTGCCGATTCCGGGCACGTCGAAGGTGGCGCACCTGGAGGAGAACGTGGCGGCCGCCGAAATCACGCTCAGCGACCACGAGTTCGAGACCCTGGCGGCTGCCGGAGCGAAGTAACCGGCCACCCAATACGGTGTTCTGGTGCCCGGCGACCATCAGAAACACCCCGGTGGGGGATTCAACCCTCCCGAACCGACGAGCAAGGGCGGGCCCGACTACGGCCGGTTCATCGACGCGGTGCGCAAGCTGCAGGACCATGCGCGTGCCGTCGACGCGCCCGACGAGGTCATCGCCGAGGCCGCGGACACGCTGGAAAAACTGTCCGCGCTGCTGAGCCCCTACGACGCCGACGAGTGGGCGTCGCCGTCGGGTCGGCGGATGGACCTGCCGGTGCGCGGCAACATCCTCACGGTGCCGATCGGGTCGCGCAAGACCGAGGACGGTCGCATCGAAGGCTGGGCGCGGTTCGCGCGGTTCCACCTGGGACGCAACGGCGCCGTGCACGGCGGGTCCCTGGGCATGCTGTTCGACACCGTGTTGGGCCTCACCGCGTCGGTGCTCACCGGCAGCCCCCGCCAACGCACCGCATATTTGAAGATCGACTACCGCAATATCGTGCCGATCGAAAAAGAGCTGCAGTTCGACGCCGGCATCGATGCGGTGGACGGCCGCAAAATCTTCGTGTCGGGCAGGTTGACCGACGGCGACACGCTGCTGGCCGAAGCCGATGCGTTGTTCGTGAAACTCAAACCCGGCCAGCCCTGACGACGTTGAGGGCTTGGGCCCTTCGGGGCGCGCCCCGATAGCATGACATCGATCAATCAGGATCAATTCCCACAGAAGCCTTGGAGACCCAACCCGATGAGCGCCCCCGCACAATCCGTCCCAGTAGCCCCGATCCGGGTTCCTGCCGGGACTACCGCGGCCGCCGCGGTCGGGGAGGCGGGGTTGCCGCGCCGGGGTACTCCGGATGCGATCGTGGTGGTGCGCGACGCCGACGGCAAGCTGCGCGACCTGAGCTGGGTGCCCGACGCCGACGCCGAGGTGGTCCCGGTCGCGGCCAACACCGACGAGGGCCGCAGCGTGATCAGGCACTCGGCCGCACACGTCTTGGCCCAGGCCGTTCAGAACCTGTTCCCGCAGGCCAAATTGGGCATCGGGCCGCCGATCGCGGACGGCTTCTACTACGACTTCGACGTGGCGGAACCGTTCACCCCCGAAGACCTGACGAAGCTGGAAAAGCGGATGCGTCAGATCGTCAAGGACGGCCAGCTGTTCGACCGGCGGGTCTACGAATCCAAGGACGCGGCGCGCGAGGAACTGGCCAACGAGCCGTACAAGCTCGAACTCGTCGATGACAAGTCGGGCTTGACCGAGAACATGGCCGAAATCATGGAAATCGGCGGCGACGAACTCACCGCCTACGACAACCTCAATCCCCGCACCCGCGAACGGGTCTGGGGTGACCTGTGCCGCGGGCCGCATATCCCGACCACCAAGCACATCCCGGCGTTCAAGCTCACCCGTAGCTCGGCGGCCTACTGGCGCGGCGACCAGAGCAACGCCAGTCTGCAACGCATCTACGGCACCGCCTGGGAGTCGCAGGAGGCGCTCGACAAGCACCTGGAGCTGATCGAGGAGGCCCAGCGCCGCGACCATCGCAAGCTAGGGGTCGAGCTGGACCTGTTCAGCTTCCCCGACGAAATCGGTTCCGGCCTGGCGGTTTTCCACCCCAAGGGCGGCATCATCCGCCGCGAGCTGGAGGAGTATTCGCGGCGCAAGCACATCGAGGCGGGGTACGAGTTCGTCAACACCCCGCACATCACCAAGGAGCAGCTGTACATCACGTCGGGCCACCTCGAGTGGTACGCCGACGGCATGTACCCGCCGATGCACCTGGACGCGGAGTTCAACGCGGACGGGACGGTGCGCAAGCCCGGGCAGGACTACTACCTCAAGCCGATGAACTGCCCGATGCACCACCTGATCTATCGGTCGCGCGGTCGGTCGTACCGCGAGCTTCCATTGCGGCTCTTCGAGTTCGGCAGCGTGTACCGCTATGAGAAGTCGGGCGTGGTACATGGGCTGACCCGGGTGCGCGGCATGACTCAGGACGACGCGCACATCTACTGCACGCGAGAGCAGATGCGTGACGAGCTGACCTCGCTGCTGCGCTTCGTGCTCGACTTGCTGGCCGACTACGGGCTCAACGACTTCTACCTGGAGCTGTCCACCAAAGACCCGGAGAAATACTCCGGCTCCGACGAGATGTGGGACGAGGCCACTGACGTCCTGCG
>NZ_JBVAXR010000004.1:208301-210354 GCF_055419445.1 Mycobacterium sp. IDUB_19 | reverse complement strand
CAAAACCGAGGAGCCGTTCAGCGACATTCCGCAACTGCCCGACGAGGACGGTCTGGTGGTCGCCCGCGGAGAACTCGTCTATGCCGTGCTCAACCTCTACCCGTACAACCCCGGGCATTTGATGGTGGTGCCCTACCGGCGGTTGTCCGAAATCGAAGACCTGACCGATGCCGAGAGCGCGGAGTTAATGGCGTTCATCCAGAAGGCGATTCGCGTCATCAAGAACGTCTCGCGCCCGCACGGATTCAACGTCGGGCTGAATCTGGGGACGTCGGCGGGCGGGTCACTGGCCGAGCACCTGCATGTGCACGTGGTGCCGCGGTGGGGTGGCGACGCGAACTTCATCACCATCGTCGGCGGCGCCAAGGTGATCCCGCAGTTGCTGCGCGAGACGCGCGAGTTGCTGGCCACCGAATGGGCGAAACAAGCAATGAGTCGCGCCGGCGACGATGCAGAGCGCAGCGATGACGAGAAGCGGCGCTCATGAGCAAGGCGCCCTTTCTGTCCCGGGCTGCGTTCGCACGGCTCAGTAGTCCGCTCGCCAGGGCAGCCCTGCGGGTCGGTTTGACCCCGGACGGCGTCACCATCCTGGGCACGATCGCCTCGGTGGCAGGGGCGTTGACCCTCTTCCCGATGGGCAAGCTGTTCGCCGGCGGGTGTGTGGTCTGGTTTTTCGCGCTCTTCGACATGCTCGACGGGGCGATGGCCCGGGAAAGGGGCGGCGGCACCCGCTTCGGCGCGACGCTGGACGCCTCCTGCGACCGCATCAGCGACGGTGCGGTGTTCTGCGGGCTGCTGTGGTGGATTGTCTTCGGCCTGCACGACAAGCCGCTCGCGGTGGCGACGCTGATCTGCCTGGTCACCTCGCAGGTGATCTCCTACATCAAGGCCCGGGCCGAGGCCAGCGGGCTGCGCGGCGACGGCGGCATCATCGAACGGCCGGAACGGCTGATCATCGTGCTGACCGGCGCTGGCGTTTCGGACTTTCCGTTCGTAGCATGGCCGCCGGCACTGCCGGTGGCGATGTGGGTGCTGGCGGTGGCGAGCCTGGTCACCTGCGCGCAGCGGTTGCACCGGGTGCGGACGTCGCCCGGGGCCAATGAACCGTTACCGCCAAGTCCGGCAAGCAGGGAAACGAGCGAGTCGTGATCTCCACACCGGCGAGCCTGAAGGCGCTTACGGCGCCACGCAACCTGTTGGCCCGGACGGCGGCCGACTGGGTGTACGCGACCGGCTGGATGGCGGTGCGCGCGGTGCCAGAGTTCGCCGCGCGCAGTGTATTCGAGACCGGAGCGCGCTACGCCGCCCGCAACGGCGGGCCGGACCAGCTGCGCAAGAACCTGGCCCGGGTCATCGGTGTGCCGCCGGCGCAGGTACCGGACAGCCTGATGCGGGCCTCCCTGGCGTCTTACGGCCGCTACTGGCGAGAGGCGTTCAGGCTGCCGACGATGGACCACCACGCGCTGGCCCGTCAGGTCGATGAGACGTTCCAGGGGGCGGGCAATATCGACGCGGCCTTGGCCGAAGGCCGTGGAGTTGTCATGGCGCTGCCGCACAGCGGCAACTGGGACACGGCCGGGGTCTGGCTGGCCCAGACGTATGGCACCTTCACCACGGTCGCGGAGCGACTCGAACCCGAGTCGCTGTACCGGCGTTTCATCGCATACCGCGAAAGCCTCGGCTTTGAAGTGCTGCCGCACTCCGGCGGCGAACGACCGCCCTTCGAGGTGTTGTGCGAGCGGCTGCGGGCCAACCGGGCGGTGTGCCTGATGGCCGAGCGCGATCTGACCCGCAGCGGTGTTGAAGTCGAATTCTTCGGCGAACCCACCCGGATGCCGGCCGGGCCGGCGAAGCTCGCGATCGAAACCGGGGCGGCCCTGCTGCCCGCGCATTGCTGGAACGAGGGCGACGGCTGGCCCGTCGAGATATTCCCGCCGCTGGACTGCTCCAGCGGGGACGTCAAAACCATCACTCAGGCGCTGGCCGACCAATTCGCCACCAACATCGCCGCCCACCCCGAAGACTGGCACATGCTGCAGCCCCAGTGGCTGGC
>NZ_JBVAXR010000004.1:2607-208204 GCF_055419445.1 Mycobacterium sp. IDUB_19 | reverse complement strand
TGCCGACGTCTACTGCGCGCCCAACATCGGCGGCGAGAGTTTCGGCATCGTCCTGGTCGAGGCAATGGCCGCCGGCACGCCGGTGGTGGCCAGCGACCTGGACGCCTTCCGTCGCGTGCTGTGCGACGGAGAGGCCGGGCGCCTGGTGCCGGTCGGCGATGCCGCCGGACTGGCCGATGGGCTGATCGAGATGCTGGAAAACGACGTACTGCGCGAACGGTACGTGGCTGTCGCGTCCGAAGCCGTTGCGCGCTACGACTGGTCGGTGGTGGCCAGTCAGATCATGCGGGTATACGAGACGGTCGCCGGCTCGGGCGCCAAGATTCAGGTGGCCAGCTGATGACCTGGCTGCTTGCGGTCCTCATAGTGCTGCTCATTGTGCTTGCGCTGACCGGTATTTGGGCGATCCGGACGGCCCATCGGCTGGACCGGCTCAACGTCCGTTACGACCTGTCCTGGCAGGCTCTCGACGGCGCGCTGGCGCGGCGCGCGGTGGTCGCACGCGCGGTCGCGATCGACGCCTACGGCCGCTCCGCCGAGGGCCGACGACTTTCTGCGTTGGCCGATGCCGCCGAGCGGGCGCCCCGCTCGGCGCGGGAGAACGCCGAAAACGAGTTGTCGGCCGCGCTGGCGATGGTCGACTCGGCGGCGCTGCCGGCCGGCCTCATCGCCGAGTTGGCCGACGCCGAGGCCCGGCTGATGCTGGCCCGCCGATTTCACAACGATGCGGTCCGCGACACCCTCGCGCTGGCCGAGCGGCGCCCGGTGCGTGCCCTTCGCCTCGGTGGAACAGCGTCGCTGCCAACCTATTTCGAGATCGTCGAGCGGCCGCACGCGCTGGCCTACACCGGCCACGGGGTGCCCAAACACCGCACCTCGGCGCGGGTGGTGTTGGTCGACGACAGCGGCGCGGTGCTGTTGCTGTGCGGCTCGGACCCGGCGGTCGCCGACGCGCCTCGGTGGTGGTTCACCGTGGGCGGTGAGGTGCGCCCGGGCGAACGGTTGGCCGAGGCCGCCGCGCGAGAGTTAGCCGAGGAGACCGGTTTACAGGTCGCGTCGGCCGACATGGTCGGACCGATCTGGCGGCGCGACGAGGTGTTCGAGTTCAACGGCGCGCTGATCGACAGCGAGGAGTTCTTCTTCGTGCGCCGCACGCAACGCTTCGAGCCGTCCTGCACCGGCCGGACCGAACTGGAACGCCGCTACATCCACTGCCACCGCTGGTGCGACGCCAACGCCATCGCCGAACTGGTGGCCGCGGGCCAGACCGTATACCCGCGTCAGCTGTCCGAACTGCTTGCCGACGCGATCGCGATGGCCGACAGCGATGCACCCGGCCGACTGCCCCAGCTGCAGTCCATCCGTTGAGCTAGAACCCGCTCGCGACGCCGTTGGAGACCAGCGGAGGCAATCCGGCGATCAGCGGAGACGTGATTCCGGCCGTGGCGCCCTGGCCGACGTAACCCGCAACGCTGAGCGGGTTGAGGCCGGGAAGCAGCCCGGGCGCATAGCCCAGGTCGACGATCGGCTTGAGGAACGGTTGGAGCAAGTCGGCCAACGGGTTCCCCAGGATGGGCAGCATCCGCAGCGGATCCAGCAGCGGCAATTGCGCGGTGGACATGAAATGGAAGGTCACGTTGCCTATTTGCTGTTGGATCGCGGCGGCTACTTGTGCGGCGGGAAGGTAGGGAACCGTGGAGTGCAGATCAAGGAAGCCGAAAAGGGCGTTGAGGTCCGACGGAAGCCACAACGGGTGCACCGGGAAGTCGGCGATGGCGTCGTATTGCAGCGTGAAAATGGAAGTCGCGTACTGCGTCACGAGCGGTGTTGCGAAGTGGAACGTACCGAAGCCCGGGATGAAGTGCGTCAGGATGCCGCCCATCGGATTGTTCGGATCGGCGAGCAACATGAAGTTCAGCAGGTCCTGACTCGGCCGTAGGGCCGCCGGCAGGGCTTGCAGATAGCGCATTTCCAGGCTGGCGATGGTGGCGCTTTGCGAATATCCCACGACGAGAACGTGATTGCCGGCGGCCGTTTGCGTCAGGATCGCGCTGTTCAGCGTCGCGAAGCCCTGGTAAACCGAGTTGCCGAAGAATTCACTGTTGACGCCGGTCACCGGCCAAAACTGTTCCGGCGTTTGCAGACTCACCAGGGTGTACCCGGAATAGTTCTGGGCGAGATACGCCTGCTCGATCGACGTCAGGTACTTGAGGTCCGGCGACGGGTCCCCGGTGCCGCCCATGATCAGCGCGATGTTGTTGGACGTCGAGGACTGCATGGCGGCGGCGTTGGTGGTCTCGGTTTCGGCATACGCGTTCTTCGCGGTGATCAGCGTCTGCACGAACTGGTTGTGAAACAGTTCCGCTTGCGCGCTGAGCGCCTGATACTGCTGGGCCTGCGCGTCCAGCAGGGCCGCCGCTCGCGCCGATACCGAATCCGTGGCCGGCGCTAGCACTCCCGTCGTCGGGGCCGCCGCGGCCGCGTTCGTCGCCTCTAAAGCCGAACCGATCCCTTGCAACTCGTCGGCGGCCGTCACCATCGCGTCGGGGTTGGTGATCACGAACGTCATCTGCGTTCCGCCTGGCTAGTCCGGCACCGGGCGGGGTATCACACCTTGGCGGGCTGCGGTGACGGCCGGGGTGAGGGCACCGATCAATCGCCCGGGCATGTTCATCGAGGGCAGGTACGGCGTTGTGGCCACCCCCGCCGAGACTGGGCTCACCCCGGCACTGAGCGCCCCGGCAATTGCCGGGGCTGGGACAGCCGCCGGGGCCGAACCTGCCCAGGTTGCCGGGACCGACAGCGCCCCGATCGACCCGGCCCGGCCCACACCCGCGGTGACCACGCTGCCGGCGAGTTGCGCCGTGCTCGCGCCACCGATGCCCGGGCTAACCGCCGATGCCAGCAGCGGATTGATCGCAGGGAGGCTGCCGGCGCCGCTCAGCAACGGATTGGCACCGGACATCAGCTGGCCCATCACCATGTTCATGGGCTCCATCGCGAATTGGGCGGGCGTCGAGAGCATCTGCAGCTGCGACATCGGGTTCATCAGCTCCCGGGTCAGCGACTGGGTCAGCGAGTTGAACAGCTGCTGGAAGATCGAGGTGAACGTCGGGGCGGGCAGGCTGGTCAGGGTCAGCGGCGGGTCGCTGAATGGTGTCGATGCGGCCTCGACCGCGGTGGTGCTGGCGTCGTAGCCCGTCATCGCCGCCACGTCCTGGGCCCACATCTCGGTGTACTGGGCCTCGGTCGCCGCGATCGCCGCGGTGTTTTGACCCAGGATGTTGGTCGCGATCAGCGTCATCAGCAGTGCCCGGTTGGCCGCAACGACCTCGGGGGGCACCGTCGCGGTGAACGCCGCCTCGAACGCACCCGCCGACAACCGGGCCTGGTTGGCCACCAGCTCTGCCTTCGCCGATGTCGCGGTCAACCACTGCACATACGGGGCGGCCGCCGTCGCCATCGTCATCGACGCCGGACCCTGCCATGCCCCGCCGGTCAGCGTCGACACCGTCGACTGGAAGGCACTTGCCGCCGATGCCAACTGGGCGGCCAACCCGTCCCAGGCCGCCGCCGCTGCCCACATCGTCCCCGAGCGCGGTCCGGCGTACATGCGCGCGGAATTGATCTCCGGTGGCAATAGCGCGAAATCCGGCAACATCCGGAACCTCTTCTCGGCCACCGCCACGGCGGGTGTGACCAGGGTTGCCACCCAAGGATTCGCACCTGAAGCAACGGTCTGCGCAAACAGCTGACGCAATATTAAGCACAATGCGACGGTCGTCGCACCCCCGTATTGGACAGACGTCGAACCGCCCCCCGAATCGGTCGGGAAACCCGTTTGTCCGCCCCACTAGAGTGGAAGCGCGATGGTTCAAGGAGAGAAGGGGCTAGTGGACAGCGGCGCACAGTCGGGCCAGGCCAACCAGACCGGAACGGCGCGCGTCAAGCGCGGCATGGCCGAGATGCTCAAGGGCGGCGTCATCATGGACGTGGTCACCCCCGAGCAGGCCCGGATCGCGGAGGGCGCCGGCGCCGTCGCGGTGATGGCGCTGGAGCGAGTGCCCGCCGACATCCGTGCTCAGGGCGGGGTGTCGCGGATGAGCGACCCCGACATGATCGAGGGCATCATCTCCGCGGTCACGATCCCGGTGATGGCCAAGGCGCGCATCGGGCACTTCGTCGAGGCGCAGATTCTGCAAAGCCTCGGTGTGGATTACGTCGACGAATCCGAGGTGCTCACCCCCGCCGACTACACCCACCACATCGACAAGTGGAAGTTCACCGTGCCGTTCGTGTGCGGGGCGACCAATCTCGGCGAGGCGCTGCGGCGCATCAGCGAGGGCGCGGCCATGATCCGCTCCAAGGGCGAAGCCGGCACGGGTGACGTGTCCAACGCGACCACACACATGCGGGCCATCGGCGGTGAGATCCGTCGCCTGACGTCGTTGGCGCAAGACGAATTGTTCGTTGCGGCAAAGGAATTGCAAGCGCCCTACGACCTCGTCGTGGAGGTGGCCCGGGCGGGCAAGCTGCCGGTCACGCTGTTCACCGCCGGCGGGATCGCGACACCCGCGGATGCGGCGATGATGATGCAGCTCGGTGCCGAGGGTGTGTTCGTGGGCTCGGGGATTTTCAAGTCCGGCGATCCCGCCCAGCGCGCCGCCGCGATCGTCAAGGCCACCACGTTCTACGACGATCCGGATGTGCTGGCCAAGGTTTCCCGTGGCCTGGGCGAGGCGATGGTGGGCATCAACGTCGAACAGCTCGCGGAGCCGCATCGGCTGGCCGAGCGCGGCTGGTAATAATCACTCGTGGCGATCGAAGAGATCCTTGATCTCGAGCAACTCGAGGTCAACATCTACCGCGGCAGCGTCTTCAGTCCGGAATCGGGATTTCTGCAGCGCACCTTCGGGGGCCATGTCGCCGGCCAGTCCCTGGTGTCGGCGGTACGCACCGTCGACCCGCGCTATCAGGTGCACTCGCTGCATGGGTACTTCCTGCGACCCGGGGATGCTTTAGCGCGCACGGTTTTCATCGTCGAGCGCACCCGCGACGGCGGTTCGTTTGCCACCCGACGGGTCAACGCCATCCAGCACGGGGAAATCATCTTCAGCATGGGGGCGTCCTTCCAGACCGATCAGGAAGGCATCCACCATCAGGACGCGATGCCGGCCGCGCCGCCACCCGACGGGCTACCCGGGCTGGACTCGATCAAGGTGTTCGACGATGCCGGGTTCAAGCAGTTCGAGGAGTGGGACGTCTGCATCGTGCCGCGTGAGCGCCTAAAGCTGTTGCCCGGCAAGGCCTCTCAGCAACAGGTGTGGTTCCGCCATCGGGATCCGCTGCCGGACGACCCGGTGCTGCACATCTGCGCGCTGGCCTACATGAGCGATCTCACCTTGCTGGGGTCGGCGCAGGTCACCCACCTCGACGTGCGTCAGCATCTACAGGTGTCCTCGCTGGACCACGCGATGTGGTTCATGCGGGCGTTCCGGGCCGACGAGTGGCTGCTCTACGACCAGTCCTCGCCGTCGGCCAGCGGCGGTCGCTCGCTGTGCCAAGGAAAGATCTTCACCCAGTCCGGCGAGATGGTCGCGGCGGTCATGCAGGAGGGGCTGACCCGCTTCAAGCGCGGATACCAGCCGTGAGCCGCCCGCGGATCGGCGTGCTGGCGCTGCAAGGCGACACCCGCGAGCACCTGGCGGCGCTGCGCGATGCCGGAGCCGAGTCGATGCCGGTGCGCCGCCGCAGCGAGCTCGAGGCGATCGACGGCCTGGTCATTCCGGGTGGGGAGTCGACCACGATGAGCCACCTGCTGGCAGACCTCGACCTGCTCGCGCCGCTACAGGCGCGGCTGGCCGACGGGCTTCCGGCCTACGGCGCCTGCGCCGGCATGATCATGCTGGCCAGTGAGATCCTCGATGCGGGCGCCAACGGACGCCAGGCGCTGCCGCTACGCGCGATCGATATGACGGTGCGGCGCAACGCTTTTGGACGCCAGGTCGATTCGTTCGAAGGCGACGTCGAGTTCGAGGGCCTGGACGGCCCGGTGCGGGCGGTGTTCATCCGGGCGCCGTGGGTCGAGCGAGTCGGCGACGGCGTGCAGGTGCTGGCCAGAGCCGCGGGACATGTCGTCGCGGTCCGGCAGGGGCCCAAGCTGGCGACGGCCTTTCACCCGGAGATGACCGGGGACCGGCGCATCCACCAGCTGTTCGTCGACATCGTCAAAGGCCGCGACTAGCGGGTGCTCTCATCCGGGACATCGCGGTGGGACTGGTGCAAACCCGGCGCGTCCGGATCGTCATCCTGGTGGTCGAGTTGTTCCTGCAGCCGGCGCTGCTCCTCCGTCGACTTCGTCGCGTCCTCGGGCTCTTTCGGTAGGTTCTGATCCACCCACTCAGGTTCTCCCAAATCGCGCGTGCCGAAACGCCCGAGTGTTGCGTTCGAGCGCGCGTCGAGGACGTTCAGTGTGCATCGTGGGCGGTGATTTCCCGGAATTCCCGCCGTGACCGCACACTCGAAGCCGTCAGTGCACACACAACCGTCACGCCCGGCATCGCCTGTGACGCCTGGGGGTCCTGATCCGGATGGGGAGTCGCCGGGTAACCGGCCCGAATCGTCCACGTAGAATCGTCTGGCCAAGAACCAAGAGGAATGAGGTAGGACGGCGATGAGCGGCCATTCCAAGTGGGCCACCACGAAGCACCAGAAGGCCGTCAAAGACGCGCGCCGTGGCAAGGAGTTTGCCCGGCTCATCAAGAACATCGAGGTCGCCGCCCGTACCGGCGGTGGCGACCCGGGGGGCAATCCGACACTGTACGACGCCATCCAGAAGGCGAAGAAGACCTCGGTGCCCAACGACAACATCGAGCGCGCCCGCAAGCGCGGCGCCGGCGAGGAAGCCGGCGGCGCCGACTGGCAGACGATCATGTACGAGGGCTACGCGCCTAACGGCGTGGCGGTGCTGATCGAGTGCCTCACCGACAACCGCAACCGCGCCGCCAGCGAGGTGCGGGTGGCGATGACGCGCAACGGCGGCACCATGGCCGATCCGGGTTCGGTCTCCTACCTGTTCACCCGCAAGGGCGTGGTGACGCTGGAGAAGAACGGCCTGAGCGAGGACGACGTCCTGGCGGCGGTGCTGGAGGCCGGCGCCGAGGATGTCAGCGATCTCGGTGACAGCTTCGAAGTCGTCTCCGAGCCAACCGATCTGGTCGGGGTGCGTACCGCCTTGCAGGAGGCCGGAATTGACTACGAATCGGCCGAGGCGAGTTTTCAGCCGTCGGTCAGCGTGCCGGTCGACGTCGAGGCCGCCCGCAAGGTGTTCAGGCTCGTCGACGCGCTGGACGACAGCGACGACGTGCAGAACGTCTGGACCAACGTCGACTTGTCGGATGAGGTGCTGGCCGCTCTCGACGAGGAGTGAGCCGGTTAGTCGTACCCGTGGCGCATGTCCTCGACGATGCGCGGGTTGTCCAGCGTTGACGGTTCGAGTGGACGCGGCGCGATGTCGTCGGAGAACACCGTCGCGGCTTGCAGCACCTGTGGGCTGAGGTAGCGCAGCGGCGGCGCGTCGGTGGGCATGGTGGGGATCGGTGCGACGTCGCCGGGACGGGCCAGCGCGAAACCCCAGTCACCGAAAGTCGGTACATGCACGTGATAGGGCGTGACCGCATACCCCGCGGAGTGCATGCTCGACACCGTGCGCCAGAACGCGGTCGGCGTGGAGAACGGGCTGCCCGCCTGGACTACGACCAGCCCATCGGGGGAAAGTGCATGTGCCACAAGGGTATAGAACTCGGTTGAATACAGCCGGCCGAGCACTGGTGTATCGGGGTCGGGCAGGTCGACGATGACCGCGTCGAAGCCGCCGGCGGGCCGCAGCTCGGGATGCGATGCCCGAAGCCAGCGCATGGCGTCGTCGATCACGACCGAGACCCGCGGGTTGTCCAGCGCGCCGGCATTGGCGTCGCGCAGGGTGGTGCGGGCGATCTCGATCACCGCGGGATCGAGCTCCACCTGCACGATCTTATCGATCCCTTTCTGGCGCAACAGTTCTCGTGCAGCCAGCCCGTCACCGCCGCCCAGTACCAGGACCGAGTGTGCACCCTTGCCGAGCGCGGGATAGACCAGGCTCTCGGTGTAGCGGTATTCGTCCCGGGTGGAGAACTGCAAACCGCCGTCCAGATACAGCCGGGTGTCGTTGTCGCGGCGAGTGACCACGATCTCCTGGTAGACGGTGTGCCGGTAGGCGATGATCGGGTCGGCGTAAAGCCTTTGGCGGCTCGTCGTTTCGATGTCGTGCGCATGCACCACCAGCACGACGAGCAACCCGAGCGCCGCGGCGAGCGCGCATAGCGCCGTCACCAGTTGCGCGGTGGAGATGACGCGCCGAAGCAAGAACATCGCCACAATGGCCGCCGCGACGAGGTTGATGACGCCGGTCACCGCCGCGCCGCGGATCATCCCCAGATGCGGCAGCAGGGCGAACGGCCAGACCAATCCGCCGACCAACGCCCCGAGGTAGTCGGCCGCGTTGAGGTTGGCCAGCGTGCGGCCGGTGTCGGTCGCACCGGACGTGCGGCCGCGCTGCAACAGCGTCATCAGCAACGGGACCTCGGCGCCGACCAGGCCACCGATCAGCGCGGTGCTCACCGCCAGCACCCACGTCGACCCGATCGAGCCGTCCAGGAAGGCGAACACCGCGTACAGCGTCGCCGCGGACAGCCCGCCGATGATGCCGAGCAGTGCCTCGACGGCGACGAAGATGATGCCCGCGTGCCTCAGCAGCGGTTTGACCAGTAGCGCGCCCATGCCCAGCGCCGCGATGTAGCCCGCGACGATCAGTGAGGTGGCGACGATGCCGCCGCCGTTGAGGCTCGCCGACAGCGTCAGCAGCGCCAGTTCGTAGATGATGCCGCACGCCGCGCACGCCGCGACGGCGGCGAGCAGCACGGCTCGCCAGCGTGTCGACGGTTGCGCGGTCTTCACCGCTTCCTGCGTGGTCGTCATGACACCGCGGCGGCCGCCACTCCTCCTACGGCCAGCAGCATCAGGGCCACCGCGAACGACCCCGGATGCAGCTCGGGGTCGTCGACGTGCTCGTGGAAGCCGCCCGGGATCACCAGGTGCAGTGTCAGCAGTGCGATGGCCAGCAGGACCACGCCCAGGAGCCCGTACACCCCCACGCCGACGAGGCCCTGAGCCAACTGGCTGTAGCTGTTGACGATGGCGCTGACGATGACCGTGGTGAGCGCGACATACATTGCGCTGGCGACCACGACCGCGTTGGGGCGGCGGTCGACGAACACCAGCTGGCGCAGCTTGCCCGGGGTCAGCACATCGACCATGTAGAACCCGATGACCAGGACGGCCATCCCGACGACGAAGTACAACAGCGTCGCGACGACGCCTTTCAGGACGGGGTCGAGGTCCACGTTTCCGATATCGAAGGCGAGGTACATGGTTGTCTCCTTTGTTATTTCGTTCCGCCCGGCCCGCCGGCTGAACCGCCGGCGCCGCTCGACGGGGACCCGGGACCGAACCCGGGGCCTAAGTAGACGAACGAGCCGTGGCTGTATCCGGCGTCGAGGCTTTCGACGCGAATGCTGCACGGGTGGTTGCCATCTGGGCCGACGATCACGATGTTGTTGCTATAGCGCAGGTACTCGTTGTCGTCGTTGTCCGCGCGCGCCTCGGGTTCCTGATAGTCGGCGATCGTGTCGGCCACCTGGTCGGGTGATCCGTTGCACAGGTATCGCGCTCCGTTGGCATCGCGGGAGTACTCGCGATAGTTACTCGCGATATACGACCCAATATCCTTCTGCAGCAACATTATTCCGATTATCAAGGACACCACGGACGCCGCGGCCAGGCCGCCGGCAAGCCAGAACAGGTGTTTGCGGCTCACGGACGCCACCGGCTCGCCGTGTGGACTACCGTCCCGCCGGACGCCGCCGGGTACAGGTGCCACGTCTGCCAGCGCCAGCCGGTGCCGTCGGGTTCGGCGGCCAACACGGTCAGTGCGGCGTCATCGCCGGGGAATGTGCCGCCAAGCCAACCGGTTTCGGCTCGGCACCGCTCGCGCAGGTCGCGGGCCAGTCGGCGAAACGCCGCCTCGTCGTGGGTGTCGGTGTGCGATTCCAGCGAGTAACCCGAGGCTTCGGCGTGCTCGGGCAGCATGCCGGTGTCGCTGCCCGCGGTGCAGGACACCCGCTCGGAGAACCTGCTGTCGGCGTGCTCGATCGTGACGAGATGTGAGGCGCCGAGCACCCCGAGCCGCAGCGCGCTGCCGTCGGGATGGCGGAGCAAATGGCTGGCCAGCAGCGGCGGCGCGGGCGCGTTGAGCGCGAGCCGCAGCCTGCTTCCGGACACGTCGGCCGGAGCTACGGCGAGTTGATACAGCGGCACCGCGCGGTCCTACGCGGACGCCGGCGGCGCCGGGTAGACGGTGAGCTCGCCCGGCAGCACCGGCTTGCCCGTCGAGATCTCCCAGGGCGTGCCGGGTGCCCAGCGCTCGAAGGAGAGCAACACGGATTCGTCGGCATTTGCGCAGTCGACGAACTCCATCTCGCCGCCGGCCGGCAGGCCCGTCGTGCCTTCGGTGGTGTACGAGGCCCGACCGCGCTCCGACTCGTGAAACGCCGTTCCGTCGACCACATACTGGTCGCCGGGCTGCAACGTGAGGTCCTTGCGAGTCACCCACATGACCAGCTCGAGGCGCCCGTCGTCCTCCTCGACGGCGAACCAGGTCGGCTGGTCGCCGCCTTCCAGCAGGTGCTCCCACCACACGAACGGTCCCTCGCGATACGTGACCGATCCGCGGACCACGTAGTCGACACCGCCATAGCTGACGATGGCGCCCGGGCCCAGTTGCCGCGGTCCGAACTGCGGCATCGCGTCCGAGGACAGCGGATCGGGCCGCCTGCCCGGCCTAGCCCCGGCCTTGGGGCGCCGCCAGGCCACGACAAGCACCACGATGGACGCGATGAACAGCACCGCGGCCAGCACCACCAGCACTGTTCCCACGCAAACCCTCCCGTCGCCGCAACGGTCGGAGCGAACGTTGGCTTAAGTTAACAGCTTTTGCCGGTCCGGAGCCCTAAAGTGCCCGACCAAAATCCGGCGGGGCGCCGCGTGTCCTGTCCGTAGCGGTCACGCCCGACCGCTACGCTATCGAACAGCTGTTCGGGCCACAGTATTTTCAAGAAGTGGAAGTTGGAGCATGCTATGCGCGTGATGGGCGTCGACCCCGGACTGACCCGATGTGGGCTTTCGGTGGTCGAAGGCGGACGCGGCCGAAACATCGTCGCGCTGGATGTCGATGTGGTCCGTACCCCGTCGGATGCCGCGCTGCCCAAACGACTGCTGGCCATCAGCGACGCCGTCGAGCACTGGCTGGACACCCATCATCCGGACGTGATCGCGATTGAACGGGTGTTCGCCCAGCACAATGTGTCGACCGTGATGGGCACCGCGCAGGCCGGTGGCGTGATCGCGCTGGCGGCGGCCAAACGGGATATCGACGTGCACTTCCACACTCCCAGCGAGGTCAAGGCCGCGGTCACCGGCAACGGCACCGCCGACAAGGCTCAGGTCACCGCGATGGTCACCAGAATTCTTGCGCTGCAAGCCAAACCGACCCCGGCTGACGCGGCCGACGCGCTGGCGCTGGCCATCTGCCATTGCTGGAGAGCGCCGATGCTGTCCCGGATGGCGGCGGCCGAGGCGATGGCTGCCCAGCAGCGTCAGGCCTATCGAGCCAAGTTGGCGGCCAAGGCCAAGGCCGCCAAAGCGGGAGCGGGCCGATGATCGCGTCGGTGCGCGGTGAGGTGCTCGAGGTGGCACTCGATCATGTAGTGATCGAAGCCGCCGGCGTCGGCTACCGGGTGAACGCGACCCCGTCGACGTTGGCGACGCTGCGGCAGGGGAGCGAGGCCCGCCTGATCACCGCGCTGATCGTCCGCGAGGATTCGCAGACCCTGTACGGGTTTGTCGATGGCGAGAACCGCGACCTGTTCCTGACGCTGCTGTCGGTGTCGGGCGTTGGGCCGCGGCTGGCGATGGCGACCCTGGCCGTGCACGACGCCGCGGCGCTGCGCCAAGCGCTGGCCGACGGCGACGTCGTCGCGCTGACCCGGGTGCCCGGCATCGGCAAGCGCGGCGCCGAGCGCATGGTGCTGGAGTTGCGCGACAAGATCTATCCGGCCGGTGCGCCCGCGACAGCGCCGGCGGGCCCGGGTGTCAATGGCCACGCGGTGCGGAGCCCGGTGGTCGAGGCACTGGTCGGGTTGGGCTTCGCGGCCAAGCAGGCCGAGGAGGCCACCGACAAGGTGCTGGCGGCCGGCCGCGAAAATGGCGAGCAGGCAACGACTTCCGGCGCACTGCGGGCCGCGCTGTCACTGCTGGGTAAGTCCAAATGAGTGACGAGTATTCCGAAGACTATCCGGATCGCGACCTGTCCCCGGCGCTGACCGTCGGGGAGGGCGACATCGATGTCAGCCTGCGGCCCCGCTCGCTGCGGGAGTTCATCGGCCAGGCCCGGGTCCGCGAACAGCTGCAGCTGGTTCTCGAGGGCGCCAAAAACCGTGGCGGCACACCGGATCACATCCTGCTGTCCGGTCCGCCGGGCCTGGGTAAGACGTCGCTGGCGATGATCATCGCCGCTGAACTCGGGTCCGCGCTGCGGGTGACCTCGGGGCCGGCGCTGGAGCGCGCGGGTGATCTGGCCGCGATGCTGTCCAACCTGGTCGAGCACGATGTGCTGTTCATCGACGAGATTCACCGCATCGCCCGTCCGGCCGAGGAGATGCTCTACCTCGCGATGGAAGACTTCCGGGTCGACGTCGTCGTGGGCAAAGGCCCTGGGGCAACATCGATTCCGTTGGAGGTAGCGCCGTTCACCCTGGTCGGTGCGACCACCCGGTCCGGTGCGTTGACCGGGCCACTGCGTGACCGCTTCGGGTTTACCGCGCACATGGATTTCTACGAGCCGGCCGACTTGGAGCGCGTGCTGGCTCGGTCGGCCGGGATCCTGGGCATCGAGCTGGGTACCGATGCCGGCGCGGAGATCGCCCGTCGCTCGCGCGGCACGCCCCGGATCGCCAACCGCCTACTGCGCCGGGTGCGGGACTTCGCCGAGGTGCGGGCCGACGGCGTGATCACCCGCGACGTCGCCAAGTCCGCGTTGGAGGTCTACGACGTCGACGAACTGGGGCTCGACCGGCTGGACCGGGCCGTGCTGTCGGCGCTGACCCGCAGCTTCGGCGGGGGCCCGGTCGGGGTTTCGACGCTCGCGGTGGCGGTCGGGGAGGAGGCGACCACCGTCGAGGAGGTGTGTGAGCCGTTCCTGGTTCGCGCCGGCATGGTCGCTAGGACGCCGCGGGGCCGGGTGGCCACCGCGCAGGCCTGGACTCATCTGGGTATGACACCGCCGGCCGGGGTCACCGGCTTGGCCCAACCGGGGTTGTTCGAGTAGTGGCGATCGCGAGCGCGGCGGAGCCGGGCGAAGCAGGTCGTCACCAACAGATATAGGAGGCGCCATGATCACCGCCGGACTGGTATTCGCCGCGCTCGCGGCGTTATTGCACGTCTACATCTTCACGATGGAGTCGTTGACCTGGACCTCACCTCGTACCCGCGCCACCTTCGGTACGTCGGCCGAGGAGGCCGATACGACCAAGCTGCTCGCCTTCAACCAGGGCTTTTACAACCTCTTCCTGGCGATTGTCGCCGGCGTTGGGATCGCTGAGGTCGCGATGGGACACCGTGCGGTGGGGGCCGCGCTCGTCTTCGCCGGGATCGGATCGATGGCCGCGGCCGCGGTCGTCCTGGTGGTGTCGGCATCGGACAAGGCCCGGGCCGCGGTGACGCAGGGCACATTCCCGTTGATCTCCATCGTGCTGCTGGTCCTCGGCCTCGCCTCGTAACAGCAGACACACCGGCAGCACTGGTCACGGCCTCGGGGCCGCCAGAGGTTACAACCGCGAACCGCAGGGTATCCACGCGGTGCTGAAGTAGCCCGGCGTCTATAGGGGGATGTAATGAACTACGAACAAGATGGCCACCCAGGCAGGTTGTGGATGCCACGCTCCCGCGGTGCGGTATGCGGGTTGGTCCTGGTCATCCTGGGTGCTTGGGGAGCATTGATACCGTTCGTCGGTCCGCATTTCAATTTCGCCTATACGCCCGACAAGGACTGGGCATGGAGCACCGCTCGGGGTTGGCTCGAGGTGTTGCCAGGCGGCGTCACCGCGCTGGGCGGTCTGCTGTTGATATTTTCCGGAAATCGGATCACCGCGATTGTGGGTGGCTGGCTGGCGGTCGTGGCCGGCGCCTGGTTCGTGATCGGTGGTGACGTCGCTCCACTGCTGGGAATCGGGTCTGCCGGGGACCCGATTGCGGTGACCGAGCGCAAGCGGGCCGCACTGGAGATCTCGTACTTCTCCGGTCTGGGGGCACTGATCGTCTTCGTCAGCGGCATTGCGCTCGCGCGCCTTGCGGTGCGACTGGCCAGCGATATCGAAGCCCTCGCGCGGGTGCGGTCGGCGACGCCGGTGGCCAGCGAGCCCGGCTACATGTCGGGGCTGGAAGAGCCGCACCGTGAGGTGGAGCCGGACGCCCTGACCACCCCGCGGGCAGACCACTACGAGTCGCCCGAGGAACCGAACACCGGCGGTTGGCGCAAGCACCGGGCAGACGCCGCTCCCGCAAAGGGCGCGTCATACCTGCGCTGGCCGCATCCTCAGCGCTAACGCAGCACGCTAAAGCCGATCGCCAGCCCGTATATCGAGCTGGCGATCGGCTTTGCGATGTCGTTAAAGCAGGCCGAGCAGCTGCAGGTCGCTGATGTACTTGTTGATGATCGGCGCGCTGATGTGCGGAATGTCCTTATCCGCGCCAACTTTGGCGTCCTGGACTGCCGCACGGAACAAATCGGTCGGTGCCATCGATCCGTGGATCGGGTGCTCCGGCTTCTGGTAATTGTGCAGCAGCGGCAAAAGCGATGCGTTGCGCTGCTTTTCGGGCAGCCCGCGCAGGCTGGTCTCGAACCGCTGCAGCCACTCGCCGTACTCGTCTACGCGGCGGATAGCGCAGCCGTCCTCGATCAGCCAGTCGACGAACTCGTCCATGCCGATGCCGTCGTCGTATGGGTTCATCACGTGGAAGGTGCGGAACCCGTCAGCGCTTTGCGCACCCAGCGTCGAGACCGCTTCGGCGATGAACTCCACCGGCAGCCCGTCGTAGTGCGCACGCTGGCGGTTGCCGTCGGCGTCGCACTCGTAGAACGAGGCGGGCGCGATGCCGGTGGCCACCAGGCTCAGCATCATCCGGGTGAACATGTCCGGCACGTTGAGCTGACCGGCGTAGGTGGTGTCGGCCAGGATCATGTCGCAGCGGAACACCGCGACCTGCAGACCACACAGGTCGTTGGCCTCGCGCAGCAGCACCTCACCGGCCCACTTGCTGTTGCCGTAACCGTTGGCATAGCTGTCGTTGATCTGCCGAGTGGCGCTGATCTCGCGGATGTCGGCGTCTTCGACGAACGCACCCGGCTTGATCTGGTCGCCCACCCCGATCGTGGACACGTAGGTGTACGGCTTCTTCTTTCCGGTCAGCGCGATGCGGATCAGCTCGGCGGTGCCCACGGCATTGGGACCGAACAGCTCGCTGTACGGCAGCACGTGGTTGACCAGGGCGGCGGGGTCGACGATCAAATCGACGGTGTCGGCCAGCCGCTGCCAGGTCTGCTCGTCCAGGCCCAGGTTGGCCTCGCCCTTGTCGCCTACGATGACCTCGAGGTGGTCGGCAGCCAGCTGCTGGTAGTGGGCCAGCAGCTTGGGGTCACCTTCAGGAGAGCCAACGCCGAAGGTCGCATCCAGCCGGGCCCGCGCGGCCGCGTCATCCTTGGCGCGGACCAGGGCGATCACCTTGCCGTCGACCAGGTCCATGCGCTCCAGCCACTCCAGGGCCAGGTAGCGGCCGAGGAAGCCGGTGGCGCCGGTCAGCAGGACCGTGCGCACCTCGGTGGCTGCGGAGGGCAGCCCCGGTGCCGCCGCCAACGTTGGCGCATCGATGAACTTGTCCAGCGTGAGGTCACTGGCGTGTACCTCGACGGCTTGCCCAGGTTCGAAGCGACCGTGCACGGCGGCGAAGGTGGGCCGCTTGGTGCCCTGGCGCTCACTTTCGATGTAGGCCGCGATGGCGGCCAGGTCATTGGCCGGGCTGACGATCACACCCACCGGCACGTCGATGTCGAAGATCTCGTGCAGTAGGTTGCCGAATGTCAACGCCGACAACGAGTCTCCACCAAGGTCGGTGAAGTGTGCGTCGGAGAGCAGGTCGGCTTCAACAGGGAGAGCACTGCCCAGCAGCGCGCCGGCGGCCCGGCCGACCGTTTGCAGCACCGGGGCCTGGGCCCCGCTGCGGCGCAGTTCGCTCAGCTCGTTGGACTGGTTGGCTGCCAGGTCGGCGTAGAGCTGTTCCAGCCGCTCGCCGTAGTGCTGCTTCAGCTTCGGCCAAGCCAGCTTGCGGATGCCGGTCAGCAGACCGTTCTCCAGCGTGAAAGGCGTTGTCTCGATGAGGAAGTCGCGCGGCACCTCGTAGGACTGCAGTCCGGCTTCCTTCGCGACATCCTGCAGGGAATCGGCGATCAACGGCTTCAGTGCATCAATGTCATTGTCGGCCAACGCTTCTTCGGTCGGCACCACGACGCCCAACAGGTAGGGGTGCGCGCTGTTGCCGTAAACGTAGATCTGCCGGATCAGCGGGCTGTTGCCGAACACCGCCTCCAGCTTGGCGACGGTGACGAACTCGCCCTGCGCCAGCTTGAGCACGTTGTTGCGGCGGTCGACGTAGACCAGCTTGCCGGGCGCCACCTCGGCGACGACGTCTCCGGTCCGGTAGTAGCCTTGCGCGTCGAACACGCCGGCAGTGACCTCGGGCCGCTTGTAGTAGCCGGGGAACATGTTCTCGGTCTTGAGTAGCAACTCACCGCGCGGGTGCGGCCGGTCGGTGGCGAAGTAGCCCAGATCCGGGACGTCGGCCAGCTTGTAGTCGACGACCGGCGGCTGCTGGATCTCGCCGTCGAACAGCACCATCCCGGCCTCGGTGGAGCCGTAGCCGTCGAGCAGGTGCATTTCGATCAGGGATTCGACCCAGGCCTTGAGCTCCGGGGAGGTCGGCGCCGAGCCCGTCATCGCGAAGATGAACCGGCCGCCCAGCAGGTGCTGGCGCTGCTCGTCGAGCACCTCGGTTTCGATGGCCGCACGGTCGGCGGAAGCGCCGGCGTCGGCGACACGACGATCGACCTGGCGCTGGTATTCGCCGTAGAGGGTCTCCCAGATACGCGGCACGAAGTTCATTTCGGTGGGCCGCACCAGCTCGAGGTCCTGCAGCAGGGTCGACAGGTCGCTCTTGGCGGCGAAGTAGGCCGTGCCGCCATTGCCCAGCGTGCCATACAGGATGCCGCGCCCCATGACGTGGCTCATCGGCATGAAGTTGAGCGTGATCGACGCCGCAGTCGGCCCGAACCAGTTGCGGGCCGAGCGGCGCCACATCTTGCCGACATTGCCGGCCAGATACATTGCGCCCTTGGGGGCGCCGGTGCTGCCGGAGGTGTAGATCAGCAGGGCCAGGGGGTTGTCGGTTCCGTCTGGCTCCGAAACCGGCAGCGCTGGAAGCGCTTTGCCGCGCTCGATGATCTCGGCGAGGGGCTCGACAACGACCGCGGTGTCCGCCAGCCGCTGACGGGCGGCTTCGACTGCCTCGCGCTGATCGTCGACCTCGGGGTGGTAGTCGAAGACCACCAGCTTGGCTGGGGTGTGGCCGGCCAGGATCAGCTCGACGGCGTCGGGCAGCTGGTTCACGCTCGCCGCGATCACGGCGGGCTCGGTTTCGGCCACGATCGGCTGCAGCTGCGTGAGCGCCGCGCTGGTCTGTAGCGGAACCGACACGGCGCCGATCTGAGCCAGCGCGACGTCGATCGTGGTGAAGTCGACGCTGTTGAAGCCCAGCACGGCGACGCGGTCGCCCGCTTGCATCGAATCGGCGGTCAGCGCGCGTGCCAGCGCGCCGACGCGCTCGCCCAGCTGACGGTAGGTGATGGTCTCGAATCGGGGGAGCAGCTCTGCTGAGGTGCGCCCGGTCTTCGGGTCTTTGACGAACTCCACGACGCGCTGGCCAAGGGCCGGGCGGTCGGCGTAACCATCGAGCACGGTCTGGATGATCTGCGGAAGACGCAGTCCAGGCTGCTCGAGGGCCTCGGCGACGGCCGGGTCGTGCTTGGCGGCGGCGAACTGTGGGTCGTTGGCGGTGAGTTCCTCCACGCGGCGTGTGAGCCGCTGGTCCTGAATGGGAGTCGACATGACACTTCTCCTTGAAACAACTGAGAAATATGAGGTGTGATCGCGCGACGCTGCGCTAACCCTTAGAACGTTAGCGAAACTAACGGTATTCCTCAACGGGCGATGCTTGGGAGTTTGCTGTGAATTGCGCCACCGGGGGTTATGGAGCAGATCTACAGGTCGGCCAGCAGCAGGCGCAGCACGTCGAGCCCTTCGGTGAGCAGCTCGTCGCTGATGGTCAGCGGAGGCAGCAGCCGGATGATGTTGCCGAACATGCCGCAGGTCAGCACGATGACTCCGGCGGCGTGGGCCGCCGTGGCCAGCTTGTCGGTCAGTTCGGGATCGGGGTCCGCGGTACCGGACTTCACCAGCTCGATGGCGATCATCGCGCCGCGTCCGCGCACGTCGCCGATCCGGTCGTCGCCGGCCTGCATCCGCAGCAGGATGTCCGTGGTCAGCCGTTCGATCTGTTGGGCCCGCTCGATCAGGCCGTCGCTCTCGATGGTCGCGATGCTGGCCAGCGCCGCCGCGCAGGCCACCGGGTTGCCGCCGAACGTACCGCCCAGGCCGCTGACATGCGGGGCGTCCATGATCTCGGCTCGCCCGGTCACCGCCGACAGCGGAAGTCCGCCGGCGATGCCCTTCGCGGTGCAGATCAGATCCGGCTCGATGCCTTCGTGCTCGCAGGCGAACATCGCTCCGGTGCGCGCGAAGCCGCTTTGCACCTCGTCGGCGATGAACACCACGTTGTTCGTGCGGCACCAATCCACCAGCGCGGGCAGGAATCCTTCGGCCGGGACGATGAATCCGCCTTCGCCGGCGATGGGCTCGATGATGACCGCGGCCAGGTTGTCGGCGCCGACCTGCTTCTCGAAGACGCTGATGGCGCGCTTGGCGGCCAGTTCACCGTCGGTGGCCAGCTCCTTGTCGAGCAGGCCGTCGCGGTACGGGTAGGACATCGGCGCCCGGTAGATCTCCGGCGCGAACGGGCCGAAGCCGCTCTTGTACGGCATCGACTTCGCCGTCAGCGCCATCGTCATGTTGGTGCGGCCGTGGTAGGCGTGGTCGAACGCCACGACGGCGGGCTTGCGGGTATAGGAGCGCGCGGCCTTGATGGCGTTCTCGACGGCCTCGGCGCCGGAGTTGAACAGCACCGAGCGCTTCTCGCCCGAGCCGGGAGTAATCCGGTTCAACTCCTCGGCGACGGCGACGTACTCCTCGTACGGGTTCACCATGAAGCAGGTGTGGGTGAAGTCGGCCACCTGCTCACGCACCGCGTCGACGACACGGGGCGCGGAGTTGCCGATCGTCGTCACGGCGATGCCGGAGCCCAGGTCGATCAGGCGGTTGCCGTCGACGTCCTCGACGATCCCGCCCGCCGCACGCGCGACGAACACCGGCATGGTGATGCCCACGCCCGCGGACACCGCGGCGGCCCGCCGCTTGTTCAGCTCCAGCGACACCGGACCAGGGATTTCGGTAACCAGCTGGCGGGTCTGCTCAAGGCTGGTCACTGCATCCTCCTCCCGGCGGCGCGCGGGTCACGTCGCGCTGAAAGCCTATCGGTTCCAGCGGTCTTGGCGCCCGCCGAGGAGTTCGCTCGAGCCTGCGTCGTGGCGGTCCACGCAGGTGCCGATCGGTTGCGACCTGACGCCTGCCAGACTGGACGGGCACACTGGACCCCGTTACGCGCTGCGTGACGTCCCGGTCGGCCGGCACCGACCGTTGGAAAACCCAGCAATACCGACACGAAAGACAGGCACGTCCGATGGAAAGTTTGGTTCTGTTCCTGCCGTTCCTGCTCATCATGGGCGGGTTCATGTACCTGGCGTCGCGGCGCCAGAAGAAGGCGATGCAAGCCACCATCGACCTGCACGAGTCCTTGCAGCCGGGCGACCGCGTGCACACGACTTCCGGCCTGCAGGCCACGGTCGTCGCCTTCAACGACGACACCGTCGACCTCGAGATCGCCCCCGGCATCGTGACCACCTGGATGAAGCTGGCCATCCGCGACCGGATCGTGGCCGAGGACGACTTCGACGAAGACGACGACCTGGAAGAATCCGAGGATCCCCATGGCCCTGCCGACGAGAGCCGACTGACCAAAGATCAATGACCGCCCCGGTCCGATGAGCGGTTTGCGCGACGCGGACACGTAGGCTCTGTCGAGGATAAAACCGATTTTCAAGGAGATGTAAGGAAAGTGGCATCGTCTTCGGCGCCGGTGCACCCTGCCCGCTACCTATCGGTTTTCTTGTTGCTGCTGGTTGGCGCCTATTTGATGGTATTCCTCACCGGTGACAAGCGGGCCGCCACGAAGCTCGGCATCGATCTGCAGGGTGGCACCCGCGTGACGTTGACCGCGCGTACCCCGGACGGCTCGCGCCCGAGCCGGGAAGCGCTGGCGCAGGCGCAGCAGATCATCAGTGCGCGCGTCAACGGCCTGGGCGTCTCCGGTTCGGAGGTCGTGGTCGACGGTGACAACCTGGTCATCACGGTGCCCGGCAACGACGGCAACGAGGCCCGCAACCTGGGACAAACCGCTCGGCTCTACATCCGGCCGGTGCTCAACTCGATGCCGTCCCAAGTTGCCGAAGCCAAACCCCCGGCCCAGCCGCCCGCCGGTAGCCTGCCCGGCGGTCCGGGCGCCCCCGGAGCTCCGGCGCCCGGCACCGAACCCGCGCCCGGCCAGCCGGCACCTCCGCCTGCCGGTCAGCCCGCGCCTGCACCGTCCGGACGGCCGGCGCCACAACCGCGTCCCTATCCACAGGACCCGCCGCCGACTCCCAGCCCCGCACCGAGCCCGGCGCCCGCGCCCGGCAACGCACCGGCACCCGGAGCGCCGGCCGCCGAGGCGCCGCCGCCTGAGGCACCAGCGCCGCCCGATCCGCGCAAGGATCTGGCCGAGCGTATCCAGGCGATGAAGGATTTTCGGCAGAGCGCCAACCCTTACATTCAGATGGTTGCCATGCGCTGGATTGCCGCCCACTGCGACAAAGAGGACATTCTCGCCGGCAACGACGACCCGACGCTGCCCCTGATCACCTGCTCCACCGACCACAAGACCGCTTACCAGCTGGGGCCGTCGATCATCAGTGGTGATCAGATCCAGGACGCCAGCTCGACCATGAACCAGCGCGGCATCGGCTACGTCGTCGACGTTCAGTTCAAGCCCGCGGCGGCGAACACCTGGGCTGACTTCACCGCCGCCCACGTCGGTACCCAGACCGCATTCACCCTGGACTCGCAGGTCGTCAGCGCCCCGATGATTCAGGAAGCGATCCCCGGCGGCCGGACTCAAATCACCGGTGGCGACCCACCATTCACTGCCTCGACCGCGGGCCAGCTGGCCAACGTCCTGAAATACGGCTCACTGCCGCTGTCCTTCGAATCCTCAGAAGCCCAAACCGTCTCGGCCACACTGGGATTGACCTCGCTGCGCGCGGGGCTGATCGCGGGTTCGATCGGCTTGGTGCTGGTGCTGCTGTATTCGCTGCTGTACTACCGGGTCCTGGGACTGTTGACGGCGCTATCTCTGACTGCTTCCGGTGCAATGATTTTCGCGATATTGGTGATCCTGGGCCGACAGATCAACTACACCCTGGACCTGGCCGGCATCGCGGGTCTGATCATCGGTATCGGCACCACCGCCGACTCGTTCGTGGTGTTCTTCGAACGCATCAAAGACGAGATCCGCGAAGGCCGTTCGTTCCGGTCGGCGGTGCCGCGAGGCTGGGCGCGGGCCCGCAAGACGATCGTCTCGGGTAACGCCGTCACCTTCCTGGCCGCCGCGGTGCTGTACGCCTTGGCGATCGGCCAGGTGCGCGGATTCGCCTTCACCCTGGGCCTGACCACAGTCCTCGACATCGTGGTGGTGTTCCTGGTGACCTGGCCGCTGGTCTACCTGGCCTCCAAATCTCCGACACTGGCAAAGCCCGCATACAACGGCCTGGGAGCTGTCCAGCAGGTCGCCCGCGAACGCCGGGCTTCGTCAAACGTGCAGACGGGACGGGGATAGCGCGATGACCTCCAAAGGCAAGGCCGGCTCCGAGGCGAAGGACGCGAAGGCAGACTCCGAAACCAAGAGTGGCGCGGCCGAAATCACCGAAGCCGGCGACGGCGCTACGGAGCTGACGTCGGACTCCAGCGCGCAGCTCCCGCGTCACAGCCTCATCGCTCGGCTCTACACCGGAACGGGCGCCTTCGAGGTGGTCGGGCGACGCCGGCTCTGGTACGGCATCAGCGGCGCGATCGTCGCCATCGCGATCCTGTCCATCGTCCTGCGGGGCTTTACTTTCGGGATCGATTTCAAGGGCGGCACCACGGTCTCGTTCCCGCGCGGCAACGTAACGACCTCGCAGGTGCAGGACGTGTTCAAGAAGACTCTGGGCCGCGATGCCGAATCGGTGGTCACCGTTGGCAACGGTGCTTCGGCGACGGTGCAGATCAGTTCCGAAACGCTGTCCAACGACCAGACCTCGAAGCTGCGCAACGCGCTGTTCGACGCGTTTGCGCCCAAGGGTCCCGACGGCAAGCCCACCAAGGCGGCCATCAGCGACTCGGCGGTATCGGAGACCTGGGGCGATCAGATCACCAACAAGGCGCTGATCGCGCTGGCCGTGTTCCTGGTGCTGGTCAGCCTCTACATCATGGTGCGCTACGAGCGTTACATGGCCATCTCCGCGCTGACGACCATGGTTTTCGACCTGACCGTCACCGCAGGCGTGTACTCGCTGGTGGGCTTCGAGGTCAGCCCCGCCACCGTCATCGGCCTGCTGACGATCCTCGGTTTCTCCCTCTACGACACCGTCATCGTGTTCGACAAGGTCGAGGAGAACACCCACGGCTTTCAGCACACCACTCGTCGAACCTTCGCCGAGCAAGCCAACCTGGCGATCAACCAGACCTTTATGCGCTCGATCAACACCAGCCTGATCTCGGTCCTGCCGATTCTGGCGCTGATGGTGGTAGCGGTGTGGCTGCTGGGCGTCGGCACCCTGAAGGACCTGGCGCTGGTGCAGCTGGTGGGAATCCTGGTCGGCACCTATTCGTCGATCTTCTTCGCCACCCCGCTGCTGGTCACGCTGCGGGAGCGAACGGAGCTGGTGCGATCGCACACCCGTCGCGTCGTCAGACGGCGTAAACCCGGCCCGCAGGCGCGGGCGGACAGCTCCGGCGAGGAAGAGTCTGACACCGCACAGGAGACCAAGAAGGCCGCGGCGGCGTCCACCGAGTCGGCGCCGAGCAAGCCGGCGCCGGGTGCTCGGCCCGTGCGGCCCACCGGTACCCGGCGGCCGAGCGGCAAGCGAAACGCCGGCCGGCGGTAGCCGACATGGCCACCTGGCGTCCGCGGACCGTGGGCGCCGTTGGCATGCGGACCAGGCGAGGCCTCACGAAGGCCGCGACCACTGCCCTGGCCGTGCCGCTCGCGTGCGCGTTCGCGCTGACCGGGTGCTCGGGTAGCGCCGCCTCGCAGATCGCCTACGTCGTCGACGGCCCGCTGAGCAGCTACAACGTCAACACCACCGTCGGTTTCGCGTCGGCCGGTGCGCAGGCGTTCGCCCGCACGCTGACCGGGTTCGGCTATCACGGCCCCGACGGACAGGTCGTCGCCGATCACGACTTCGGCACTGTCTCGGTGGTGGGCGGTTCGCCGTTGGTGCTCGACTACCAGATCGCCGACAACGCCGTCTACTCCGACGGCAAGCCGGTGACGTGTGACGACCTGGTGCTCGCCTGGGCGGCTCAGTCGGGCCGGTTCCCCGGCTTCGACGCCGCCACCCAGGCCGGCTATGTCGACATCGCCAACATCGAATGCATACCGGGGCAGAAGAAGGCGCGGGTGTCGTTCGTCCCGGACCGAGGCGTCGTCGACTTCATGCAGCTGTTCACCGCGACGACGATGCTGCCGTCGCACGTGATCGCCGACCAGCTCAACATCGACGTGACCGCGACGCTGCTCAGCAACAACGCGCCCTCGGTCGCAAGGATCGCGCAGCTGTGGAACACCACGTGGGACCTCAAGCCCGGTCTCAAACACGACGACATCGTTAAACGCTTCCCGTCGTCGGGGCCGTACAAGATCGAATCTGTGCTGGACGACGGCGCCGTGGTGCTGGTCGCCAACGACCGGTGGTGGGGCCCGAAGGCGATCACCAAGCGGATCACGGTGTCGCCGCAAGCGGCCGACATCCAGGACCGGGTCAACAACCGCAGCGTCGACGTGGTGGATGTCGCGGCCGGATCATCGGGAGCGCTGGCCACCCCGGACAACTACGAGCGCACCGATGCGGCGTCGGCGGGCATCGAGCAGCTGATCTTCGCGCCGCAGGGGCCGCTCGCGCAGACCAAGGGCCGCCGCGCGTTCGCGTTGTGCACGCCCCGTGACGTGATCGCGCACGACGCCGGGGTCCCGATCGCCAACTCGCGCCTGTCTCCGGTCGCCGAGGACGCCGTCGCGCAGGCCGACGGTGCCGCGGAGGCCGGCCCGTTCAACAAGGCGGATCCCGTCGCCGCCCGGGACGCGCTGGGTGGTGCGCCGCTGCCGGTGCGGATCGGTTACCAGGGCCCCAACGCCCGACTGGCGGTCACCGTCGGGACCATCACCAAATCGTGTGCGGCGGCCGGAATCGGCGTGTCCAACGTCACGCTGGACACGTCCGGACCCCAGGCGCTCAAGGACGGAAAGATCGACGTCCTGCTGGCCAGCACCGGCGGAGCCAGCGGCAGCGGATCCACCGGATCGTCGGCGATGGACGCCTACGACTTGCATAGCGGCAACGGCAACAACCTGTCGGGGTATGCGAATCCGCAGGTCGACGGCATAATCGGCGCGCTCGCGGTATCCGGCGACCCGGCCGAGCGCGTCCGGCTGCTTGCTGAGGGCGCGCCGGTACTCTGGGGAGATGTGCCGACATTGCCCCTCTACCGGCAGCAGCGCACCTTGCTGATGTCGAAGAAGATGTACGCAGTCAGTGCGAACCCAACTCGCTGGGGCGCGGGTTGGAACATGGACCGATGGGCTTTGATGCAGTGACGAGTATTCAAGAGGGTGCGGCGCTGGCCGACCTCATCGCGTCGTTGACCCGCGAGGTGGCCGACTTTCCGCAGCCCGGAGTCCAGTTCAAAGACCTCACCCCGCTGTTCGCCGACCGGACGGCGATGCGCGCGGTGATCGACGCGCTGGCCGGCATCGCCTCCGGCGTCGACCTGGTGGCCGGTATCGAGTCCCGAGGCTCGTTGGTGGCCGCGGCCGTCGCCGCCCGGCTCGGAACGGGCGTGCTGTCCATCCGCAAGGAGGGCAAGCTGCCGCCGCCGGTGCTTCGCGAGAAATACACCCGCGAGTACGGTCCCGCCGCGATAGAGATCCCCGCCGACGGTCTCGAGCTGCGCGGCACCCGCGTCATAGTCATCGACGACGTGCTGGCTACCGGGGGCACTCTCGGAGCGGCCAACCGCTTGCTGGAGCGTGCAGGAGCCGAGGTGACCGGTGCGGCCGTGATCGTGGAACTCACCGCGCTGGACGGGCGTGCGGCGATAGCACCTTTGTCGGTAGACAGCTTGAGCCGCGTTTAGCCCCCGCGACGATGCGGGCCGAATCGACCCGAGGTGGGGGTACCCCCAGCCGCGAATCGGCCCGAGGAGGAGTGGGGTAATCAGACTTAGGGATATCCTCGAGGTCGGAGGTGACCAACGTGGCGGATGAGCAAAGCACGGCGCAAGCCGTTGTGCCGCCCATAGAGTCGCCGGCATCGCTGACCGTTGACCCGCCGGAGCCACCGGCCGAAACCCTGAAGACGTCCAGCAGCGCGTCCCGTCGAGTACGGGCCCGGCTGGCCCGGCGGATGACGGCCCAGCGCAGCGCGGTCAATCCCGTGCTCGAGCCGCTGGTGGCGGTGCACCGGGAGATCTATCCCAAGGCGAACCTTTCGATGCTCAACCGGGCGTTCGAGGTCGCCGACCAACGCCACGCCAGTCAATTGCGCCATTCCGGTGATCCCTACATCACCCACCCGCTGGCCGTCGCCAACATTCTCGCCGAATTGGGGATGGACACAACGACTTTGGTGGCCGCGCTGCTGCACGACACCGTCGAGGACACCGGCTACACGCTCGAGGCATTGAGCGAGGAATTCGGTGAAGAGGTAGGCCATCTGGTCGACGGCGTGACCAAGCTGGACCGTGTCGAGCTGGGCAACGCCGCCGAAGGCGAGACCATCCGCAAGATGATCACCGCGATGGCGCGGGACCCGCGGGTGCTGGTGATCAAGGTGGCCGACCGGCTGCACAACATGCGGACGATGCGCTTCCTGCCGCCGGAAAAGCAGGCCCGCAAATCACGTGAGACGCTGGAAGTCATTGCGCCTCTGGCACATCGGCTGGGTATGGCCAGCGTCAAGTGGGAGCTCGAAGACCTGTCGTTCGCGATCCTGCACCCCAAGAAGTACGAGGAGATCGTTCGGCTGGTCGCTGGGCGGGCGCCGTCTCGGGACACCTACCTGGCCAAGGTCCGTGCCGAAATCATCGCCTCACTCAACGCGTCGAAAGTCAAAGCGACCGTGGAGGGTCGTCCCAAGCACTACTGGTCGATCTATCAGAAGATGATCGTCAAGGGGCGCGACTTCGACGACATTCACGATCTGGTTGGCATTCGCATCCTCTGCGACGAGATCCGGGATTGCTATGCCGCTGTGGGCGTGGTGCATTCACTGTGGCAGCCGATGGCGGGGCGATTCAAGGATTACATCGCCCAGCCCAGATACGGTGTCTACCAGTCGCTGCACACCACGGTGGTCGGGCCGGAGGGCAAGCCGCTGGAGGTGCAGATCCGCACCCGCGACATGCACCGCACCGCCGAATACGGGATCGCCGCGCACTGGCGCTACAAGGAAGCCAAGGGCCGCAATGGTGTTCCGCACCAGAACGCCGCCGCCGAGATCGACGACATGGCCTGGATGCGCCAGCTTCTCGACTGGCAACGTGAGGCCGCCGACCCGGGTGAGTTCCTGGAATCGTTGCGTTACGACCTTGCCGTGCAAGAGATTTTCGTGTTCACGCCCAAGGGCGACGTCATCACCCTGCCGAACGGGTCGACGCCGGTGGACTTCGCCTACGCGGTGCACACCGAGGTCGGGCACCGATGCATCGGCGCCCGGGTCAACGGGCGACTGGTCGCGCTGGAGCGCAAGCTGGAAAACGGTGAAGTCGTCGAGGTTTTCACCTCGAAAGCACCCAATGCCGGGCCGTCGCGGGACTGGCAGCAGTTCGTGGTGTCGCCGCGGGCCAAGGCGAAGATCCGGCAGTGGTTCGCCAAGGAGCGCCGCGAGGAGGCGCTGGAGGCCGGCAAAGAGGCGATGGCCCGCGAGGTACGCCGCGGAGGACTTCCGTTGCAGCGCTTGGTCAATGGCGAAACCCTGGGGGCGGTCGCCCGCGAACTGCACTACACCGACGTGTCGGCGTTGTACACCGCGATCGGTGAGGGCCACGTGTCGGCACGGCACGTCGTGCAACGGCTGCTGGCCGAGCTCGGCGGTATCGACCAAGCCGAAGACGACCTCTCCGAGCGGTCCACGCCGACAACGATGCTGCGCCGCCCGCGCAGCACCGACGACGTCGGCGTCTCGGTCCCCGGGGCCCCCGGCGTGCTGAGCAAGCTGGCCAAATGCTGCACACCGGTGCCCGGTGACCAGATCATGGGCTTCGTCACCCGCGGCGGCGGCGTCAGCGTGCACCGTACCGACTGCACCAACGCCGCGTCCCTGCAGCAGCAGGCCGAGCGCATCATCGAGGTGCTCTGGGCCCCGTCGCCGTCATCGGTGTTCCTGGTGGCGATTCAGGTCGAGGCGCTCGACCGGCACCGGCTGCTGTCGGATGTCACGCGGGTGCTGGCCGACGAAAAGGTGAACATCCTCTCGGCGTCGGTCACCACCTCAGGTGACCGGGTTGCCATCAGCCGCTTCACTTTTGAGATGGGTGACCCCAAGCATCTCGGACATCTACTCAATGTCGTGCGTAATGTCGAAGGCGTTTTCGACGTCTACCGCGTGACCTCCGCGGCCTAGCACTCGCGTTTAGTCGAGCCGTACCGAGGTGATCGTGATCGGGCTGGACGGCAGGCCGCTGTCGCCGTTGCCGAGAACACCCGCCTTGACGATCTTGTCGATCGTTGCCAGGCCCGCCTCGTCGACCGTGCCGAATATCGTCGACGACGGGTCCGACACGGTGTCCTTGTAATACATGTTGAATTGGCTGCCGTTCGGGTTGGGCCCGGAGAAGGGAGCCATGCCCAGGGTTCCGCGCGGATACAGCACGGGCTGTTTGAGCGCAGGATCATTCGGGCCGTATTGACTGGCGGGGTATTCGTCGGCGAACTCGTAGCCGGGGCCGCCACTTCCCTCGCTGTCCGGGCCGCCGCACTGCAGCAGGCCGAAATCGCTCTGGATGATCAGCTGGCCGCACTGGGTGCCGTTGAAGAATTGCTGCTTGACCAGGTTGATGAAACTGTTCACCGTGCACGGGGTCTTGGCGTTGTCCAGCTCGAGGCCGATGTCGCCGACGTTGGTGGAGATTCTCGCTCTGATCACGGGCGGATCGGTGGACGCCTTGCCATCGGCAGGCGGATTGACGGGCTTGGCTGACGGGTCCCGCGCTGCCGGGTACTGGCAGTTGGCGCCGAGGTCGGGTGGCGGATCGAAGGCCGGTAATGCCGGAACCGGCGCGCCCGGCCCGGCGCCCGGTCGGGGCACCTTGGTATGCACCGGGGACCGCATCGCCGTGCTGGTCGCGCTCGTCGACGATGCGCTGCTGCTGTGATTGATCAGGACAATCACCAGCGCTACCACCGCGGCCAGCGTCACGACCGATCCGCCGACGATGCCCATGATCAACCGCCGGGAATTCGCCGGCCTGGGCTGCTGCTGGTCTTGCGACGGGACGGGTCCGGGCCGGGCTGCCGGCGCTTGCGGTGCTGGCGCGGCGGGCGCGCTCCACGACGCGGTGTCGCTGGGGCTGGTCAGTGCCGCTCGGGCGGCCTGCGCCAGTTCGATCGCCGATTGGTAGCGCTGCTCGACGTCCTTCGCCATCCCCCGGGCGACCACGTCGTCGAGGGCCGGCGGTACGCCGGGCACGGTGAACGAGGCGCGTGGCGGTGGGGTGTTCAGATGCGCGTTGAGCTGTTCTTCAAAGGTGTCGCCGGGGTAAGGCAGGCGTCCGGTCAGGCATTCGTAGAGGACGCAGGCCAACGCGTAGACGTCGGCGCGGTGATCGGTCATTCCCCGGAAGCGCTCGGGCGCCATGTAGGCCATGGTGCCCATCGTGTGGCCGGTGTGAGTCAGGGCGGTGTCGGCGGCGGTGCGGGCGAGGCCGAAGTCGATCAGGTAGATGAAGTCGCGGTTGGACACCAAGATGTTGGACGGCTTGATGTCGCGGTGGATCAGTCCGACTTCGTGGGCTGTATCCAGTGCTGCCGCAACCTGTTCGACCACCGCGACGGCGCGCTCGGGGTCAAGGCGTCCACCGTTTTCGGCGATGTAGTGCATCAGGTCGCGGCCCTCGACCAGCCGCATGTCGACGTAGAGTCGGCCGTCGATCTCGCCGTAGCTGTGGATGGGCACCATATGCGGGTCGGTCAGGCTTGCGGCGATGCGTGCCTCGCGGCGGAAGCGTTGTTGAAATTCGGTGTCTTCGGCCAGATGCGCGGGCAACACCTTGAGCGCAACCAACCGGTCGGTGACGGTGTCGTGGGCACGGTAGACCTGCCCCATACCGCCGCGCCCCAACAGACCCTGCAGCTCGTAATGTCCGAATGACTCCGTCCCCACGCACCGACCTTAAGGTGTCGGCCATCCGGGCGCGGAATTCTGACGAATCCATGGCGATTCGCGTTGGGCCGCCGGGTTTAGTCGAGAAGTAGCGACTTGATCGTGACTTCGCTCGCCGGTGGTCCGTCTTCGCCGCCGCCGTTGACGCCGGCCTTGGCGATCTTGTCCAGCACCGCCAGCCCGTCGGGCTGAATCGTGCCGAAGACGGTGTACTGGGGCGGCAGCTGAGAGTCCTTGTAGACCAGGAAGAACTGGCTGCCGTTGGTGCCCGGTCCGGCGTTGGCCATGGCGAGGGTTCCGCGCGGATAGAGAACCGCTTCCCGCAGCTTCGGGTCGTTCGGCGGGTACTGATCGGTCGGATACTCGTTGCCGAATTGGTAGCCCGGGCCACCGGTGCCGTCGCCCTTGGGATCACCGCATTGCAGGACGCCCAGCGTCTCCGAGGTGGTCAACCGGTGGCACTTGGTGTTGTCGAAGTACTTCTGGCCGATCAGGCTCGCGAAACTGTTGACCGTGCAAGGTGATTCGTTGTTCGCCAGCATCAGGCCGATGTTGCCCTGGCTGGTCGCCATGCTGGCGCTCACTTGAGCCGGATCGGTCGGCACCTTGCCGGTCCGCGGCGGCTTGACCGGTTTGGCGGCCGGTTCCTGCGGTGTCGCGGGGTACTGGCAGTTGGCGCCGACGGTGTCCGACGGCTTGAACGCCGGCATCGGCGGAGCCGGCGGAACCTGCCCGGTCTGCGGAGCCGTCGTGCTCGCCGCGGCGGAGTCGCTGGGGCTCGCCGCCGAGTTGGTCTTGTGCTCGGCATTCCGGTGGATCACGGTGACCACCACCGCGGCGACGACGGCGACCACGGCGAGGGCGCCACCGGCGATGAGCAGGATGCGGCGCAGGCGGGCTTGCTTCGCGCGCCGCTCCAGCTGCCGCTCGAGTTTGCGCTTGGCGTTGGCACGTCGCTGTTCGTTGGTCGGCACGGCCGGTATGCCTCCATGGTTGTGAGCGGGGGCGGGGTAGCCAGCTCAGGCTAATGTGGACGCGGCCAGCGGTGTCAAGCGGCCCCCGTGGGAAACTGGGAAGCGTGTTGATCACCGGATTTCCCGCCGGCATGTTGCAGTGCAACTGTTACGTGCTGGCCGAGCGACCCGGAACGGACGCCGTCATCGTGGATCCGGGGCAGCGGGTGATGGGTCCGTTGCGGCGCATCCTCGACCAGAATCGGCTGACGCCCGCCGCGGTGCTGCTCACCCACGGGCACATCGACCACATGTGGTCTGCTCAGAAGGTGTCCGACACCTACGGCTGCCCGACCTACATTCATCCCGAAGACCGCTTCATGCTGAAAGACCCGATCTACGGCCTGGGCCCGCGGATGGCGCAGATGATGGCGGGTGCGTTCTTCCGCGAACCCAAGCAGGTGGTCGAGCTGGACCGCGACGGCGACAAGATCGACCTGGGCAGCGTGACCGTCAACGTCGATCACACACCCGGGCACACCCGCGGATCGGTGGTTTTCCGGGTTGCCCAAGCCTCCCGGGCCGATGCCGACGTGGTGTTCACCGGCGACACGCTGTTCGAGCGCTCGGTGGGTCGCACCGACCTGTTCGGTGGCAGCGGCCGGGATTTGCTGACCTCGATCATCGACAAGCTCTTGGTGCTCGACGACAACACCGTCGTGCTGCCCGGCCACGGCAACTCCACCACGATCGGAGCCGAGCGGCGATTCAACCCGTTCCTCGAAGGCCTGACCGAATGACGGAGTCATTTACTGCGTTTTCCGGGCCCAAGGGCGTGCCGGACTACGTTCCGCCGGACTCGGCAGCGTTCGTCGCGGTGCGTGACGGGTTGCTCAGCGCTGCCCGCCGGGCCGGTTACGGCGATATCGAAATACCCATCTTCGAGGACACCGGGCTGTTCGCCCGCGGCGTCGGTGAATCCACCGACGTGGTTTCCAAGGAGATGTACACCTTCGCCGACCGCGGTGACCGCTCGGTGACACTGCGGCCGGAGGGCACCGCCGGGGTGGTACGCGCGGTGATCGAACACGGCCTGGACCGTGGCGCGCTGCCGGTCAAATTGTGTTACGCCGGACCGTTTTTCCGCTACGAGCGACCGCAGGCCGGCCGCTATCGCCAGCTGCAGCAGGTCGGCGTGGAGGCGATCGGCGTCGACGATCCCGCGCTGGACGCCGAAGTGATCGCCATCGCCGACGGCGGGTTCCGGTCGCTGGGCCTGGACGGTTTCCGGCTGGAAATCACCTCGCTGGGTGACGACAGCTGCCGGCCGCAGTACCGGGAACTGTTGCAGGAGTACTTGTTCGGGCTTGACCTGGACGAGGAGACGCGCAGGCGCGCCGAGATCAACCCGCTGCGGGTGCTCGACGACAAACGGCCCGAGGTCAAGGCGATGACGGCCGACGCCCCGGTGCTGCTCGACCACCTTTCCGATGCGGCCAAGCAGCACTTCGACACGGTGCTGGCCCATCTGGACGCGCTGGGCGTGCCGTACGTCATCAACCCGCGGATGGTGCGTGGGCTGGACTACTACACCAAGACCACCTTCGAGTTCGTGCATGACGGTCTGGGCGCCCAGTCGGGCATCGGTGGCGGTGGCCGCTACGACGGGCTGATGCGCCGGCTCGGCGGACAAGACCTGTCCGGCATCGGATTTGGGCTCGGTGTGGATCGGACCCTGCTGGCGTTGCGGGCCGAGGGCCGCAGTGTGGGGGAGACCACGCGCTGCGAGGTCTTCGGTGTGCCGTTGAGCGAACCGGCCAAGCTGCGGTTGGCGGTGCTGGGCGGTCAATTGCGTGCTGCCGGTGTCCGGGTGGATCTGGCCTATGGCGACCGCGGGCTCAAGGGCGCGATGCGCGCCGCCGACCGGTCCGGTGCCCGCATCGCGCTGGTCGCCGGCGATCGCGACATCGACTCCGGCACGATCGGTGTGAAGGATCTCGCGACCGGTGAGCAGGTTTCGGTGCCGATTGATTCGGTTGTCACCGAGGTGCTTTCGCGTTTCGGACGGTGAGGCCAACGGGATCGGTCAGCTCGTAGTCTCCGAAAGTGGCTCCCGGAACGGGAGGTCATCTCACGCCGCGCACTCCTTCGTCGTCTACGCCGACGACTTCCCAGTCTTTGACGTTGGCGATGGGCCCGAATACATCCGTGGGCACGTCGGGCGATAACGGTTGGCCGGATCGCACTCGATGGGGCCAGTCCCGATTGGCCAGCGCTGGTTTGGCCAGGGCGACAACATCGGCGGCGCCGGAATCGATGATGGCGGCGGCGTCCCGGGGATCGTCCAGATGGCCGTTGGCGATTATCGACAGCCTGCTGTATTGCTTCGCGAGCTGCGCGAGTGATTTGCCGGTTTCGGCGAATGCTGGTGCCAGCGCCCGATATTCGGTGGTGTGGATGTAGTCGATGCCGGTGTCGGCCAGGGTGCCGAAGATGGTGGCCGCGTCGTCCTCTTTGCCGGCCCATCGATGGTGATTGTCGGAAACCTTCCCCTGCGAGATCCGGATACCGACGGCGATGTCGCCGCCGACGGCCGACGCGACGTCATGGCAGACCTCGGCCGCCAGGCGCACCCGATTGGCGATGCTGCCGCCGTACTCGTCGCTGCGGGTATTCAGGTAGTCAGTGAGAAATTCATCGAGCAGGTAGCCGTTTGCGCCGTGGATCTCGACGCCGTCGAACCCGGCGTCGCGCGCCTGCCGTGCCGCATTGACGAAGGCGCCGCGGACTTGGCTGATGTGCTCGGTGGTCATCGCTTGGGGAATTTGGAATGGGCCAGAACCGCCGTACATGGGCAGTTGCTCGCCTTTCGGGCGTATCGCGGCCGGGCCCCAGGTGGTCGTTGTGTGCGGGTTGGCTTGCGACTGGCTGCCGGCGTGCATGAGTTGGGCGAAGTATTTAGCCCCACAGTCGTGGACGCCGTCGACGATCCGCTGCCAGGCCGCCGCGTGAGCGGAGTTCGCGATGCCGGGTTGGAAGAGGTATCCCCGACTGGTCTGGTCGTCGATATAGAGCCCCTCGGTGATCAACAGAGCGAAGCCGCCCTTGGCGAATGCGCGGTAGTAAGAAGCCATCCGGTCGGTGGGCAGACCGTCGGCCGTCGCGCTCACTCGTGTCATCGGCGCAAGGGCGACGCGATTGGCGAGGCCGGCGTTGCCGATGGTCGCCGCGTTGAACAGGGTCTGATCGGGCGGGTGCATTTGGTTGATCATTCCTTTGCTGTCTCGGCCTGCCGTCAGGATTGCCGCTTGTTGTCGCGATGAAGTTGAAAGAGATTCACTGCGGCCAACAACATAAAGAACACCGGAATAAATGGAGCCTTTATTTTTAGGGGAAGGACATTTGCCGGCACGTCCGGGTGCAGGTGTACATAGGTGGCACCCGCCATGTTGGCAATCAGGCCTGCTGAGGCGGCGGACACGATCGGGCTAAAGAGATTCGAGGTTTTCCGGGTGCAGCAGGAAGCCGAAAGCAGACTGAGGCCGATAGATATTTCTCCGGCCATGCCGAGTGGGATGCTGAATCGCGGCAGGCGACTTTTGGTGATCTGTACCTCGAACCACGTACGAAATGGGTCGAAGAACTTCAAGAAGCCAAACAAGAATATCGTCGAACCCAGAAACATTGAATTATATTTCACGATCTTGTTATCAGCAGTCGGCTTCATGGACGTCTGGGCGTCGCTCACCGCGCGTCCGGGTGCTCGGTCAGATGGCGGATGAAGCCGATCACATCGTCGGGGACGAGCCGGCCGATGGCGCCGCTCGAGTACACGGCGAGCCGAACCGTCCCGTCCGGCGCCAAGATGAAGCCGGTCGATTGCAGGTAGTGCGGGTCGTCGTTGATGTAGGCGCCCGTCACCGCAGCGATCTTGTCGGCGTCCGCGCTGTGGCCGACCGGGAAGCGCAGCTTGCGCTTGGAGGCCAGTGCCGCAGAGGTCTCCGCATCATCGACAGACAAGGCGACGACCTTGACGCCCAGCTCCGTCAGCGTGTCGAAAGCGCGAGAGAACGCCGCCAGCTGAGCGTTGCAGTACGGGCACCAGGACCCGCGGTATATCAAGACGACGCCGTAGGAGCCGGCGAGATCGCCGGGCAGCGAGATCGTGCCGCCACCGACAGCGGGAACCTCGAGCGCCGGGAAATGCTGACCGTAGTTCAGGCGGGACATGTCATCCTCTCGGAGGGTTAGGCAGGCTACCTGGCCAAATTGTGCTGAACCCAAAGTGGACTATCAAGTCCAATTCGCTCTAGGCTTTCACACATGTCCTCAAATGAGCGCCCCGGTGCTACGCGGCTGACGACTCGTGGTGCGGTGACCAGAGCCCGCATCGTCGCTGCGGCGGCAGCACTCGTCCACCGGCAGGGGGTCGCCGGAACGAGTCTGGACGACGTGATGGCGGCGACCGGCACGAGCAAGTCGCAGCTGTATCACTACTTCGCCAACAAGGACGATCTCATCTGCGAGGTCGTGAAGACCCAACTCGGCCAAGTCATCGCGGCCCAGCAACCCAATCTGGGCGAGGTCTCTTCGTGGGAGGGCCTGCAGCGGTGGTGTGATCACGTCGTGGCCATGACCCGTGCGACGCAAGGTGTCGGGGGTTGTCCGCTGGGATCGCTAGTCGGCGAGCTTGCCGAACGCTCCGATTCGGCGCGCCGCGAGCTTGCGCAGAGCTTCGCCGAGTGGCAGTCGTACCTATCCACGGGCTTGTCGATCATGCGCGACAGTGGCGAACTCTCCGCAGATGCCGATCCCGCCGAGCTCGCAGTGGCCGTGATGAGTGCGCTGCAAGGCGGACTGCTGATGGCGCAGACCATGCGCAGCGCCCGGCCTGTCGAACTTGCCGTGAACATGGCGCTCGGGCACATCGCCGCCTACCGGCGCGGCCCGACCAAATTCAGCGAATCCCCGAATAGCTAACTGCTCTTATTGTACGGTTGTCCCGGATTGCTCGTGGTAGTTGGCGTCGCAGCCTCGAAGGCTGCCGGCGAGGGGAGCGTCGTGGAACATGTTGAACCGCAAGGCAGTACGATCCCTCCGGTGCTGAAATCGTTCCGCGACTTCTCCAGCGTCGACGTGGAGTGCACGACCCTGGGTGCCTCGGCCTCGCTGGGGTCGCTGTCGGTGCCGTCGGGCTGGCCCTCATCCACCGCGAAGGCCGCAGACACGCCGAGCGCCGCAGCCGATAAGCCGCCGGGACTCACTTACCAGGACGGCCTGATGGGCGTCGTGACGGGGCGGGGTCCCGTCCCCCCTCGACCCGAAACGCCGCTGGACGACGAAGCGTGAACCTCGCAGCGTAATCACTTGCGCCACATGCGTTTCAGCGATTTCCTGTCGGTGGGTAGCGGTACCATTCGAACATGAGTTCGAGAAGCAGTGAAGCGATTCAGGAAGTCTTCGACGCGCTCGACACCGACATGGTCCGCGCTTGCGAATTGTCGTTCGACGCGTTGACCAACCCCGAGCGCTTGGCACTGCTGGAAAGACTGGAAATTATTGCGCGACGACTACCGGTGCCGGGCCACGCGTTGATCAATCAGGTTGCCCGGGAGTCCACGCCGGATGAAATCGGCGGCAAGCTTCCTCGTGTGTTAGCCGACCGGCTGCACATCACCCGCGGAGAAGCGGCGCGGCGGTTCAGCGAGGCCGAGTCTCTGGGTGCGCGCCAAGCGATTACCGGAGAACCATTGCCGCCACGGTTGCCCGCCACCGCTGCCGCGCAGCGGGAGGGGGCTATCGGGACCGGGCACGTGACGGTGATTCGCCAGTTCTTCGAGCAACTACCCCAGTGGGTTGACGTGGAGACGCAGGATTGTGCCGAGCAACAGCTGGCGCAGCACGCCGTCGGGTTTCGCCCCGATCAGGTGCGCAAGCTGGCGGACCGGCTCGCGTGCTGCCTCAACCCGGATGGGAACTTCAGTGATATCGATCGCGCTCGGCGACGCGGATTGGCCCTGGGTCAGCAGGACATCAACGGCATGTCCCGGCTCAGCGGCTGGCTGACGCCGGAAGCGCGTGCCACCTTGGAGGCTGTACTGGCCAAACTGGCTGCCCCGGGCATGTGCAATCCCGACGATCAAATACCGACGATCGACGGTGCGCCACCGGAGGAGGCGGTGCAACGCGACAACCGTACGCCCAGCCAACGCAGCCACGACGGGCTCAACGCCGCTCTGCGCGCCGTATTGGCGTCGGGAAAGCTAGGGCAGCACAACGGCTTACCGGCATCGATCATCGTTACCACCACGCTCAAAGACCTCGAGGCCGCCGCGGGCAAGGGCCTCACGGGCGGTGGCACGCTGCTGCCAATGTCCGACGTGGTGCGCCTGGCCCGCCACGCGCACCACTACTTAGTGATCTTCGACAGGGGCACAGCCGTGGGGCTGTACCACACCAAACGCCTGGCCTCCCCGGGGCAGCGAATCGTGTTGTACGCCAACGATCGTGGATGTTCGGCGCCCGGCTGCGAGGTACCGGGCTACCTCTGCGAAGTGCACCACATCGTTGACTACGCGACATGTCAGACCACGAATGTCGACAACCTCACCTTTGCGTGCGGACCCCACCATCGGCTCATCAAGCCCGGCGGCTGGAGCACCCGAAAACGCCAAAACGGCGACGTGGAATGGATTCCGCCGCCGCGGCTGGACTACGGGCAGTCGCGAAGCAACAGCTTCCATCACCCCGAAGAGCTGCTGACCGGCGATTCAGACCCTTGAGATAGGCTGGCGAGCGTCCGCGGCAACGGGTCGCGGTTTAGGACGCCGAGGCGTTGCGTGGCGCGCGTGAGGGCGACGTAGAGTTCGGCCGCGCCGCGCGGGCCGTTCGTCCTCTCCGCCCTGGGTCGCTAGCCCGGTACGCGTTCGGCACGTCAAATCACCTGCACCACTTTGGTTTCTGTGCTTTTCTGACGCGATTCTTGTCGTGGGCCGCATATCATTCGAACACCGCTAGGCGCCGCAAGCCGGCGGCGGGGCTGCGCTGCCCGATCTCGCGCGGGGGCCAGCACAGATGGTTCAAAACCCTGTGACGCTTGTGACAATAGGCCCTAGTTTTACCTAAGGCCATTTCGTACTGTCGTACCGATCTGTCCTTCGCAGAAACGGGGCTTGGGCATCGGCTAACCCGGCGCACATGCGCGCGGGCCCGGCACTAACAGATGAGTTTTCACCACCCCGTTTTCGCCTCGCGCGGGCCGGAGCGAAAGGGGGGCAAGTGTCAGCTACTCAGACCGGCGCACTGCGCATCGCCACCAGCACTTCAGTCCACAGCTCTGTCGACGGTGCGCAGGCCGAGGTCGGCGCCGCGTGGGTGTCCAAAGCCCGCTGTCGCGCCACCGACCCAGACGAATTGTTCGTGCGCGGCGCCGCCCAGCAAAAAGTCGCGGTGATCTGCCGACACTGCCCGGTGATCCGCGAGTGCGCCGCCGATGCGCTCGACAACCACGTCGAATTCGGTGTCTGGGGCGGGATGACCGAACGCCAGCGACGTGCCCTCCTCAAGCAGCACCCCGAGGTGGTGTCTTGGGCCGACTTATTCGCCGCCCAGCGCAAGCACCGCAGCGCGGGTTAGTGCGGGCAGCCGAGAACCAACAGCGTCCATCGCGCCGAGGACCTGCTAACCGACGACGCGGATCCGTTCTAGACCTGAGCGCGTGTCTCGAATTCGGCCAGGCCGGCGAGCGCCTGCGGCAACGGGTCGCGGTGTAGGACGCCGAGGCGTTGCGTGGCGCGGGTGAGGGCGACGTAGAGTTCGGCCGCGCCGCGCGGGCCGTCGGCGAGGATCCGCTGGGGTTCGACGACCAGCACGGCGTCGAACTCCAAGCCCTTGGTCGCCGACACCGGCACCGTGCCCGGCACGCCGGGTGGGCCGATCACGACACTGGTGCCCTCACGACCGGCTTCGTCACGAATGAAATCCTCGATCGCACCGGCTAATTCGTCGTCGGTGACCCGTCTGGACCACGGCTGCACGCCGCAGGCGCGCACCGACTCCGGCGGCTGGACTCCGGGCGCGAACTCCTCGAGCAGCGCAGCTGCGACAGTCATGATCTCCTCCGGGGTGCGGTAGTTCACCGACAACTTCCGGTAGTCCCATCGGCCGGACACGTACGGCTGCAGCATCGTCCGCCACGATGTGGCTCCGGCCATCGACCGGCGTTGGGCGAGATCGCCGACCACCGTGAAGGATCGGCCGGGGCAGCGTCGCATCAACACCCGCCAGTCCATTTCGGACAGTTCCTGGGCCTCGTCGACGACGATGTGCCGGTAGGTCCAATCCCGGTCCGCGGCAGCACGTTCGGCGAGTTCGCGAGTGTCGCGCTCAACGAACCGCTCGGCCAGGTCCTCGGCGTAAATCATGTGCTGGGCCCGCAACTGCTCCTCGTCGTCCATCGAGTCCTCGCTGCGCATCTCGAGCAGGTCCAACACGCCGGCGGCGTACTCGGCCTCGTAATTGCGCTCCCGCTCGGCGCTGGCCTCGGCGGACTCGGCCGTCTTGTCGCGGCCCAGCAGATCGACCAGCTCGTCGAGCAGCGGCACGTCCGACACCGTCCAGGCCTCGCCGTCGACGCGCAACAGCGTCTGGGGAGCACCCACGGCATGCAACCACTCGGGGGACAGGTACAGCGCAGCCAACAGCTCCTGCGGTGTCAAGATCGGCCAGAGCCGGTCGAGCGCGGCGGAGAACTGTTCGTTGTCGGCGAGCTCGGAGAGCAGATTCGCGCGCAGCTGCTCCCACGCGTCGCGGTCCTTACGGGTCAGCCAGCCGCGGCCGATCCGGGCTATCGCCCGCTCGGTCAGCGCCCAGGTGAGGATGTCGGTGAACACCGCGCGGGCCTGGTTGTGCGGCAACCCGCTGCCGCGCGCTTCCTCCCGCGCCCACCCGGCGATCTCGGCGTCGATCCGCATCGTGACGTCGGCCAGCTCGATGTCCAGCGGGCGCTCGGGCAGCCGCTGCCGGTCGGCGATCGCGGCAGCCAGCACGTCGAGGATTTTCAGCGAGCCCTTGAATACCGCACATTCCGGGGTGTCCTCGGCGGTGATGTGCATCCCGGGCACCAGATCGCCCGGCGTCATGAACACCACGCTGGACTCGCCCAGCGATGGCAGTACGCGGTCGACGTGGTTGAGGAATGCCGAATTCGGTCCCACCACAAGGACTCCGTGGCGTTCGATGCGCTCACGCTGGGTGTACAGCAAGTACGCGACTCGGTGCAGCGCCACGACCGTCTTGCCCGTTCCGGGGCCACCCTCGATCACCAGCACGCCCGGGTGATCGAGCCGGATGATCTCGTCCTGCTCGGCCTGGATGGTCGCCACGATGTCGCGCATTCCGTCGCCGCGCGGCGCGTTGACCGCCGCCAGCAGAGCCGCGTCGCCTTGGGCATCGACACCGGGACGGCCGAACACCTCATCGGTGAAGTCGACGATGCGCCGCCCGCGGGTGTGGAACTGGCGACGCCGATGCATGTCCTCGGAGCTCGCGGCGGTGGCGACATAAAAGGCGCGCGCGGCCGGTGCCCGCCAGTCGAGCAACAGCGGTTGGTACTCGTTGTCGGCATCGAACAGGCCGATCCGGCCGATGTAGGACCGTTCGCCGGAAATGCCGTCCAAGCGCCCGAAGCACAGCCCGTAATCCGCCACGTCCAGCCGCTTGACCTCTCTGGCCGCCGCACGCACCTCGGCATCGCGATCCGACAGGCTCTCGCCATCACCCAGCAATGCCGTGCGGAATCGGTCCTTTGCCCGCGCTCGTTCGGCGTCCAGTCGCGTGTAGAGCCCGGTCACGTAGCCCTGCTCGGACTGCAATTCGTCTTCGTACCCTGGGTTCGACAAACGCCCCTCCGCCATTTCTGTTCTAGGCCATCGTAGGAGCTTGACATTGTATCGAACAATTGTTCGAATAGCGGTATGCGGTGGGCGAGCCAGGCCGTCGCTGTCAACGGCGAACCGGTTGACGACGGAGCACTACCAGGGCTGCAGCGGATTGGCCTGGTCCGCAGCGTGCGCGCCCCGCAGTTCGACGGGATCACCTTTCACGAGGTGTTGTGCAAATCGGCGCTCAACAAAATTCCGGACGCGGTCGCACTGCCGTTCCGCTACACCGTCAACGGCTACCGCGGCTGCTCCCATGCCTGCCGCTATTGTTTCGCGCGGCCCAGCCACGAATACCTGGACTTCGACAGCGGCACCGACTTCGACACCCAAGTCGTGGTCAAGACCAACGTCGCGGAGGTATTACGCCGCGAGCTGCACCGGGCGTCGTGGCGGCACGAAACCGTGGCGCTGGGCACCAACACCGATCCCTACCAGCGCGCCGAGGGGCGCTACGCCCTGATGCCGGGCATTGTCGGCGCGCTGACCGAATCCGGCACGCCGCTGTCCATCCTGACCAAGGGCACCCTGCTGCGACGGGATCTGCCGTTGATCGCCGCTGCGGCCCAACAGGTTCCGGTGTCGGTCGCGGTGTCGCTGGCGGTCGGGGATGCGGAGCTGCACCGGGACGTCGAGCCGGGCACGCCGACGCCCCAGGCGCGGCTGGGTCTGATCGCCGCGATCCGCGACGCCGGGCTGGACTGCCATGTGATGGTGGCGCCCGTGCTGCCGCATCTCACCGATTCCGCCGAGCACCTCGACGAGCTGCTCGGCCAGATCGCGGCCGCCGGAGCCAACAGCGTGACCGTTTTCGGCCTGCATCTGCGGCGTTCGACTCGCGGCTGGTTTATGTCCTGGCTGACCCGTTCGCATCCCGAACTCGTCGGCCGTTACCGCGAGTTGTACCGGCGCGGAGCGTATTTGCCGCCGGACTATCGCGAGATGCTGCGGGCACGGGCTGCCCCGTTGATTGCCAAACACCAGCTGACCGGTGACCAGCGGGCGTTCGCACAACCGCCCAGGGCGCTGGCCCCGGAGCCCGCCCAGCCCACGCTGTTCTGAGCTAAGCGAGTTTGTCCTAGTGGCTGTGCGGCTCGAGCAATGCGGCCTGGCCGGTGGACGGCGGATGCGCCGCCAGCCACTCGCGGGTGGCCGCGTGCGATCGCTCGATAAGCGCTGCGGCGTGCGAGAAGTCCGCTCCTGAGGTGGCGACCGGGCATAGCGGCCGGATGACGCGCAGGTCGACCGCCTGCTCGAAGCGCTCGATGTCGACGGCCAGACGCTGGTTGACGGCCAGAGTCATGGCGTGCAGTGCCATATTTACCGCGGTTTTCGGCGATGCCGGCAGATCGCACGAGTAGCCGGTCGGCAATACCCAGACCCGGTCGGCCCCGAGAGCGACGGCATGGGAAATCGGAGTGTTGTTCACGACGCCGCCGTCCATCAGATCGCGCCCGTTGATTCGCACTGGCGGGAATACGCCCGGGATGGCGGCACTGGCGGCGATCGCGTCGGCGGCGTTTCCGGACGACAGCAGAACGTCAATGCCCGAGATCACGTCGGTGGCCACCACATGCAGGGGAATCGGTGCATCCTCGAGCCGGGTGAACTCCAATTTTTCGGCCAGTATGCGTCGTAAACCGGTGTTGGGTACCAGGTGCGAGCGGCGGCCAAGCATGCCCAGCGCCCCGGCGACCGGGTGGGTGGGGAATACGTCCTTTCGCGCCAACGAAATCCACAGGTCGGCCAGTCCGCGAATTCCGGGGAGGCCGGGTCGTGACGCCATCCACCCGCCATTGACCGCACCGACCGACGTGCCGACGATCAGGTCGGGCCGTTCACCGATGTCGGCCAAGCCGAGCAGCATCCCCACATGGACCGCACCGAGGCTGGCGCCGCCGGACAACACGAATGCTGTGGGCACAGATGCATACTAAGGATTTTCGCCGAAAGTGCCATGGGTAACGAATCCGGTAGCGTTTTCGATATGACGAACGTGCAAAGAATGGCGAGCGCGGTCTCGGCGGTAATGCTGACAACAGCCGCAGGAGTGCTGCTCACGCCCGCGACCGGCTATGCGGACCCGGCCGGCCACCAGGTGACCTACACCGTGTCGAGTGCCAACAATCTGACCGCCACCGTCTCGTACGTGAGTGCGGATCCACCCAGCCAGGCCGCCTACAACGCGGACTCCTCGAAGTTCATGACCAACCTGCAGGCCCCGCTCAGCGCCGGGCAACCGGTCGTCTACACGGTCACGCTGGCCAACCCGAACCAGTGGGCGAGCGTCACCGCCAGCGGCATGCTGCACTGGCCGGATTCCGGCAATGGTCCCGCCTCGTTCCACTGCGAGATCGCGGTGGACGGCCAGGTCGTCGTGCACCAGGACGCCACCACCACCGTCACTTGCGCGGCCCGGCCCGGTTAATCGGCTCGGTCATCTAGCCGGGGCTTAGCCGAGATTCGTTGAGGCGAAGGTGTCGCACTGGTGCGGGTCGCCGGTCTGATAGCCGACGGTGAACCACTTCTGGCGTTGTTCGGCGGATCCGTGTGTCCACGACTCGGGGTTGACGCGTCCGGTCGTCTCTTTCTGGATCCGGTCGTCGCCGACGGATGCGGCGGCCGAAAGGGCGTCTTGAATGTCCTTGTCGCTCAACGGCTGTAGGTATGGCACCCCGGTGCTCTCCTGTTTGACCGTCGACGCGTAGTGCGCCCAGATGCCGGCGTAGCAGTCGGCCTGCAATTCGGTGCGCACGCCATTCCCGCCGGCGCCCTGTGCGCCTTGCTGAGAGCGGCCCAGGATGCCCTGCAATTGCTGGACGTGATGGCCGTATTCGTGGGCTACCACGTACTCCTGCGCGAAAGGCCCACCGCTGGAACCGAATTTATCGACCAGCTCCTGGAAGAATTCGGTGTCGAAATACGCGGTCTGATCCACCGGGCAGTAGAACGGTCCCACCGCTGTGGTGGCGGGGCCGCAGCCGGTGTCCACCGAACCGGTGAACAGGCGCACATGCGGGCGGGTGTAATTCGGCATCAACTGATGCCACACCGCGTCCACGGAGTTGCCGGTGGCGACCACGCGGCACTGCACGTACTTGTTGGCATCGGCTCCGGTCTTGCACTGGCTCAGGTCGAAACCGGGCGCCGAGTAGCCGCCCGTGTTCGGCTGCTGCTGGCTGATCACGCTGCTCGGATCGACGCCAAAGAACAACGCCGCGATCAGGATCAGCAACCCGACGCCGCCACCCCCGAAGGCCAACCCCATGCCGCCCCCGCCGCCGGATGACGACGCGGTGCTGGTGTCGATCTGCATACCCTCGTTGAAGGTCATGATTCAGCTTTGCACACACCTAACGCTGTTGCGTAGCAGCGAATCGGTTATCGGTGTAGCGGCGCAGGTTGCTCAGAAACCGGCGCAGCGCCAGGTTCAACAGCGGCCCGGTAAAGACCATCGCCAGTCGCGCGGGCCCCGCAGGTTTCTGCGCCATCGTCCAGGTCAGCCGGCAGCCACCGGGGATGACCTCGACGAGGTAGTCCTCGGCGAAGGCCGCGACGGCCTTGTTGGAGCACTCGTTGAACCGGAATGTCATGCGGGTGAACGGTTCCCAGACCAGGTACTCCTCGTCGCCGACGATGCCGCCGCGCATCTCGACGACGCGGGTGGTGCCGACACCGCGCGGCTCGGGACTGGTCCAGGTCACCTTGGTGATCACCGAGGCCCAGCGCGGCCAGGCTTCGGCGTCGGCAAGCACTTCGAAAACCTGCTCGGGCGTGATGGCCAGGTCGACACTGTTGCGGAACCGGAATGGCGCGTTGTCGATGAAGTCGAGGTCCACGCGCTCGCAGGGATGCATGTCGGTAAATCTAGCCGGGGCCGTCGCTGGCCGCGGCCAGCAGTGGCACCAGCACATCGCTGATCGGCGTCGCCAGGTTGTGCGCGCGTGCCTTGCGGATGATCACCCCGTTGCGGATGTCCCATTCCATCGGCCGGTGGTACTCCCGGTCGGCCAGGATCGAGGTCCCCATGTCTTCGGGTGCCTGACGGAACAGGTCGGCCAGCTCGTCGACCACACTGTCCGGCAGCTGGGCGCCCTCGGCCCGCGCAACCGCAAGGCATTCGGCGACATAGCGACGGGACAACGCGGCGACGTCGTCGCGGCGAAACATTCCAGACCGCCGTCCCGACAGCGCCATGAACCCGGCCAGCGCATTGGTGAGCAGCTTGCGCCACCCCGCGGTGATCAGGTCGGGGTCGCAGTCCACCCGGCAGCCGGCGCCGCGCAGCAGCTCGGCCACCGTGGCAGCCGAGGGCCCGCTGGGCAGCACCAGCGCTGCTTCACCCCGCAGCCGCACCCACCCTTGCGGCTGGGTTTCGGCGGAATACCAGACGATGCCCGGGACCACGGGCGACGACGGGCACAGCGGCTGGACCTGCTCGACCTGCTCGACGCCGTTCTGCAGCACCGTCACGATGGTGTGCTCGCCGCACAGCTTGGACAGCCAGCCCGCCGCGTCGTCGTTCTGGGTGGCCTTGACCGCCAGGATCACCAAGTCGACGGGGCCGGACACCTCGGCGGGATCGGTGTGCACCGGTCCGGGCACCACGATCGGGTCCCGGCCGTCGGGACGCAGTTCGATGGTGTCGCGCGCGCTGCGACCGCAGACCAGCACCGAATGCCCGGCCTGGTACAGCAGCGCGGCAACCGTCGTACCGACGGCGCCGGGACCGACGAGCGCGATGTTTGTGGCGATAAAGGCGAAGTTACACCGACCCTTAGACTGGTCAGTCGTCCAAGGTGAAGAGGAGTATTTGTGCTGCGCAGCCACAACGCTGGTTCGCTCCGGGATCGCGACGCCGGCCAGCAGGTGACGCTGGTCGGTTGGGTGGCCCGCCGCCGCGACCACGGCGGCGTCATCTTCATCGACCTGCGGGACGCCTCCGGCATCGCACAGGTGGTCTTCCGCGCCGCAGACGTGCTGGAGCAGGCGCATCGGTTGCGCGCCGAATTCTGCGTCGCGGTGCAAGGCGTCGTCGAGATCCGCCCGGAAGGCAACGCCAACGCCGAGATACCCACCGGCGATGTCGAGCTGAACGTCACGTCACTGACCGTGCTCGGCGAAAGTGCGCCCCTGCCATTCCAGCTGGACGAGCCGGCGGGGGAGGAGTTGCGGCTGAAGTACCGCTATCTCGACCTGCGCCGCGACGGTCCGGCTGCGGCAATTCGGTTGCGCTCCAAGGTGAATGCCGCCGCCCGTTCGGTGCTGTCGCGTCACGACTTCGTCGAGATCGAGACGCCGACGATCACCCGCTCGACGCCGGAGGGCGCGCGCGACTTTTTGGTGCCCTCCCGGCTGCACCCCGGGTCGTTCTACGCCCTGCCGCAGAGCCCGCAGCTGTTCAAACAGTTGCTGATGGTGGCCGGCATGGAGCGCTACTACCAGATCGCCCGCTGCTACCGCGACGAGGATTTCCGCGCCGACCGGCAACCGGAGTTCACCCAGCTCGACATGGAGATGAGCTTCGTCGACGTCGAGGACATCATCGCGATTTCCGAGGAGATCCTGACCGCGCTGTGGGCGCTGATCGGCTATCAGCTTCCGACGCCGATCCCGCGGATCAGTTATGCCGAGGCCATGCAGCGGTTCGGCTCCGACAAGCCCGACATGCGTTTCGGGCTGGAACTCGTAGAGTGCACAGAGTTCTTCTCCGACACCACATTCCGTGTCTTCCAGGCGCCGTATGTCGGCGCGGTGGTGATGCCCGGCGGTGCGGCACAGCCGCGGCGCACCCTGGACGGCTGGCAGGAGTGGGCCAAACAGCGCGGCCACCGCGGGCTGGCCTATGTGCTGGTCGCCGACGACGGCGAGCTGAGCGGTCCGGTGGCCAAGAACTTGAGCGACACCGAACGCGGCGGCCTGGCCGCCCACGTCGGGGCCAACCCCGGCGACTGCATCTTCTTCTCGGCTGGACCGGCGAAGTCGTCGCGCGCCCTGCTGGGCGCCGCCCGCGGCGAGATCGCCGACCGGCTGGGCCTGATCGACCCGGACGCCTGGGCATTCGTCTGGGTGGTCGACCCGCCGCTGTTCGAGCCCGCCGAAGACGCGACCGCCGCCGGTGACGTGGCCGTGGGCTCCGGCGCCTGGACCGCGGTGCATCACGCGTTCACCTCGCCCAAGCCGGAGTACGAGGGCGCCCTCGGCTCCGATCCCGGTCGCGTGCTGGCCGATGCCTACGACATCGTCTGCAACGGCAACGAGATCGGCGGCGGCTCGATCCGTATCCACCGCCGCGACGTCCAGGAACAGGTGTTCGCGGTGATGGGCCTGGACAAGGCCGAGGCCGAGGAGAAGTTCGGATTCCTGTTGGAGGCGTTCACGTTTGGCGCGCCGCCGCACGGCGGGATCGCGTTCGGCTGGGACCGGATCAACGCGCTGCTGTCCGGGGTGGACTCCATCCGCGAGGTGATCGCCTTCCCGAAGACCGGCGGCGGCGTCGACCCGCTGACCGATGCGCCCGCGCCGATCACCGCGCAGCAGCGCAAGGAATCCGGAATAGATGCCAAACCCAAGCAGGTTGACCAAGCATGACCGAAGCGTTCCCTGACACCGAAACCGTCAAGTCGTTCAACACCGCCATCGCCGACGAGTTCCGCGCCAACGGCGGCAAGGTCGGCGGCCAGTTCGAAGGTGCCGATCTGTTGCTGCTCACCACGACGGGCGCCAAATCCGGACAGCAGCGGGTATCGCCGTTGGCGTATTTCAACATCGACGGCAAGCTGATCATCATCGGCTCGTACGCCGGCGCGCCCAAGGACCCGGCCTGGGTGCACAATCTGCGGGCCAACCCGCAGGCGCACATCGAGGTCGGCACCGACGCCTTCGATGTCACGGCACACGAACTGCCGGTTGCGGAGCGCGACCAGCTGTTCGACAAAGTGACCGCCGCGGCGCCGGGCTTCGCCGAATATCAGTCGAAGACCAGCCGGGTCATTCCGCTGTTCGAGTTGCAGCGCGCCTAACCCCTCTCGCATTGCCGCGGCCGCTGGAGCTGCGGTAGATAAGCGGGATGAGCACTTCGCTGCTGACGCGGCCGTTCGCGAGTAAAGCCGCCGTCGTCGGGGGTTTCAAACGGGTCCGTGGCGTGTGGTTCTACCTCGTGCAGACCTCGGTCGCGGCGGGGCTGTCCTGGTACATCGCCCACGACCTGCTCGCGCACCCGCAACCGTTCTTCGCCCCGATCGCCGCGGCGGTGTCGCTGTCGACCAGCAACGTGCTGCGCGCGCAACGCGCCATCCAGATGATGATCGGGGTGACCCTGGGCATCGGGACGGGAACCCTGGTGCAGGGGTTGCTCGGGCCCGGGGCCGGCTCCATCGCGATCGCCGCGCTGATCGCGCTGTTGGCCGCGGTTTTCATCGGTCAGGGCTATATCGGCCAGGGGATGATGTTCGCCAACCAGACCGCGGTCTCGTCGATTCTGGTACTCGCCCTCTATCGCAGCGGTGTCGGTTGGGAACGCATCGACGACGCGCTGATCGGTGGCGTGCTGGCGATCGTCGTTGCTGTGCTGCTATTCCCGGCCAACCCGCTCGACGTGCTGCGCAGTGCGCGCATCGAGGTGCTGCGGACCCTGCACTCGGTGCTGGTCCGCACCGGCGAACTCGCCCGCGGCCGTGAAGTTCCCGACCGCGACTGGCCGTTGCCGGCCGTCGACAGGGTGCACGAACAGCTGGGCGGACTGATCCAGGCGCGGACCACGGCGCGTCAGGTGGTGCGAGTTGCGCCGCGCCGGTGGGGACTTCGCGCGGCCGTTCTGGGCGCGGATCACCAGGCCGTGCATCTGGCCCTGCTCGCCGGCTCCGTGCTGCAGCTCGCCCGCGCCGTCGTGCCCGCCTCCCTTTCTGGCCCGGACGGCTGCGGCGATCGGCTTCCGCAATCGGCCGAGACGGTGCTGGCCGACCTCGTGGCGGCGACGGCACTCGCCGACTCGGATCCCACGACCGCGACCGCCCATGTCGACGCCGCCCGCCGGCACGCGGCGACGCTGTTGTCGAACGCCCGCGAACGAACCGAAGTGGTGCTGGCCGACGTCTTCCAGGGATGTGTGGACGACCTGCAGCGGGTGATCGACTTGCACCAGCGGTAAGCGGCTCAGAACGAGCCGGTCAGGAACTCCTGCACCAGCTTCTTGGGCGCCTGCGTCAGCCAGGCCTCGGTGATCAGCTCCTCGAGACCGCGCACGTCGATCTCGGCCAGCTTGACCAGCACCGCCGGATAGCCGTTGAAGTGCGCGGTGGTGAAGTAGATCCTCGGCTCGTCGGCGACCAACGCGAACTTGACGCCCTCGTCGGACACCCGGACGCCGAGGATGTCGCCCTCGGGCGCCTCCGACCCACTCGCTGCCAGCGCTTCCCGGTCCGATAGGCGCAGCGGTCGCTCCCACGCCAGCAGCTTCTTGCCGACCCGCCAGTCATGCGGTGACTGCTCGGAGGTGAGTGGCAGCTCACCTACGATCCGGGCGACGTCGTCCCAGGTGGCCACAGATCGATTGTGCTCCCGCTATGGTGCGGTTGGTGCCGTATTGGCCAGCGGTTGCCCAACACCCATCCGGAGATGTCAGGAGGTCACTCGGTGTCTTCTGCATCCGAGGTCCCCGCCACCCGCCGCCATCGCGTCACCCATCGCACCGAGTACCGCTACTCGGACACCGTGACCAGCTCCTATGGCCGCGGTTTTCTCACGCCGCGGGACTCGCAGCGGCAGCAATGCGTCGCGCACCGGCTGACGATCGACCCGGCCCCCGCCGACAGCTCCACCAGCACCGACAGCTACGGCAACATCAGCTCCTATTTCCACGTCACCGAACCGCATCGCATCCTGACGGTCACCAGCGACTCGATCGTCGACGTGTATCCGGCGCCCCCCGAGCGCTACACCACCGGGCCGGCGATCGGACCGTGGGAGGCGGCCCGCCCGGCCGGGCGCAGGGGAGCATTGGCGACGGAGTTCGCCCTGGACTTGAATCCGCCGGAGATCACCGACGAAGTCCGCCACTATGCGGCGCCCAGCTTCGTACCGGGGCGTCCGCTGATCGAGGTACTACGCGACCTCGCGTCGCGGATTTTCGCCGACTTCACCTACCGCTCGGGATCGACAACGATTTCCACCGGGGTCAATGAGGTTCTGGCGGCCCAGGAAGGGGTATGTCAAGACTTCGCCAGGCTGGCGATTGCCTGCCTGCGCGCCAATGGGTTGGCGGCCAGCTACGTGTCCGGTTATCTGGCCACCGACCCGCCACCCGGAAAGGAACGGATGATCGGCATCGACGCCACCCACGCCTGGGCCGCGGTATGGACTCCGCAGGAGCCAGGCCAATTCGAGTGGCTGGGGCTGGATCCCACCAACGACCAGATGGTCGACCAGCGTTACATCATCGTGGGGCGGGGCCGTGACTACGCGGACGTGCCGCCGTTGCGCGGCATCATCTACACCGACTCGAAGCGCAGCGTGATCGATGTCGCCGTCGACGTCGTGCCGTTCGAAGGTGACGAACTGGATGCGTGATTTCAATTGTCCCAAGTGCGGCCAGCGGCTGGTGTTCGAGAACTCCACCTGCCTGAATTGCGGAAGCGCGCTGGGGTTTTCACTCGATCAGATGGCCCTGTTGGTGATCGCCGCCGAGGGTGATTCAACAGATCACGCCGGCTTCGTGGACGCCGCCGAGTACCAACTGTGCGCCAATCTGCGAGTCGCCGAATGCAATTGGCTGGTACCCGTCAACAATCCCCGGCTGCTCTGCACGTCGTGCGCGCTGACCACCGAACGGCCCAACGACGCCGACACCGCCGGCTTGGCGGAGTTCGCCCGGGCCGAGGCGGCCCAGCGGCGGCTGATCGTCGAGCTGCACGAGCTGAAGCTGCCGATCATCGGGCGCGTTACCGATCCCGATTACGGGCTGGCGTTCCGGCTGCTGTCCAGCGCGCGTGAGCAGGTGCTGACCGGTCACGAGAACGGGGTCATCACATTGGATTTGGCCGAGGGCGACGATGTCCATCGTGAGCAACTCCGGGTGGAGATGGACGAGCCGTACCGGACCCTGCTCGGGCATTTCCGGCACGAGATCGGGCACTACTACTTCTACCGGTTGATCGCTCCGTCGCAGGACTACGTCAAGCGGTTCAACGAGCTGTTCGGTGATCCCGACGCCGACTACCAGGAGGCGCTGGATCGGCACTACAGCCAGGGCGCTCCGGAGGGCTGGCAGGAAAAATATGTGTCGTCGTATGCCACCATGCACCCGGCCGAGGATTGGGCCGAGACGTTCGCCCACTACCTGCACATCCGCGACACCCTGGACACCTCGGCCTGGTGTGGTTTCGCATCCGCCTCGGCGACCTTCGACCGACCGCCGTTGGGTCCCAGCGCTTTTCCAAACATCATCGATATCTGGATACCGCTGTCGTGGTCGTTGAACATGGTGAACCGGTCGATGGGCCACGACGACCTGTATCCGTTCGTGCTGCCGGTCGCGGTGCTGGAGAAGATGCAGTTCATCCACGACGTCATCGACGAGGTGGTGTCGGCGGCGCAGGGGCCCGCCGCCGTCGCCGGCTGAGCTAGGCCGGCATCACCCGTCGTTCGTCGGGGCCCCACAGCGGCTGCATGCCGCCGGGCAGGGTCAACTGCGTCTCGGTGATGACCTTGGCCAAATCGCGCAGCTCGGTGTGGATCGCGGCGAGTAGCTCGGCCAGCTCGGTGCGGCGCCCGTCGGCGTTCGCCCCCTGCAGCTCGGCTGGATGCGAGCGGCGCAACAGGGTGCCGATCTCTTCGACCATCCGTTCCGGACGTGACGATCCCGACGCGCTGGGCAGGTCCTTGAGGTTGGCCCGCAGCCGCTCCAGCTGATAGAGCAACGACCGCGGGTTGTTCGCGTCGAACAGCATCAGCTCGGTCACCGCGGCGACACTGATTTGGCCGACGGTGCGCCGCCGGTAGATGACCGACGATTCGCAAGCCACCAGTGCCGACTCGATGACGGCCTGCTCGGCCGTCGCGTCGCGGACTTTCGTGAGGGTGGCTTTCAGCAGCGCGGTCAGCCACAGGCCGCGTTCGATGCGTTTGCCGATGTCCATCATCGACCAGCCCACGTCGCGCACCATCGACTCGCTGGCCACCCCCGCAAGGGTCAGCATCGCGGCCAAGGTGCGCGCGTGCGCCGACGCGAGCAGCGTGTCGGCCTCACCCAGTGATTGCGGCGGTTCGGAGCGGTGCGCAAGCGCGCGCTCCACGTTGGCCAGTACCACCCAGGTGTCGTTGGACATCTGGTCGCGCACCGCCCTGGCCGCCAGGGCGAGGCCTTCCACCGCCTGGAAGAGGGATCCCGCCCGGCCCGGGTCGAAAGTCAGTGCCCACAGCGTCGACGGGACGATTGCGATCATCTCGGCGGGGTCGTTGTCGGCTCCGGTGTCGCTCCCGGTGATGCTGCCCAGCGCGGCCATCAGCACCGGCACGACCGCGCTTTCCTCGGTGTCCTGCTGATGCCGGTAGATGTGGAAACGGTCGCGGGCGGCCATCAGCAGCCGGGCCGTACTTTCCGCACGCTCGCCGTAGCGGCCGATCCAGAACAGGTCGGACAGCACACGCGGCGAGCTGACGCCCCAGGTGCCCGCGGCGGTCTTCACCGGCGTCACCTCGGTCGGCGGGGTAATGGTCTCGGCCCGCGCACGCTCCGTCGGGCGCACCCAAACATCTTTCGCGGCAACAGTTTTCAGCGAATACGCCGCAGCACCCGGTGCCAGGACGTAGCCGACACCGCCGATCATCGGGGCGTACCCGCTGCGTTGGGCAACGGTGAACAACCGCATGCCGACACCGGCCGAGGACAGCACACCGGCGTGGTCGGTCGGCGCCGAGGAGAACTGCGGCAGCTCCTGACCGGCCCACTGCCACGGCATGTGCTCGATCCGTGCGGCCAGTTCGGCCAGCCGGGCCGACGAAAGTGTCGGTCCGACAAGGGTTTCCCCGCCGACTGTGGACTTGATCAACAGCGACGAGAGGTTGGCCAGCAGATGCGAGCGTTCCTTGGCGATACCGCCCCAGTACACCGGCGCGGTGTTGAGCACCGGGGCTTCGCCGAGCAGTCGCTCGGCCAACTCGGGTAGAAAGCGCAGCAGCCCAGGGCTTTCCAAGATCCCGCTGCCGAGCGTGTTGACGACGGTCACCGTCCCGCGGCGCTGCGCCTCCACCAAACCGACCACCCCGAGCCGGGAGTCGGCGCGCAGATCCAGCGGGTCGGTGTAGAGCGCGTCGACGCGGCGAAGAACGACGTCGACACGTTTCAGGGTCCCCAGCGAGCGCATCCACACCTTGCCGTCGCGAACCACCAGGTCGGCGCTTTCCACCAACGGAAAACCCAGCAGCGTAGCCAGATACGCCTGATCGAACGCGGTCTCCGAGAAGATGCCGGGGCTGAGAATCACCACGACCGGGTCCTGCGCGTCGTCGGGTGCGGCGTCGATCAGCGCCAGCCGCAGCGCCTGCGCGAACGGCGTGTTGGGCCGCGGTGCGATCCGCTCGTAGAGATCGGGCACCGCGTGCGCGACAACGCGTCGGTCGGCCAGCGCGTACCCGGCGCCCGAGGGCGCCTGCGTCCAGTCCGCGTTGACCTCGAAGCCGCCGTTCGGCAACCGGCTGAGATCGCACGCGTGCATGAAAAGCTGGTGATGGCCCGGCACTTCGATGCCGCTGGCCGCGCGCACGTAACCGGGATGAGCGAACACCAGTTCCGGTGGCAGCATGCCGTCGGTGAGCAAGCTGCGCGGCCCGTACAGGTCGGCGAGCACGGCATCGAGCAGGCGCGAGCGCTGCACCAGCCCGGCTTCCAGTAGCTCCCAGTCGGCCGCAGACAGCACGATCGGCAGGGTGTCCAGGCTCCACGGCCGGGGTTCCAGGGCACGCCCGCTGGCGGGGTCGACCTCGGTGTAGGTGATCCCGTCGTTGTCGATCAGGGTGTGCACCACCGAGCGCAGCTGATTCAGCCCCGTTCGGCCGCGCTCGGCCACCGTGTCGGCCAGCTCGGTCCAGGCCGGCCGCACCGCGCCGTGTTCGTCGAGGAATTCGTCGTAGCCGGCCCCGAGTGGACCGCTGGGGCGCAGATCGAACAGTGCTTCCTGGGTGCGCGCGGTCCGGTAACCGGCCAGCAGTCGATCGGCGTCGTAGCGGTCGCCGGAGGTCCCAGTAACCGCCGAGTGATCGAGTGCCATTGCGATGCCAGTTCTAGACGACGCCATTACCGCTGCACGGTACGCACGCGCCGCAGGTCGAGAATGCCCGGCGCGCCGATATCGGTGAAGATCCTGGCCTGTTTCTCCCGGATGTCGGCCAAGTCGAGTGGGCCCGGTGTGAATCCGGTTGCCTCAAATCGGCGAGCGCGGCGTGCCTCGGCGGTTACCGCGTTGACGGGTGGCTCCTCGTAGGCCATCCCGCCGGGATGAGCGACGTGGTAGGTGCACCCGCCGCGCGAGGTACCCGAGGTGAGATCGATCAGCTCGAACTGCAACGGGACGTCGGTGGTGATCGTCGGATGCAGCGCGCTGGGCGGCTTCCAGGCCTTGTACCGCACTCCGCCGACATGGATGTCGGGATTGTCGGTGGCCAGCAACGGCACCGGATAGCCGTTGCAGGTCACGACGTAGCGGTGCCGGTCGGCACCGATGATGCGGATCTGGATCCGCTCGACCGACGAGTCGACGTAGCGGGCGGTGCCCGTCGCGGTGGATTCCTCGCCGAGGGTGTTCCATGGCTCGATCGCTCCGCGCAGCTCGATCTCCACACCGTCGAAGACGGCGGTGCCGATGCGCGGGAAGCGGAACTCGGTGAACGGATCCAGCCAGCTGGTCTCGAACGCGATGCCGTGCGCGCGCAGATCCGCGGCCACGTCGGCAATGTCGTGAATCAAGAAGTGCGGCAACAGGTATCGTCCGTGCAAGTTGGCGCCGTGCCGGATCAGCGGGGCCCGCAGCGGTTCGTCCCAGAACCAGGCCACCAGCGAGCGCACCAGCAGCGACTGCACCATCGCCATGCGCAGGTGTGGCGGCATCTCGAAGCCGCGCAACTCCAGCAGGCCGAGCCTGCCGCGCGGGCTGTCCGGGCTGTAGAGCTTGTCGATACAGAACTCGGCGCGATGGGTGTTTCCGGTGATGTCGGTGAGCAGATGCCGCAGTGCGCGGTCGGCGATCCACGGTTTGGGGGCGCGAGCCGCTCCCAGCCGGGCGATTTCGGCGAACGCGATCTCGAGTTCGTACAGCGCCTCGGCGCGACCCTCGTCAACCCGTGGCGCCTGCGACGTGGTGCCGACGAATCGTCCGGCGAAAAGATAAGACAGCGACGGGTGGCGCTGCCAGTAGGTCAGCAGCGAGACCAACAGATCCGGGCGGCGCAGCAGCGGCGAGTCCGCCGGCGTCACCCCGCCCAGCGTGATGTGGTTGCCGCCGCCGGTGCCGCCGTGGGTGCCGTCGACGTCGAATGACTCCGTCGACAGCCGAGCCAGCCGGGCCTGCGCGTACAGGGTTTCGAGCTGTTGTCGTTGTTCGTCGAAACTGGCGGTGGGTGCGATGTTGACTTCAATGACGCCGGGGTCGGGGGTGATTGTCGTGGACTGCAGCCGCGGGTCCGGCGGTGGTCCGTAGCCCTCGATCACCACCGCGCTGCCGGTTTTGGCGGCCGCGGCCTCGATGCGGGCGATCAGGTCGACGAAGTGTTCCAGCGCCTCGGTGGGCGGGAGGAAGAGGTACAGCAGCCCGTCGCGGACCTCGGCGACCATCGCGGTCACCGGCGCCGACTCGGAGTCGACGGTCTCCGCGCTGGTCGACTCCGTCGACAGCGCGTCACCGACGGTGAGGGGGTCGACGTCAAATGATGGCCGCGGCGCCTCCCAGCTGATCGAATCCAGCGGCAGCCGCAGCCCCGCGGGTGAATCTCCCTCGAGCAGTACGACGCGGCCACGGCGCAGTTGCCAGTTCGCGCTGGCCCAGCCGAGTTCGTCGTCGCGGCGGTGCAGCGGCACCACGAATGCCGCTGGGGCCTCGGTGGTTTCGTCGAGGCGGCTCAGCAACGCGGCGCGGGCGGCGGCGTCGTCGGCGGCGAGGTCGTCGGTGGGTTCGACCGCGTCGCCTTTGGGCATGCGGACTTTGGCGGCAAGCCGGGCCAACGGGTCGTCGTAGGCCGGGCGCACCTGGGACAGCGGCAATCCCAGGCCTTCAGCGATTCCCGCGAGCACCTCGTAGGCGGTGTCGTTGTCCGCCGTCGCACTCATCGGCTCGGGCGTCCACGGGTCGGCCAGCAGCGCGTCGTCGGTCCACAGCGGTTGTCCATCGGTGCGCCAGTAGAGCGCAATCTGCCAGCGCGGCAACGGCTCTCCCGGATACCAGCGGCCCTGTCCGCGATGGATGAGACCCTGCGGGGCCCACGCCGATTTCAGCCGGGCGGCCAGATCGGATGCGCGCTGCCGTTTGTGCGGCCCGTCGGCGGCAGTGGTCCACTCCTCGTCGACCTGGTTGTCCACCGACACGAATGTGGGTTCACCGCCGACCGTCAGCCGGACGTCGCCGGTGGCCAGGCGTTCGTCGACGCGGCGGCCGAGAGTGCAGATCGTGGTCCAGGCCGCGTCCGTGTAGGGCAGCGTGACGCGCGGGTCCTCGTGGATGCGGGTGACGGTGTTGGAGAACTCCAGGGTGGTCGTACACGGCCCGGTGTGGCCGCTGATGGGTGCCGCGCTGGAGGGATGTGGCGTGGCTGACAGCGGGATGTGGCCCTCGCCGGCAAACAGTCCGGATGTCGGATCGAGCCCGATCCAGCCCGCGCCGGGGACGTACACCTCGGTCCACGCGTGCAGGTCGGTGAAATCGGCGGCGGGCCCCGACGGCCCGTCGAGCGCCTCGACGTCGGAGGCCAACTGCACGAGATATCCGGACACGAAGCGGGCGGCCAGGCCGAACTGGCGCAGGATCGACACCAGCAGCCACGCCGAATCACGGCACGAGCCGACGCCGGTCCGCAGCGTGAAATCCGGTGTCTGGACGCCGGGTTCCATGCGCAGGCTGTAGGCCACGTCGGCGTTGACCGCATGGTTGAGCGCGACCAGGAAGTCGATGGTGCGGGTGCCGTCGGGAACCGAGAAGTTATGCACCCACGCCCGCGTGAGCTGGCCGGGGCCCGAGCCTTCGGCTTCTTCGTCGACCGGGCGCAGATAGGGCTTGAGATCCTCGGCGAGCGCCTTGGGGTAGATGAACCCCGAAGCGGCAGGCCATGTTTCGGCCCAGTCCTCGATGAAAAAGTCGAACGGGTTGATCACCTTGAGGTCGGCGATGAGCCCGACGGTGATGGTTAACTGGCGCATCGGGTTCGGAAACACAAGCCGGGCAAGGAAATTGCCGAACGCGTCTTGCTGCCAGTTGATGAAGTGGTCGGCGGGCTCGATGCGCAGCGAGTAGGCCTCGATGGGTGTGCGCGAGTGGGGCGCCGGGCGCAGCCGCACCACGTGCGGGAAAACCTGGACCCCCCGGTCAAAGGTGTAGCTGGTGCGATGCTCCAGCGCAACTTTGATGCTCATAACCGCTGATCTCATCACACGGGCAGCGGCGCCGCAGCGCGCCGCTAGTCAGCGGGAGCCGGGCGGGCTACGTGGGCAGCGGCCCCGGTGGCGGTCCGGCCGGCGGTCCCGGCTGGTAACCGGGCTGTGCCAGCGGCACAACCTGACCGCCCGAAAGCTTGCGGTAGGCGTAGGTCAGGATGAGCGCCACGAGGGGGACCGCGACCAACAGGCCGACGCCGCACACCAGCGCCCCGACGAAGACCGTCGCCATCGATACGAGCCACACCAGCAGCGCATTGGCGAAATTCGACCCGACCAGCGAGAAGCCCGACGAGAACCCCTTGATGGCGGACTGTGAGCGATCGATCACGAACAGGATGATGAACTGGGTGAAGATCCCCACGATGATGCCAGGAACGAAGCACGCGGCATAGCCGATCGAGGTGAGAATGCTGATCAAGAATGCGGCAAGAAACGCCATGCCGAGGTTGCGTGGCTTGAAGAAGGAACCGATGCTCACCGGCCGGCCGTCCGCAATATCCAGGCATCCCGACAGGAACCCGGCTTGGGCGTATGCGGTCACAACGAAGGAGACGAGGTAGCCGAGCCCCACGACGGCCATTCCGGCGGGACTGAGATTCATGGAGAAGCCGTAGTCGTAGCCCTCGAAGCTTGACGTGGTCGTGCCCATGTTTTGGCCCACGATGTTCACGGCGGAGGCCGCGGCGAACAGCAGACCGTAGACAAGCGTGGGAATGACCAACGTGACGGCGTTCTTGGTGAATGTGTTCCAGGCCCAGCTGAATGCGTCAGCCACGCTGAATTGCGGCGCCGGCGGGCCGCCGTAGCCCGGCTGCGGTGGGTACCCCGGCTGCGGTGGGTACCCCGGCGGTGGGCCATAGCCCGGCGGTGCGCCATAGCCAGGTGGCGGAGGAGGGGCTGCGCCGTAACCCGGAGGCGGTGCGCTCCCCGGGGGCGGTGCGCCGTAACCCGGAGGCGGTGCGCTCCCAGGCGGTGGGCCGTAACCCGGAGGGGGTGCGCCGTAACCCGGGGGGCCTTGAGGCGGCGGTGGCGGCGGGTAGCCCGCAGGGTTCTGGTTGCCGGCGTTGGGGTCGGCCGGTTCGCCTGGGTGTTCTGGGGGCTGGCTCATTTGCCGTCCTAATTTGCCGTCGGAGTAGCTTGCCGGGCACGCGCGCAGAACTTGGCAATCCGGAACTTAGCAAATAAGCCGCCGCGGGGCGAGGCTCGACCTTCGCGTGCCGCGCGATCGACGCTCCCAGGGCGTGCGCCGTTAGGCCCGGGGAGCCGGCTGACTAGGCGAACTGCTGTCCGGGCGGGGGCCCGACGGGAGGAGGTCCCGGCTGGTAACCGGGCAGCTCCAGTGGAACGACCTGACCACCGGAAAGCTTGCGGTAGGCGTAGACGTGGATGAGCAGGGAGACCGGGAGGCCCACGACGATACCTACCCCGCACGCGAACTCGCCGACCACAATCGCCGCGTACTGCACCAGCCACGCCAGCAGTGCCGGGCCAATGTTGGCTCTGGTGGTCGCGATGCTGGCCTTGATGGCGTCGACGGGTGAAAGCGATCGGTCGATGACGAATGGCAGGGCAAACAGGGTGAGGAAGCCGAAGATGATGCCTGGGATGATGCACAGGATCGATCCGATGACGGCGCCGAGTGCGACCAACAACGCGGTGATGAACACCGCGCCGAGATTGCGCGCCTTGAAGAACGTGCCGATGCTCACCGGTTTTCCGTCGGCGATGTCGAGAATTCCGGACAACAGCCCGGCGTTCATGTAGATCGCGGTGATGAATATCAGCAGGTAGCCGACGACCATGATCGCGATCGATGCCGGGCCGTAGGAGATGTCGAAGGCAGTGCTGGTTTCGCCATAGCTGTTGGTGTACGTGCTGCTCGTGCTCTCGCCGAAGACCGCGGGCAAGACCCCGGCGATAACCGCGAAAACGGCGAGCACCAAGCCGTAGACCAAGGTGGGAACGATCAGGGCGACGGCGTTCTGGGTGAATTTGCCCCACGCCCACTTCGCCGCCTCACCGACGTCAAACCGCGGCGTGCTCGGGTCACCCGCGGGGCCGCCGAAGCCGGGCTGCGGCGGGTAGCCGGCCGGGGGTGCGCCGTAGCCGGCGGGAGCTGGCGGAGGAGCTCCGTAGCCGGGCGGAGGTCCGGGCGGGCTGTAGCCACCGGGCGGCGGGCCATAGCCGGGGGGCGGCGGTGGCGGCGCGCCATATCCGGGCGCGGCGTGCCGTGGCGGCGCCGAGTAGTCCGGAGGATTCTGGTTGCCGGCGTTGGGGTCGGCCGGTTCGCCTGGGTGTTCTGGGGGCTGGCTCATTTGCCGTCCTAATTTGCTGTCGGAATAGCTTTGCTGGCACACGCGCTGAACTAGGCAATGCGGAACTTAGCAAATATGCGGCGACGGGGCGAGGATTGGCCTTTGCTTGTTTACGGGTCGTCGCAGCCAATGCGCGTACCTGTCCGGTCTGCGTGGTATGCCTGAAACCGTGTCCGACGGTCTGTTTGACCTGCCCGGCGAATCGCGGACGGCCAACGACGCCCTGGGCGCCTCGGCCGGCGCACCACTGGCGGTCCGGATGCGGCCGGCATCGCTGGACGAAGTCGTCGGACAGGACCACTTGCTGGCCGCCGGATCGCCGCTGCGCCGCCTCGTCGAGGGCTCGGGGGTGGCCTCGGCCATCCTGTACGGCCCGCCGGGAAGCGGTAAGACCACGTTGGCCGCGCTGGTCTCGCAAGCGACCGGCCGCCGGTTCGAAGCCCTGTCGGCGTTGTCGGCCGGTGTCAAAGACGTCCGGGCGGTTATAGATAGCGCGCGCAGGGCGCTGCTTTCCGGCGAGCAGACGGTGCTGTTCATCGATGAGGTGCACCGGTTCTCCAAAACCCAGCAGGACGCGTTGCTCTCCGCGGTGGAGAACCGGGTGGTGCTGCTGGTCGCGGCGACCACCGAGAATCCGTCGTTTTCGGTCGTGGCGCCGCTGCTGTCACGATCGCTGATCCTGCAGCTGCGCCCGCTGACGGCCGACGACATCCGCGCCGTGGTGCAGCGCGCCATCGACGATCCGCGGGGCCTGGGCGGTCAGATCGGCGTCCAGCCCGAGGCTATCGACCTGATGGTGCAATTGGCCGCGGGCGACGCCCGCCGCGCGCTGACCGCGCTGGAGGTCGCCGCCGAAGCCGTCGAGGCGGGTGGCGAGCTGACCGTGGCGGCCGTCGAGCAATCGCTGGACAGAGCCGCCGTGCGCTACGACCGCGACGGCGATCAGCACTACGACGTCATCAGCGCGTTCATCAAATCGGTGCGTGGCTCCGACGCCGACGCGGCGCTGCACTATCTGGCCCGCATGCTCGTCGCAGGGGAGGATCCGCGGTTCATCGCGCGCCGGCTGATGATCCTGGCCAGCGAGGACATCGGCATGGCCGACCCGACGGCGTTGCAGATAGCGGTGGCCGCCGCGCAGACGGTGGCGCTGATCGGCTTGCCCGAGGCGCAGTTGACGTTGGCGCACGCCACCATTCACCTGGCCACCGCGCCGAAGTCGAACGCGGTGACCACCGCGCTGGCGGCGGCGATGAACGACATCAAGGCGGGCAAGGCGGGTCTGGTGCCGGCCCATCTGCGTGACGGCCACTACTCGGGCGCCGCGGCACTGGGCCACGCGCAGGGCTACAAATACGCCCACGACCACCCGGATGGCGTTGTCGCGCAACAATATCCGCCGGACGAGCTGGTGGACGTCGACTACTACCGGCCCACCGGGCGCGGCGCCGAACGCGAGATCGCCGGGCGGCTGGACCGGCTGCGCGCGATCATCCGCCGCAAGCGCGGCTGATGCGGGCCCGCACGGATCGGCAAATTCGCCATCGCCCACAGCGGTAGCTGATAAGCAATCCGGCTTGGTTTCTCCTTCTTACGCCAAGCCGGGGCCCGGGCCGGATTCCGGCGATGTACAAGATAGAAGCAATGGACCGGCAGTCTTTCCCGAATATTTAGATCAGCCTACAATTGAAGGTTGTCTTGCAGCATTAGTAAATGCAATCTATCCAACATGGGAAGGAGTTTAACGAATAAAATGCCTGGTCTGAAATGATCACTTAGCAGAAGAGGTGGTGGAGTAGTCGATGAATAAAATCTGGCTCGTTCCGATAATGGTACCCGGCGCGATCTTGATTTTCCCGCCAGCGAGGGCCAATGCCGGTTTGTGCGATTATCCAGCAGTCCTCACCGGAGCAAACGTTTTCGTCACCCAGGGGGCTTACTGTGATTGGCCTACTGAAATCAATGGATCACATTTGCACTGTGAGGCAGGCGGCGTGGGTGTTGACGTTGGCGCGGCTATTGCCGGGGGTTCCACTCTCGGCCTTGGCGGCTTGGGCGCCGGCGGTGTCAGTTGCACATGGCGGTGCCCCGACAACAGCATGGCACCGGCACCAAATCCCCCTGGCGCGTGGAAATGGTATATGGTCCCTGTTCCGAATGCGTGCAAAGATCATATGGAACCGGCTGGATTTGCGAGTGCACCCGTTCTTCCCGGTGAAGGTGTGCCAGTTCCGGCACCACCTCCCGCAGCGGTAGGAGGACCGGTATCACCGCCATTAGGACCGGAAACAGAGCTTCCTTAATCCATAGGAAAGAAGCTGGACAATGCCGCGGCGTCCTCGGAGGCCAGGCCCTCGAATCGCTCGCCCGCAAGGGTGAGACGATGACCACGCCAGCCATCGCGACGTATGCGTAACGGCCAAATCGACAAGGCCCGAACAGAACTCGGGCACCCGCTGTAGATCGACTAATTCCGTCCGCCCACTCGGCGATAGCGCGGGAGGGCTCAGACCAACTCGGGAACCCGCAGCCGTGCGATCGCCAGCTCGAACTCGGCTACGTCGACGATCTCGGCACCCAAGTCGCGCGCCCGCCGGCTGCGCAACTCGCTGGCCTCCTCGCTGTTCCGGGCCATCGCCTCCTGGCTGTCGAACGTCGAGCACGACACCGCTCGCCGGCCGGCCGGGTGGTCGATCATCAGGCTGGAGCTGGAGAACCCCTCGAGTCTCTCCATTTCCGGAAGTACCGCCGTCCGATAGAAGTCCAGGGATCGCTCGAGCTGGTCGGGCACCACCTTGAGCCAGGTGGCTCGCACAAACGCACCCTCGGGCGACCGGTGCCGGCGGTGCAGCGACGCGATGTGCCACTCTTCGACGCTGGCGCTGCCGTCGAACATCAACGCGATGTGGTCACGGATGATGGCCACCCGCTCGGCGCTGGAGCGCATCGACGCGATGGATTCCCAGGCGCTGGTGGCGATGCAGCGGCCGGATTGCCGGTCGACCAACAGCGACATGCCGACATATCCGTCAATCTCGCGCATTTCTGACATGACGACATCGCGAACATGCGCGATTCCGATGTCGACCGACAAGGGTTGCCCCTCGATGGTGAAAGAGCGTGCGTACACGACGGCTCCCAACTTGTTCGGGGCAGCGCCCCCGGTGGCGCCACCGGTCCCACCAAATACCTTCCTCCTCCCGATTACCGGTGGCAATGGGTTCATGGCGCCGCGTGTGGCCGCGCTCACAAACGATTGGCTGGTCAGCGCGGCTGCCCCGTACTCTTGAGCGGATGCATACCGACGTACTCGACGTGGACACCACCAGTCGTCGCATCGTGGATCTGACCGACGCGGTGCGCAGGTTCTGCTTCTCCTGCGGGGATGGCCTGTGCAACGTGTTCGTCCCGCATGCGACGGCCGGGGTCGCGATCATCGAGACCGGTGCCGGTTCCGACGGCGACCTGGTCGACACGCTGGAACGGTTGTTGCCGCGCGACGACCGCTACCGGCACGCGCACGGTTCGGCCGGCCACGGCGCCGACCACGTGTTGCCGGCGATCGTCGCGCCGTCGGTGACCGTGCCGGTCGCGGCCGGCGAGCCGCAGCTGGGCACCTGGCAAAGCGTCGTTTTGGTCGACCTCAACCGGGACAACCCGCGGCGGTCGGTGCGGCTGAGCTTTTTGGCGGGTTAGCTGCCAGGTAACCGACGGCGCCGGGGCCGGTACTGTGAGCGGTCGAAACGCGTCGTTGGACAGCCTCTCGATACCCCGGCGAATAGGCTGGAATTCGACCTCAACGCAAGACGCGCGGTATCCCGGAAAGTCCAGGAGAACGCAAGGCATATAGGAAGAAGCGGAAAAGAGTGCAGACACACGAGATCAGGAAGCGATTTCTTGATCACTTCGTGAAGGCGGGTCACACCGAGGTGCCGAGCGCATCGGTGATCCTCGACGACCCCAACCTACTGTTCGTCAACGCCGGCATGGTCCAGTTCGTGCCGTTCTTCCTGGGCGCGCGCACGCCGCCGTACCCGACGGCCACCAGCATCCAGAAGTGCATCCGTACGCCTGATATCGACGAGGTGGGCATCACCACCCGGCACAACACCTTCTTCCAGATGGCCGGCAACTTTTCGTTCGGCGACTACTTCAAGCGCGAGGCCATCGAGCTGGCCTGGTCCTTGCTGACCGATTCGATCGCCGACGGCGGCTACGGCATGGACCCCGAAAAGATTTGGACGACGGTCTTTTTCGACGACGACGAGGCCGTGGCGCTGTGGCAGGAAATCGCCGGGCTGCCGGCCGAGCGGATCCAGCGCCGCGGCATGGCCGACAACTATTGGTCGATGGGCATCCCCGGGCCGTGCGGCCCGTCTTCGGAGATCTACTACGACCGTGGACCGGAATTCGGCGTCGAGGGCGGCCCGATCGCCAACGAGGACCGCTACATCGAGATCTGGAACCTCGTGTTCATGCAGAACGAGCGCGGCGAGGGAACCAGCAAGGAAGACTTCGAGATCCTCGGGCCGTTGCCGCGCAAGAACATTGACACCGGCATGGGTGTGGAGCGGGTCGCGTTCATCCTGCAGGGCGTTCACAACGTGTACGAAACCGACCTGATGCGGCCGGTCATCGACGTGGTGGCCGCGCGCGCACCGCGCGGCTATGACGCCGGGAACCACGACGACGATGTCCGCTACCGCGTCATCGCCGACCACAGCCGCACCGCCGCGATCCTGATCGGCGACGGGGTGAGCCCGGGCAACGACGGCCGCGGTTACGTGCTGCGCCGACTGCTGCGCCGGGTGATCCGCTCGGCCAAGCTGCTGGGCATCGAAGGCCCGATCGTTGGCGACCTGATGGCCACCGTGCGCGACGCGATGGGCCCCTCGTACCCCGAACTCGTCGCCGATTTCGACCGGATCCGCCGCATTGCCGTCGCCGAGGAAACCGCGTTCAACCGCACGCTGGCGTCGGGCTCGAAGTTGTTCGACGAGGTGGCCGGAACCACCAAAGCGGCTGGCGCCAAAGCAGTTTCCGGCTCGGACGCCTTCACCCTGCACGACACCTACGGCTTTCCGATCGAGCTCACGCTCGAGATGGCCTCCGAGGCCGGCCTGCAGGTCGACGAACTCGGCTTCCGGGAACTCATGGCCGAACAACGCCGGCGAGCCAAGGCCGACGCGGCCGCGCGCAAACACGCGCACGCCGACTTGACCGCTTACCGCGAGTTGGTCGATGCCGGCCCCACCGAGTTCACCGGCTTCGACGAGTTGAGCTCCGAAGCAAGAATTCTGGGCATCTTCGTCGACGGCAAGCGGGTTCCGGTGGTCGCACACGGCTTGCACGGGGACGCAATCGCGGCGGATCGCGTCGAACTCATTCTGGACCGCACACCGCTGTACGCCGAGTCGGGTGGCCAGATCGCCGACGAGGGCACCATCAGCGGAACGGGTGCCGGCGAGAGCGCGCGGGCCGCCGTCACCGACGTGCAGAAGATCGGCAAAACCCTTTGGGTGCATCGGGTTAACGTCGAGTCCGGCGAGTTCGTCGAGGGCGACACCGTGATCGCGGCGGTGGATGCCGACTGGCGCAAGGGGGCCACCCAGGGCCACTCGGGTACCCACATGGTGCACGCCGCACTGCGACAAGTGCTGGGCCCCAACGCTGTTCAAGCCGGATCGCTGAACCGCCCCGGCTACCTGCGCTTCGACTTCAACTGGCAGGGTGCGCTGAGTGACGACCAGCGCAGCCAGATCGAAGAGGTGACTAACGAGGCCGTACAGGCCGACTTCGAGGTGCACACCTTCAACGAGACGCTGGATAAGGCCAAGGCGATGGGCGCGATGGCGCTCTTCGGCGAGGCCTATCCCGACGAAGTGCGCGTGGTGGAGATCGGCGGGCCGTTTTCGCTGGAGCTGTGCGGTGGAACCCACGTGCACAACTCGGCGCAGATCGGTCCGGTGACCATTCTCGGCGAATCGTCGATCGGTTCCGGGGTGCGCCGGGTGGAGGCCTACGTCGGGCTGGAGTCGTTCCGCCACCTGGCCAAGGAACGGGCGCTGATGGCCGGGCTGGCGTCGTCGCTGAAGGTGCCGTCGGAAGAGGTGCCCGCCCGGGTGGCCAATCTCGTCGAACGGCTCAAGGCCGCCGAGAAGGAACTCGAGCGCGCCCGGCTGGCCGGTGCGCGGGCCGCGGCGGTGAATGCGGCAGCAGGCGCGGAGCGGATCGGTAACGTCCGTGTGGTGGCGCAGCGGATGTCTGGCGGGATGACGGCGGGCGATCTGCGTTCCCTGGTCGGCGACATTCGCGGCAAGCTGGGCAGCGATCCCGCGGTGGTCGCGCTGATAGCGGAGGGTGAGAGCGAGACGGTGCCGTACGCCGTCGCCGCCAATCCGGCCGCGCAAGATCTCGGGCTGCGCGCCAACGACCTGGTTAAACAGCTCGCCATGGCCGTTGACGGCCGCGGCGGCGGCAAGCCCGACCTGGCGCAGGGCTCGGGAAAGAACCCGACCGGCATCGACGCGGCGCTTGAGGCGGTGCGCTCCCAGATCGCCGCGATAGCGCGGGTCGGTTGAGTGGAATTGGCACAGCATCGCTTGCCCGACCGGCCCGGCGACCCTAACCAGGGCAATCCGGGTCGGGGCCGCAGGCCAGGGAGAAGCCTCGGTGTCGACGTGGGCAGTGTGCGCATCGGCGTGGCTGCCAGCGATCCCGACGGCATCCTGGCCACCCCGGTGGAAACGGTGCGACGGGACCGCTCCGGCAAGCACGTGCGCCGGCTGGCCGAGCTCGTCACCGAACTGGAAGCCGTCGAGGTGATCGTCGGATTGCCCCGGACGCTGGCCGACCGCACCGGCCCGTCGGCGCTCGACGCGATCGAGGTGGCCGAGGCGCTGGCCCAGCGGGTGGCGCCCACGCCGGTGCGGCTCGCCGACGAACGACTGACCACCGTCAGCGCGCAGCGTGCACTGCGTGCGGCGGGAGTGCGGGCCAAGGAGCAGCGGGCCGTGATCGACCAGGCGGCGGCCGTGGCGATCCTGCAGAGCTGGCTCGATCAGCGCCGGGCCACTGTGGCTGAGTCCGGGGCCCAGACTGCGGCGGGGGATGTCATCGATGGTTGATAGCGCACGGGGCGAACGGGCCGAGCCGGCCGCGGTCGGTCCACCCCGGCATGGGATGAGCCGGATGGCCCGGATCCGGGCCGAGCGTGGGCGCCGGCGGCGCCGTTTCACCGGTCGCATCGCGTTGGGCGTACTCGTCGTGATCGTGGTGGCCGCGGTCTTCGTCGGCTCCAAAATGTGGCACACGATGTTCGGCACCGGCGACGACTACAGCGGAGACGGCAAGCGCGACATCGTCATTCAGATTCAAGCCGGCGACTCGACCACCATGGTCGGCCAGACATTGCAGAACCAGGGCGTGATCGCCACCGTCCGGGCATTCGTCAACGCCGCGCACGGCAACACCGCGATCAACTCGATCCAGCCGGGCTTCTACCGGGTGCGCACCGAAATCCCGGCGGCTTCTGCGGTCGCGCGATTGGTCGATCCCGGTAACCGGGTGGGCAAACTGGTCATCCCCGAAGGACGTCAGCTCGACGACACCACCGACATGAAGACCAACGTGGTGACACCGGGAATCCTGACGCTGATCTCCCGCGCCACCTGTGTGGATCTCGACGGTAACCGGCGCTGTGTGTCGGCCGACGACCTGCGCGCCGCTGCGAGCAACACCCCGCCCAACGTGTTGTCCGTGCCGGCCTGGGCCGTTCAGCCCGTCACCGAGCTGGGCAGTGATCATCGCCGGCTCGAGGGCCTGATCGCGCCGGGGACCTTCAACGTCGATCCCTCGGCCCCGGCCCAGGACATTCTGGCGAACCTGATCAGCGCCGGATCCGTGGTGTACACGCAGTCCGCGCTGATGGAGACCGCCCAGGCCATGAAGCTGTCGCCCTACGACATCCTGGTGGTGGCCTCGCTGGTGCAGCAGGAATCCAACTCGCAGGACTTCGCGAAGGTGGCGCAGGTCATCTACAACCGCCTGAACGCACACCACACGCTGGAGTTCGACTCGACGGTGAACTATCCGCTGGACCGGCGCGAGGTGGCCACCAGCGACGCCGACCGGGCCTTGAAGACGCCGTGGAACACTTACGTCTCCCAGGGCCTGCCCGCCACGGCGATCTGCTCGCCCGGCATCGACGCGCTGCATGCCGCCGAGCATCCCGAGCCGGGTGACTGGTTGTACTTCGTCACCATCGACGCCCAGGGAACCACGCTGTTCACCAGGGATTACAAGCAGCATTTGGCGAATATCGAGCTGGCTAAGCACAACGGTGTCCTCGACAGCACGCCCCGCTAGCGCGGGCCGCAGAAAGGCGGCCGTCCTCGGCTCGCCGATCGCTCATTCCAAGTCCCCGCAACTGCACTTGGCCGCCTACCGAGCGCTGGGTCTGGACGGCTGGACGTATGAGCGCATCGAGTGCGGCGCGGAGGAGCTGCCGGGCGTGGTCGGCGGGTTCGGGCCGGAATGGGTGGGCGTGTCGGTGACGGCGCCGGGCAAGTTCGCCGCGCTGCGGTTCGCCGACGAGCGCACCGAACGCGCGGAACAGGTGGGATCGGCCAACACGCTGGTGCGCACGCCCGGCGGCTGGCGGGCCGACAACACCGACATCGACGGCGTCAGCGGCGCGGTCGGCGCGGCCTCGGGATGGGCGCTGGTGTGTGGATCGGGTGGCACCGCGCCCGCGGCCGTCGCGGGCTTGGCCCAACTCGGGGTCAGCGGCATCACCGTCGTGGCGCGTAACCCGGAGAAGGCGGCCCGGCTGGTGGAGCTGGGCACCCGAATCGGCGTGCCGACGCGGTTCTGCGGCCTGGACGGCGGCGAGCTGGGCGACGAGGTGGCGGCGGCCGAGGTGCTGGTCAGCACCATCCCGGCCGATGTGGCGTCGCAATACACCGACGTTTTCGCGACGATTCCGGTGCTGCTGGACGCCGTCTACGATCCTTGGCCCACACCGCTGGCCGCCGCGGTGGCCGCGGCGGGCGGGCGCGTGATCAACGGAGTGCAGATGCTGCTGCACCAGGCCTGCGCGCAGGTCGAGCAGTTCACCGGGCTGCCCGCGCCGCGCGAGGCGATGACTTGCGCTCTGGCCGCCCTGGACTAGCGTCCCCGGCGTGCGGGCAACGGCGGCGGCTGTGGTGGTCGTCTGGTTGGCGGCGCTGAGCTGCTACGACATCCTGCAACGGCGGCTGCCCAACCTGCTGACGCTGCCCGGGGCCGCGGCGATCCTGGTGGCCGCCTGGTGCGTCGGGCGCGGCTTGCCGGCGTTGGCCGGGGCAGCCGCGTTGACGGGTCTGTATCTGCTGGTACATCTGGTGGCGCCGGCCGGAATGGGAGCCGGTGATGTGAAGCTGGCCATCGGCCTCGGCGCTCTGACCGGCTGCTTCGGCGTCGCGGTGTGGTTTACCGCGGCTTTGGCCGCGCCGCTGCTGACCGCGCTGGCGGGTATGGCCACCCGGCTCTTCCGTGGCGCCGGTGCCGGTGCCACGGTGCCGCACGGTCCCTCGATGTGTCTGGCCACCGCGGGCGTGGCCGGTTTGGCCCTGCTGCCGTGAGCGGGCGTCGATTTCGAGGCAGCGCTCGGATTTAAGTCCGCGCACGCCCCCATGGGAGAATGGGACCCGTGTTGCGTTGGATCACCGCCGGGGAGTCCCATGGCCGCGCGCTGGTAGCCGTGGTCGAAGGCATGGTCGCCGGGGTGGAGGTCACCTCCACCGAAATCGGCGACCAATTGGCCCGTCGCCGCCTGGGCTACGGCCGCGGCGCCCGCATGCAGTTCGAACGTGACGCGGTGACCGTGCTGGCCGGGGTGCGCCACGGCGTGACCCTGGGCGGCCCCATCGCGATCGAGATCGGCAACACGGAGTGGCCGAAATGGGAAACCGTGATGGCCACCGACCCCGTCGACCCCGCCGAACTGGCCGACATCGCCCGCAACGCGCCGCTCACCCGGCCGCGTCCCGGGCACGCCGACTACGCCGGCATGCTCAAGTACGGCTTCGACGACGCCCGCCCGGTGCTGGAGCGCGCCAGCGCCCGAGAGACCGCCGCCCGCGTCGCGGCGGGGACCGTCGCGCGCGCGTTTCTGCGTCAGGCACTCGGTGTCGAGGTGATCTCCCACGTCATCGCGATCGGTCCCTCGGAGCCCTACGACGGTCCGCCGCCGGGGCCCGACGACCTGACCGCGATCGACGCCAGCCCGGTGCGGGCCTTCGACAAGGACGCCGAGCAGGCGATGATCACCGAGATCGAGGCCGCCAAGAAGGACGGCGACACCCTGGGCGGCGTGGTGGAAGTCGTGGCGCTGGGCCTGCCGATCGGGCTGGGTTCGTTCACCAGCGGTGACAACCGCCTGGACAGCCAGCTGGCCGCCGCCGTCATGGGCATCCAGGCGATCAAGGGCGTGGAGATCGGCGACGGCTTCCAGACCGCCCGCCGCCGCGGCAGCCAGGCCCACGACGAGATGTACCCCGGCGCCGACGGCGTGGTCCGCTCCACCAACCGGGCCGGCGGCCTGGAAGGCGGCATGACCAACGGCCAGGCGCTGCGGGTGCGGGCGGCGATGAAGCCGATCTCGACCGTGCCACGGGCACTGGCCACCGTCGACATGGCCACCGGCGACGAGGCCGTCGCCATCCACCAACGCTCCGACGTGTGCGCGGTGCCGGCCGCCGGTGTTGTGGTCGAGACCATGGTGGCCCTGGTGCTGGCCCGGGCCGCGCTGGACAAGTTCGGCGGCGATTCGCTGACCGAAACCCGGCGCAACATCGAGGCCTACCGGCGCGCGGTCGCCGAGCACGAAACGCCGGCCGCCCGCGCCAAGGCATCGGGGTAGGCGCACCGTGACACCCAGAGCGGTACTCGTCGGATTGCCCGGCTCGGGCAAGTCGACCGTCGGGCGCCGGCTGTCCAAGGCGATGGGCGTCGGCTACGTCGACACCGACGTGCTGATCGAGCAGCAGACCGGGCGCAGCATCGCCGACATCTTCGCCACCGACGGGGAGCAGGAATTCCGCCGCATCGAAGAAGAAGTGGTGCGCGCCGCGCTGGCCGACCAGAACGGTGTCGTGTCGCTCGGCGGCGGCGCGGTCACCAGCCCGGGGGTGTGCGATGCGCTCGCCGGCCACACCGTCATCTACTTGGAGATCGGCGCCCGAGAGGGCGTGCGGCGCACCGGCGGCACCTCCGTACGACCCCTGCTGGCCGGTGGAAACCGTGCCGAGAAATACCGGGCCCTGATAACGCAACGAGTTCCGCTGTACCGGCGCGTCGCGACGCTGCGGGTCGACACGAACCGTCGAAACCCCGGGGCAGTGGTGCGCTACATCATGTCCCGGCTGCCCCTGCAAAACACCCAACAGCCGGTCACTCCCGGCGCTCCCGGTTCCAGCAAGGCCACCACATGACAGAACCCACCCCACCGGTCACCGTGCAGGTGGCCGTCGACCCGCCGTACCCGGTAGTGATCGGCACCGGGCTGCTGGCCGAGCTGGGCGAGCTGCTCGGCGGCCGGCACCGGGTCGCGATCCTGCACCAACCGGTACTGGCGCAGACCGCCGAGGCGATTCGCAGCCACCTGGCCGACCAAGGCGTCGACGCGCACCGCATCGAGATCCCGGACGCCGAGGCAGGAAAAGACCTGCCGGTCGTCGGATTCATCTGGGAAGTGTTGGGCCGCATCGGAATTGGCCGCAAGGACGCCCTGGTCAGCCTCGGCGGCGGAGCGGCGACGGATGTCGCGGGTTTCGCGGCGGCCACCTGGTTGCGCGGCGTGTCGATCGTGCATGTGCCGACGACGTTGCTGGGCATGGTCGACGCCGCGGTGGGCGGCAAAACCGGCATCAATACCGACGCCGGCAAGAACCTGGTCGGCGCCTTTCATCAGCCGCTGGCCGTACTGGTCGACCTGACCACCCTGGAAACGTTGCCGCACAACGAAATCGTGGCCGGCATGGCCGAAGTGGTAAAAGCCGGGTTCATCGCCGACCCGGTGATCCTGGACCTGATCGAGGCCGACCCGCAGGCCGCGTTGGACCCGAAGGGTGACGTGCTGCCGGAGCTGATCCGTCGCGCGATCGCCGTCAAGGCCGAGGTGGTCGCCGCCGACGAAAAGGAATCCGAGCTGCGCGAAATCCTGAACTACGGCCACACTTTGGCGCACGCCATCGAACGCCGGGAGCGCTACCAGTGGCGGCACGGCGCCGCGGTATCGGTGGGGCTGGTGTTCGCGGCCGAGCTCGCCCGGCTTACCGGACGGCTCGACGACGACACCGCCGCGCGGCATCGCGCCATCCTGACCTCGCTGGGCCTGCCGGTCAGCTACGACCCTGATGCATTGCCGCAGCTGCTGGAATTCATGGCCGGCGACAAGAAAACCCGCGCCGGTGTGCTGCGGTTCGTGGTTCTCGACGGGCTGGCCAAGCCGGGCCGGCTGGTGGGACCGGACCCGGGTCTGCTGGTGACGGCCTACGCGGGAGTCTGTGCACCATGAGCATCACGGTCAACGTCATCAACGGCCCCAACCTGGGCCGCCTGGGCCAGCGCGAGCCCGACGTCTACGGGGACACCACGCACGATCAGCTGGCCGCGCTCATCGAACGTGAGGCCGCCGGACTCGGACTCAAAGCCGTTGTGCGGCAAAGTGATAGCGAAGCCGAATTGCTGGACTGGATCCATCTGGCCGCCGATGCGGGGGAGCCGGTGATCCTCAATGCCGGTGGCCTGACCCATACCTCGGTGGCCCTGCGCGATGCGTGCGCCGAACTGCGCGCACCGCTGATCGAGGTGCACATCTCCAATGTGCATGCCCGTGAGGAGTTTCGGCGTCACTCATATCTCAGCCCGGTGGCGACCGGAGTGATCGTCGGGCTGGGCGTCCAGGGCTACCTGCTCGCGCTGCGCTACCTGGCCGAAGCGTCGAAGGACTAGCGGCTAGTCCTTCTTCCCCCACTGCGAAGTCGGCCATTCCGATTCCGGCTCGGCGTGCTTGGGGTTGGTGTCGGTGCGAATCACCTCGGTCTTGGTGTCATCGGCACCGGTGGCGATCGTTTCGGTGGCCGAGTCCCGCTGCCCCGTAGGGATCGTTTCGGTGGGTGCCTCGCGTTCGGCGGTGGCCACCGCGGACGTCGGCGCCTCCGCCTGCGCGCCGGGATGCGGCACGGCCACCTCGCCGGTCGGCGCCTCGTCGGCACTGGCGGCGGTGAACACGTCGGTGTCAGCCCGTTCCTCGTCCGGTCCGGCTGCACGGTCGGCCGGGGGATTGCGGTCCACCCGCCAGCGGCCGACGGCCACCCCGATGATCCCGGGCAGGAAGACGCAGAGCGCGGTGAAGGCCGCGAATGTCGTCACCTCGTTGATCAGGCCCCCGGTGTAGAGGCCCTTGTAGAACAGCGAGATGAGCCAGGAGACGGCTCCGCTCAGGACGCCGGCGAACAGACCGGCCAGCAGCCAGGTCATCGCCAGGTCCTGTCGGCGATCGGGATCCGCGTTGGCTCTAGCGTCGGCTCGTCCGTCCATCACCCCCCAGACGACTACGCCGATGATGAACAGCAGCAGCAGTACCACGCTTACCAGCCCGGCCTGCGTCTGCCATGCGTTGATGATCGCCCCCTGAAACAACCGGACGACAACCATCACCGCAGCGAACGACAACCCGCGCAGCATCCAGTTACTCATGGGCAAACAGCGTAGCGAGTACCGTCGTGAGGCGTGACACATTCCCAGCGTCGAGAAAATCTAAAAAGCCAGATCGGTGCCGGCGGTTTGGACGCGATGCTGGTCACGGACCTGATTAACGTGCGCTACCTGTCAGGTTTCTCCGGATCCAACGGCGCGTTGCTGGTCTTCGCCGACGATCGCGAAGCGATTTTGGCCACCGATGGCCGTTACCGCACCCAGGCCGCGGCGCAGGCGCCTGATCTCGAGGTGGCCATCGAGCGGGCCGTCGGGCGCTACCTGGCGGGGCAGGCGGCCGACGCCGGCGTGTCCAAGCTGGGCTTTGAAAGCAATGTGGTCACGGTCGACGGCTTCGACGCGCTGACGAATGAGGTGGGCGAGCGCGGGGGGAACACCGAGCTGGTGCGGGCCGCCGGAATCGTCGAAGCGCTGCGCGAGATCAAGGACGCCGGGGAGGTGGCGCTGCTGCGGCTGGCCTGCGAGGCCGCCGACGCCGCGCTGAAGGACCTGGTGGCGCGTGGCGGTTTGCGGCCCGGCCGCACCGAACGTGAGGTCAGCCGCGAGCTCGAGGCCCTGATGCTCGACCACGGCGCCGACGCGATCTCATTCGAGACGATCGTGGCCGCCGGGCCGAATTCGGCGATCCCACACCACCGGCCGACCGACGCGGTGCTCGCCGACGGCGATTTCGTCAAGATCGACTTCGGTGCGCTGGTCGCCGGCTATCACTCGGACATGACCCGCACGTTCGTGCTGGGCAAGGCGGCGGACTGGCAGCTGGAGATCTACCAGTTGGTCTCCGAGTCACAGCGGGCCGGCCGGGAGGCGCTGCGGGCCGGCGCGGACCTTCGCGAGGTGGACGGCGCCGCGCGTCAGCTGATCGTCGACGCGGGGTACGGCGAGCAATTCAGCCACGGCCTGGGACATGGGGTGGGTCTGCAGATCCATGAGGCACCGGGTATCGGCGCCACCTCGGCCGGGACGTTGCTTGCCGGTTCCGTGGTGACGGTGGAGCCCGGCGTCTACCTGCCGGGCCGGGGCGGTGTCCGCATCGAGGACACGTTGGTCGTTGCCGACGATGGCTCGGAAACCGGCGGCCAGACCGCGGAGCTGCTGACTCGGTTCCCCAAAGAGCTGGCCATTCTGACGTAGCCAGTGCGGGTAAGCTGCATCCGGTGCCGTTCTGCGCGCACCGTATGCGGCGGAAGCCGCCACCGGGCAAAAGCTCGGCCCTGGAAAAACTGGCCATCCTGTAGGAGATAGACCGACCGTGGCATCAACTGCCGACTTCAAGAACGGACTGGTGCTGGTGATCGACGGCCAGCTGTGGACAATAACCGAGTTTCAGCACGTCAAACCCGGTAAAGGGCCGGCCTTCGTGCGTACCAAGCTGAAGAACGTGCTCTCGGGCAAGGTCGTCGACAAGACGTACAACGCCGGCGTGAAGGTGGATACCGCCACGGTCGACCGCCGCGACGCCACGTATCTGTACCGCGACGGCTCGGACTTCGTGTTCATGGACAGCCAGGACTACGAACAGCACCCGCTGCCGGAATCGCTGGTCGGGGACGCGGCCCGGTTCCTGCTGGAGGGCCTGCCGGTGCAGGTGGCCTTCCACGACGGCGCACCTCTGTACCTCGAGCTCCCGGTGTCGATCGAGCTCGTCGTCACCCATACCGAGCCGGGTCTGCAGGGCGACCGGTCCAGCGCCGGCACCAAGCCCGCGACCGTCGAGACCGGTGCGGAGCTCCAGGTGCCGCTGTTCATCAACACCGGCGACAAGCTGAAGGTGGATTCCCGCGACGGCAGCTATCTGGGCCGGGTCAACTCCTGAACATGCCGGACGGTAAATCGCCGAGGCCCGCCAAAGGACGCCATCATGCCCGCAAGCGCGCCGTGGATCTGCTGTTCGAAGCCGAGGCTCGCGGCCTGAGCCCGGTCGAGCTGGCCGACGTGCGCACCGCGCTGTCGCAAACCAACCCCGATGTCAAGGTGCTGCACCCATACAGCGTGGCGGTGGCACACGGCGTCGGCGCCGAGATCGACCACATCGACGACCTGATCAGCACCCACCTGCAGGGCTGGACGCTGGAGCGGCTGCCCGCAGTCGACCGCGCGATCCTGCGAGTCGCGGTGTGGGAGCTGCTTTACGCCGACGACGTGCCGGAGCCGGTCGCGGTCGACGAGGCCGTGCAGCTGGCCAAGGAGCTGTCCACCGACGACTCACCGGGCTTCATCAACGGAGTACTGGGACAGGTCATGCTGGTGACGCCGCAGATCCGGGCGGCCGCCGAGGCCGTCCGCGCAGCCACGCGACCAGCCGCGGCCACGACGCCGGAGCACCCCGAACCGACGTCATGAGCCGATTGGAGCTCCGCGCCTTCCTCGCCGCCTTCCTGGCTGCGACAGTGGTGCTGGGCGCCGTGATCTGCGCGGCCTACGGCCTGACCATCGTCGCGTCGGCCCTCTCGATCTACGCGCTGGGCGTCGGCGCCTGGCTGTACCACTCGATCGAGCGGCTGATCGTGGCCCGCCGCATCAGCACCGTGCGGTCGGCCGCCAAGCCGCTGCAGCCGCTACTACCGGTGATGGCCGCGATCATGGGCCTCACCCAGGCTGTGGTGAGGTCGCTCAGCGACGTCACCGACCTGCCGGCCCGCGGGCGGGAGCTCCCCATGCTGCGGTGGATGGACGGCACCCGCGGTGGCCGGCGGGTCATCGACAGCGACGAAACCGAGCGCTGACCGATCCAGTTGAATCCTGAGCGAAAACATCGCGGACGCAGGCCAGACGGGATAACAATGGTGGCGGACTTGTCGAGCGATAACCGCGAACTACGGAAGCGGCAGCATGACTCGGGCCGCGCCAGAAACAGGTGACGACATGAATCCCTACAGTGCCTACACGCGACGCCTGCGCGTCTCCGCGCTGGCCGCGGTGGCCAATCCGTCGTACACGCGCATCGACACCTGGAACCTGCTTGACGACGCGTGCCGTCACCTCGCCGAGGTCGACCTGGCCGGGCTGGACAAAACGCACGAGGTGGCGAAGGTCAGGCGGCTGATGGACCGCCTCGGTGCTTACGAGCGGTACTGGCTGTACCCCGGGCGAGAGAACCTGGCGACCTACCGCGCTCATCTTGACGGCCTGTCGACGGTGCGGCTCGCCGAGGAGGTGTCGCTGGCGGTGCGTCTGCTCAGCGAATATGGCGACCGCACAGCACTTTTCGATACTTCCGCGCCGTTGGCAGACCAGGAGTTGGTGGCCCGGGCCAAACAGCAGCAGTTCTACACCGTGCTGCTCGCCGACGACTCGCCCACGATGGGACCCGACTGCCTGGCCGAAAGCCTGCGGGAGCTGAGCGGCGCGTCTGATGACGTGCAGTTCGAGCTGCTGGTGGTGTCGAGCGTCGAGGATGCCATCACCGCGGTGGCCCTGAACGGCGAGATTCAGGCCGCGATCATCCGTCACGACGTGCCGTTGCGCTCGCGTGACCGGGTCCCGCTGATGAACACACTGCTGGGCGTCACCGACGATCCGGTCAGCCGCGACTGCGGCACCGACTGCATCGAATGCGGCGAATGGATCCGTGAGCTGCGCCCGCACATCGACCTCTACCTGCTCACCGACGAGTCGATCGCGGCCGGCAGTGACGAAGAAAACGACGTTTACGATCGGACGTTCTACCGGCTCAACGACGTCACCGATCTGTACAGCACGGTGCTTGCTGGACTCCGAAACCGTTTCGCCACACCGTTTTTCGATGCCTTGCGCGCTTACGCGGACTCGCCGGTCGGCCAATTCCACGCGCTACCCATCGCGCGGGGCGCCAGCATCTTCAACTCAAAGTCATTGCAGGACATGGGCGAGTTCTACGGCCGCAACATCTTCATGGCCGAGACCTCGACCACCTCGGGCGGCCTGGACTCGCTACTGGACCCGCACGGCAACATCAAGAAAGCGATGGACAAGGCCGCGCGAACCTGGAACGCCAACCAGACGTATTTCGTCACCAATGGGACGTCGACGGCCAATAAGATTGTCGTGCAGTCGCTGACCCGGCCGGGCGACATCGTGCTGATCGACCGCAACTGCCACAAGTCGCACCACTACGGTCTGGTGTTGGCCGGCGCCTACCCGCTGTACCTGGACGCCTATCCGCTGCCGCAGTTCGCGATCTACGGGGCGGTGTCGCTGGAGACGATCAAACAGAAGCTGCTGGACCTCGAGGCAGCCGGCCAACTCGACAAGGTGCGCATGCTGTTGCTCACCAACTGCATCTTCGACGGCGTCGTCTACAACCCGCAGCGGGTGATGGAAGAGATACTGGCGATCAAGCCGGACATCTGCTTCCTGTGGGACGAGGCGTGGTACGCCTTCGCCACCGCCGTTCCCTGGGCCCGGCAACGGACCGCCATGGTGTCCGCGGATCGTCTCGAGCAGATGCTGGCGTCACCGGAATACGCTGCGGAATACCGTAATTGGGCCGCGTCGATGGAGGGGGTTCCAAGGTCGGAGTGGGTGAACCATCGGCTGCTGCCCGACCCCGGTAAGGCGCGGGTGCGGGTCTATGCGACGCACTCCACCCACAAGTCGCTGTCGGCGTTCCGGCAGGCGTCGATGATCCACGTGCGCGACCGGGACTTCAATTCACGCGCCCGCGATGCGTTCGGTGAGGCGTTCTTGACCCACACCTCGACATCGCCGAACCAGCAACTGCTCGCCTCGCTGGACCTGGCGCGCCGGCAGGTCGACATCGAGGGCTTCCAATTGGTCCGGCAGGTCTACGACATGGCGCTGGTTTTCCGGCACCGCGTCCGCAAGGACCGGCTGATCAGCAAATGGTTCCGCATTCTCGACGAAGCCGACCTGGTGCCCGAAGAGTTCCGGGCATCCGCAGTCAGCTCATACCGCGAGGTCCGGCAGGGCGCGCTGGCGGAGTGGAACGAAGCCTGGCGGTCCGATCAGTTCGTGCTGGATCCGACGCGAGTCACCCTGTTCCTCGGCAACACCGGAATGAACGGGTACGACTTCCGCGAGAAGATCCTGATGGAGCGCTTCGGCATTCAGATCAACAAGACGTCGATCAACAGCGTGCTGCTGATCTTCACCATCGGTGTCACCTGGTCGAGCGTGCATCACCTACTCGACGTGCTGCGCCGGGTGGCCACCGACCTGGATCGGGAGAAGGAACTGGCCAGTGCGGCCGACTGGACGCTGCATCAGCGCCGCGTCGAGGAGATCACCCAGGATCTACCGCACCTTCCCGACTTCAGCGAATTCGACATCGCCTTCCGTCCCGTGGAGGCCTGCGCATTCGGTGACATGCGCTCGGCGTTCTACGCCGGATACGAAGAGTCCGACCGCGAGTACGTGCAGATCGGCACCGCCGGCCGGCGGATCGCCGAGGGCCGGAAATTCGTATCCACCACGTTCGTGGTGCCCTACCCGCCGGGCTTCCCCGTGCTCGTCCCGGGTCAGGTCGTCTCCAAGGAGATCCTGTATTTCCTGGCTCAGCTCGACGTCAAGGAAATCCATGGATACAACCCGGAACTCGGCTTGTCGGTGTTTACGGCGGAGGCGCTGGCCCGCCTGGAAGCCCAACGAAGCGCCGCGGCCGCCGCGGTGGGTTCTGCGTTCCCGGCGTTCGAGCTGCCCGCGGACACATCGGTTTTGAACGGGGCCCGCAACGGTGACCGCGTCCAGCGGGCGGTCACCGAAGACGTCTGACGGTAACTGCTGGGCGCGGCGCGCTCGGAGGCGGGCAAAACGTGGTGTCCTGCGCGGCGCGACTTTCTGCTCACCGGGATCGCAAAGGCGGCGAGTTTCCCCAGGTGGCGCAATAGCCACCGGGGCCCTGGTTTCTGCTGGTCGACAGCGAAGTGCACCCGGCGCAATACGTCTACCTGCCGTCACGGGCGCCGATTGCCCACCCGAAATATGCCCCTGAGCTGCGTTAGCGTGGCGGCGTGGCTGAGGCGATACCCATTCGCGGACCCCGGGCCGACCGTGCCCGCCGGGTCGCCGATGTGCTGCGCCAGCAGATCCACGCCGCGGCTTATCCGGACGGGCTGCCGGCCGAGAGCGACTTGGCAGCCGAATTCGCGGTGTCCCGCAACACCGTTCGCGAGGCCCTGGGCATCCTCAAACATGAGGGTCTGATCGACCGCGGGCCCAAGGTCGGCACCCACGTCGCGCAGCGCAAGTACGACCACCGGATCGACTCACTGCTGGGGCTGAAAGAGACCTTCAAACACATCGGCGAAGTCCGGAACGAGGTGCGTGCCGCCATGCTCGTGGTCGCTCCGCCGGCGGTGGCCGGCCGGCTGCAACTGGCGCCCGGTGCGCAGGCGGTGTTCATCGAGCGGTTGCGCTACCTCGGCGACCTGCCGCTGAGCCTCGACCTGACCTACCTCACCCCGGACGTCGGGACCCGGATCCTGGATCACCCGCTGGAACACCCCTTGGAAGAGCAAGACCTGTTCGCGCTGATCGAGCAGGTGACCGGGCAGCGGCTGGGCTCAGCGTCGCTGGCGCTCGAGGCCATCCCCGCCGATGCGCATTCGGCGGCCACATTGCACGTGCCCGACGGGTCGGCGCTGCTCATGCTGGAGCGCCTCACCAGCCTCGACGACGGCAGGCCCGTCGACCTGGAGTACATCCGAATGCGGGGCGATCGAATCACCATGCGCGGCAACCTAATAAGGAGTAAGCCATGACGCTGGTCAACAACAACCGAGTCGACGTCCCGGTCACGATCGACGAGTCGCTGTGTATCGACGGCTGTACGCTCTGCGTCGAGATCTGTCCGCTGGACGCGCTGGCCATCAACCCCGATACCGGCAAGGCGTTCATGCATGTCGACGAATGCTGGTACTGCGGCCCCTGCGCCGCCCGCTGCCCGACCGGTGCTGTCACGGTCAACATGCCATATCTCATTCGCTGAAACACACTACAGCCCAGGATGTTTCATGAAACGACACGCCATTCGGCTGGTGTCGGTCGCCGTCGTGATCATCGCGGCTGTGTCCGGTTGCTCGCTGGAATCACTCTCGGCGTCCTCCGGTGTGGTCAACGTCGTCATCGGCTACCAGTCCAAGACCATCAACACCGTGACCGCCGGGACGCTGCTGCGCGCGCAGGGCTACCTCGAGCACCGGCTCGCCGACATCACCACCCGCACCGGCACCAAATACGCGGTCCGGTGGCAGGATTACGACACCGGCGCCCCGATCACCGCGCAGATGCTGGCCGAGAAGATCGACATCGGCTCGATGGGGGATTACCCCATGCTGATCAACGGCTCCAAGACGCAGGCCAACCCGCTGGCGAAAACCGAAATCGTCTCGATCACCGGCTACAACCCCAAGGGCGCGCTCAACATGGTGGTGGTGGCGCCCGGTTCGTCGGCCACCGGTTTGAACGACCTGGCCGGTTCCAAGGTCTCGGCCAGCGTCGGCTCGGCCGGCCACGGCACGTTGGTGCGGGCACTGGATAGGGCCGGGATCAAAGGCGTGGAGGTGCTCAACCAGCAGCCGCAGGTGGGCGCCTCCGCTCTGGAATCGGGTCAGGTGCAGGGCCTTTCGCAGTTCGTAGCCTGGCCTGGGCTGCTCGTGTTCCAGGGCAAGGCCAAACTGCTGTACGACGGCGCCGAACTGAACCTGCCCACCCTGCACGGCGTGGTGGTGCGGCGCTCGTATGCGAGCTATCACCCAGAGGTGCTGGCCGCCTTCCTGCAGGCACAACTCGACGCCACCGACTTCCTGAACCAAAGGCCGCTGGAGGCGGCCCGCATCGTCGCCCAGGCGAGCGGTCTGCCGCAGGAAGTGGTGTACCTCTACAACGGTCCCGGCGGCACGTCATTCGATGCCACGCTCAAACCATCACTGGTCGATGCGCTGAAAAACGATGTGCCGTACCTGAAGTCGATCGGCGACTTCGCCGACCTCGACGTCGCCGGCTTCGTTCAGGACGCGCCGCTGCGCGCCGTCTTCGGCGCGCGTGGCCGCAACTACGACGCCACCCGGGCCGCCACCGCCAACCCGTCCATGCCCGGCGGGGATCCCGCCCTGGCAAGCGAACTGTGGCTGGACGGCTCCGATTCGACCCAGACGGTTGCCAACCCGACCGCTCTGCTTCGGGCGGTGCGGGACGCGACCGCCCACGGCGCCAAAGTCCGTGCCGCCTATGTTCCCGACGCCGAGCTGGGCACCCGATGGTTCGCCGACAAGGCGGTCTGGGTGCAAGACGGCCAGAACTACCTGCCGTTCGGAACCACGGCCGGCGCGCATCGCTATCTGGCCGCTCACCCTGGCGGCGCCATCGTGAATTACCAACAGGCCCTTGGAGGTTCGGTGTGACTGCTTTCCTGACCGGCGACCCGGCAGCCCCGGTCACCGGCCCCGTCGTCGACGCGGTTCCCGTGACCGGCACCCGGCGGCGTGCCGCGTCGCCATGGCGGTGGCGGCTGCTGCGGCTCGCCTCGGTTGCCGCCGCGATCGGGCTGTGGCAGGTGCTCACCGCGGACAAGGTGCGGCTGCTGCTGCGATTCGACACGTTGCCGACCGTCACCGAGATCGTTCACGCGCTGGCGCGCCGGCTCGGTACCTATGAGTACTGGCTTGACCTGGCGCAGTCCTTGATCCGTATTCTGACCGGTTTTGGACTGGCCGCCGTGATCGGCGTCGCGACGGGTGTACTGCTGGGCCGCTCCCGGTTGTTCGCCAACACCTTCGGCCCGCTGGCCGAGCTGGCCAGGCCCATCCCGGCGATCGCGATGGTTCCGGTGGCGATCCTGCTGTTCCCGACCGACGAGGCCGGCATCGTGTTCATCACCTTCCTGGCGGCCTACTTCCCGATCATGGTCAGCACCCGGCATGCGGTTCGGGCGCTGCCCACGCTGTGGGAAGACTCGGTGCGCACTCTCGGCGGCAACCGTGCCGACGTGCTGAAACAGGTGGTGTTGCCCGGCATCCTGCCGGGAGTGTGCGGCGGCCTGTCCGTCGGCATGGGGGTCGCGTGGATCTGCGTGATCTCCGCGGAGATGATCTCGGGCCGCCTCGGGATCGGCTACCGCACCTGGCAGGACTACACCGTGCTGGCCTACCCCCAGGTGTTCGTCGGCATCATCACCATCGGCGTGTTGGGATTCGCGACAGCAGCTGCCGTCGAAGTCGTCGGCCGCCGGGTGACCAGCTGGCTGCCGCGCGCCCAGGAGGAGCAGCGATGACTGTCGGAATGAGTCTCGAAGTGGATCGAGTTCGCTTGTCTTACATCGGGGATCCAGTGATCGACGGGCTGAGCCTGGCCGTGCGTCCGGGGGAGATCCTGGTGCTCACCGGCCCCTCGGGCTGTGGCAAGTCGACCGTGCTGCGTGCCCTGGCGGGACTGCTGCGGCCCGACGACGGCCGGATTCTGGCCGACGGCGCCGACGTGACCACCACCTCGGGCGACCGGGGCATGGTGTTCCAGGACAACGCGCTGCTGCCCTGGCGCACCGTGCGATCCAACATCGAGTTGGCGTTGCGGTTGCGTGGCGTGCCGCGTGCCGGCCGGCGCGCGGAGGCCGACCGCTGGATAGCCGAGCTCGGTCTCACCGGCTTCGGCGACTACCTGCCCAAGAGCCTCTCCGGCGGCATGCGTCAGCGTGTCCAGCTGGCCCGCGGGCTGGCCGGGACGCCGCGCGCGGTGATGATGGATGAGCCGTTCGGTGCGCTGGACACCCAAACCCGTACGGCCATGCAGCGGTTGCTGATCGAGACCTGGAGCGCTCATCCGACGACGATCGTCTTCGTCACGCACGATGTCGATGAGGCGCTGCTGCTGGGTGACCGAATCGCGGTACTGGGCAAGGCCGGTCAGCCGTTGCGTGCCCTGATCGACGTGCCGGAGCCGCGAATCGATCGGCAGCGCACCGCGCTTCGCGCCGAAGTGATTGCCGCACTGGACCATTCGGCGGTGGCGGCATGATGCAGACACCTGATCCGGCCACGCCGGTGCGCTTGGACTGTGATGTGCTGGTCATCGGCGGTGGCACCGCGGGAACCATGGCGGCGCTGTCGGCCGCCGAGAACGGCGCGCAGGTGCTGTTGCTGGAGAAGGCCCATGTGCGGCACTCCGGCGCGCTGGCGATGGGCATGGACGGGGTGAACAACGCCGTCATTCCGGGCAAGGCCGAGCCGGAGGACTACGTCGCGGAGATCACCCGCGCCAACGACGGAATCGTCAACCAGCGCACCGTCTACCAGACCGCCAGCCGCGGGTTCGCGATGGTGCAGCGACTGGAGCGCTACGGGGTGAAGTTCGAGAAGGACGAGCACGGCGAGTACGCGGTGCGCCGGGTACACCGCTCGGGTTCCTACGTGTTGCCCATGCCGGAAGGCAAGGACGTCAAGAAGGCGCTGTACCGCGTGCTGCGGCAACGGTCGATGCGGGAGAAGATCCAGATCGAGAACCGCCTGATGCCGGTGCGGGTGCTGGTGGACGACAGTTCTGGCGAGCGTCGGGCCGTCGGCGCCGCGGCATTGAACACGCGCACCGGCGAATTCGTCGCCATCGGCGCCAAGGCGGTGATCCTGTCGACGGGGGCGTGCGGCCGGCTCGGGCTGCCCGCGTCGGGCTACCTGTACGGCACCTACGAGAACCCGACCAACGCCGGCGACGGGTACGCGATGGCCTACCACGCGGGTGCCGAGCTGTCCGGAATCGAGTGCTTCCAGGTCAATCCGTTGATCAAGGACTACAACGGTCCGGCCTGTGCGTACGTGGCGAACCCGTTCGGCGGCTACCAGGTCAATTCGGAAGGCGAGCGGTTCGTCGACTCCGACTACTGGTCGGGGCAGATGATGGCCGAGGTCAAAAGCGAGATCGACTCCGCGCGCGGACCGATCTACCTGAAGGTCTCGCACCTGGCCGATGAGACGCTCACGACGCTGGAGAACATCCTGCACACCACCGAACGGCCCACCCGGGGTACCTTCCACGCCAACCGTGGCCATGACTACCGGACTCATGACATTGAGATGCACATCTCCGAAATCGGGCTGTGCAGTGGTCATTCCGCGTCCGGCGTCTGGGTCGACGAGCACGCCCGGACCACGGTGCCCGGGCTGTACGCCGCGGGCGATCTGGCCTGTGTCCCGCACAACTACATGATCGGGGCATTCGTGTTCGGCGACCTGGCCGGCACTCACGCCGCCTCGGTACGCACGGAAGTGACTGCGCCGGAGCGACTCCCGGACGATCAACTGCGTGCGGCGCACGAGCTGATCTACCGGCCGCTGCAGCATCCGGACGGGCCGCCGCAGCCGCAGGTGGAATACAAGCTACGACGGTTCGTCAACGACTACGTGGCGCCACCGAAGACGGCCGCCAAGCTGTCGATCGCGGTGCGCACCTTCGACCGGATGCAAGACGAGATCGCCGGGATGGGCGCCCGCAACCCGCACGAGCTGATGCGGGCTGTGGAGGTGTCGTTCATCCGGGACTGCGCCGAGATGGCCGCGCGATCCTCACTCACCCGCACCGAATCCCGTTGGGGCCTTTACCACGAACGCGCGGACCTGCCGGTCCGCGACGACAGCGAGTGGGGCTATCACCTGAACCTGCGCAAGGGATCCGACGGCGAGATGGTATTCTTCAAGCGCCCGGTAGCCCCGTACCTGGTATCGGTCCCGGAGCTGGACGGCCTGCCGCCGGTGGACCAGACCGTGCACGAGGTGCAGCAGCCAGCACTGGTCGGCGGCAAAGCCCCGGCCACCGCCGGCTCGCGAATCGCCTCGGCCGCAACCACGTTCGAGCCGCCGTCGCCGCGCATCGCCGAGGTCCTCGCGCTCGAAGAGCCGACGATCGCCGAGCTGCAGCCGTATCTGGCCGACGCCGATCCCGGGGTGCGCCGCACCGCGGTGGCAACGCTGACCGAGCACATTCCCGACGGCTATGCGCCCGCCCTGTTCGCCGCGCTCGACGACGCCGACGCCGGGGTGCGCCGCACCAGCGCCGAGGGAATCCGCGAACTGGTCGAAGTGCTGCCCGACCCGGCCGGGGCCGAGCCCTATCTGCTGTCCGGTGACACGGTGGTGCGTGCGGCCGCGGTCTACCTGCTGGCCGCGCGCCGGGCCGGTGCGGCCGGCCAGTACCGCCGCGCGCTCGACGATCCCGACCACCGGGTGCGGATCGAGGCGGTGCGGGCGCTGGTCTCGGTCGACGACGTCGCCGGGGTGGAAGTGGCCACCCGCGACGCGAGCCGGGAGGTCCGCATCACGGCGGCCGCCGGTCTGGCCACGCTGCGCTCCGGCGTGGGCGCCGTCAGTGCACTGGTCGCCGACCCTGACCCGTTGGTGCGCGCGGCCGCGCTGGCGGCGCTCGGTGAATTAGGCTGCAGTCGAGACGATTTCGTTGCGGTCGAACGCGCGTTGCAGGCGCCGGCGTGGCAGATACGCGAGGGCGCGGCCCGCGCGCTGGCCGGTGCCACGACCGAGCTTGCGGTGCCACGGCTGGCCGACGCGCTGTCCGACGCACACCTCGACGTGCGCAAGGCGGCCGTGCTCAGCCTGACCCGTTGGGCCGGTGAGGCCGCGGCCCGCGATGCACTCGGCATCGCGCTGAAGGACAGCGACGCCGACGTACGGGCCTACGCGCGCCGGGCCTTGGAAGTCCACAACGCGTAGCCGGGCAGGTCGAATTGAGTGTGCATTCAGGACATCGAGTGTGCACCTAGGGCCCAATTTATCGGCGTTTCTTCGCCCTGGCCGCACACTCGAAGCCGTCACCGCACACTCAAAGCCCGAGCGAGCGTCGGGTCCTGGCGTAGAGCAAGCTGTCGCGCGGTTCGGGTCCGATGGTGGGGTAGACGGCGTGGCGTGCCAGCCGGCCCTCTAACACGAACCCGGCCCGCTCCAGCAGTCGCGCCGACCGCACGTTGTCGACACTGCAGGTGGCCCAGATGCGAGACACCTGCCGGTCGGCCTCGAGGGCGGTCAACAGCAAGTCCAGCACCTCGGACATCAAACCTTTGCCCCACCACCTGCGGCCGAGGCAGTAGCCGATTTCGACCGATTCGGGCGCCGAGCGCCGGCAGCTGGTCAGCCCGATGACTTCGCCGCTGTGCCGCAATTCGATGGCCCAGGTTCGCTCTTCGTCGGTGGCGTTGAGTTTCTCGGCGATCACGCGTCGCGTGGTCGCCACGTCGGGATGCGGCGCCCAGAGCAGATACTTCGTGACCGCGCGATCGCGGGCGACCCGTTGGAAGAGCGCGCCGGCGTCCGCGAGCGTGGGCAGCCGCAGCAGCAGCCGCGGCCCGACGATGCGGTCAGGGGGGTAATCGACCACGGCGCTAGAGGTCGAGCGCCTGATAGGTGCGCCGGACGAACTTCGGTTGCGCCGTTTGAAGTTTCGCCAACGTGGTGTTGCCGGCTATGGCCGCGGCGACGTCCACGGACATATCGGGCAAATTCTGGACGAGATAGAGCAGGACCAGATCGGCGCTCGGGTCGGCCTGCCACCACGTCCCGTAGGCGCCCGGCCAGCTGAAGGTCCCGAGCCCGCCCGGCCCGAACAGCGACGCGGATTTGGCCGGATCGGTCACCACCGACAGGTTCAGCCCGAAGCCGCGGCCGACCCAGTATGGCGCCCCGAGGAAGTTGTGCCGCTTGTGTGCGTCGGTGAGCCGGTCGGTGCGCATCAGGCGGGCCGACTCGGGGGAGAGCACCCGCACGCCGTCGACCGTTCCGTCGCCGAGCAGCATTCGCACGAACCGCAGGTAGTCGTCGGCCGTCGACCACAATCCGCCGCCGGCGTTGGAGAAGGAGGGCGGCTTGATATGCGGCGGCCCCATCACGTCGTGGTGCAGTTGGCCCCGCTCGTCGAGCCGGTACATGGTCGCGGCGCGGCGGCGCGCCTCGGGGGTGACGAAGAACCCGGTGTCGGGCATGCGCACCGGACCCAGCACCCGTTCGTCGAGCACCTGGTGGAATGGCTTGTCTTCGATGCGGGATGCGATGACGCCCAGCAGGTCGATGGAATGGCTGTAGGTGAGGCGGTCACCCGGCTGATGCACCAGCGGCAACTTGGCTAGTTCGGCCAGCCACGCATCCGGGCCTTGATTGAACGGCAGCCGCACGTAGGCCTTGGCGATCGGCCCGGACACCGAGAAGCCGTAGGCCAGGCCGCTGGTGTGGGTCAACAGATCCTCGATCAGGATCGCCCGGTTTAGCGGGTGGGTGCGATCCAGCGGGCCGCGCGGGTCGTCGAGCACCTGCAGGTTCGCCAGCTCCGGGGCCCAGTGCGTGATCGGGTCTTTCAGCGTCAGCTTGCCCTCGTCGACCATGCTCATGATCGCCGCCACAGTGACCGGCTTGGTCATCGACGCGATGCGAAACAGCGTGTCTCGTTGCATGGGCAGGCCGGCGTCGACATCCCGGTGGCCGATCTCGTTGACCTGCAGCACTTCTCCGTGCTGCCATACCATCGTCACCGCGCCGGCGAGCAGGCCCGCGTCGCAGACCTCGCGGATAGAGGTCTGATTGCCCTCGAGATTCACCCGGTCAGGGTAGCCCGCAACCACTCAGCGCCGTTGCGCGCGTAGGTACCAGGGCGTCTACTGCCGCTTCTCATCTGGTGGCTGGGCAAAGTCACGAAGGTAACGGCGAGTCTGGTGATCCGGTGCTCCGGCCTCGCCGTCTCTGTGTCTGCCTCGCGTGTAGTCGCCTTGCCACTCCACTCGGTCTCCGGCGGCGACCCTCGCTATCTGCTCGGCGTGTTTGCCCGTGTCACGTTCACGAAGAAACAACTGATGCTTGCGTTGCAGATCTTCGTCAGACTCGAGGCGCCTGAGTTCGGGGGCGAATTCTTCCAGCTCGGCCCGGCGCTGCGGGACGATCATGCAGATCGGCTCACCGACCTCGAAGCGCACCGGCAAAAGTTTGCGGGTGAGTTTCCAGCTCATGCTGAAACTCGCACTTGCCCAGTCGGTTTCGACTATGCCCTCCAGCGGGCATACACCGTCCTTCGGATAGTTTGCCGGTCCACGGGCCAGCAGGTTGTAGCCCTGCGGAGTGCGAAATAAGATCGGCAGACGCCAGGTCAGGATGCCGTTGCCGAAATGGCTCAGGGGCAGCAGCTGATTGGCGAGGTACTCGTCGGGTTCGATCAGTACATCCATGCCATCGGCTTGGGCTATCCAGGTAGCGGTGAACGCACACGGATTACGCAGCTCCCAGCCGCTTTGGTTGGCAATGAGCATGGGCAAACACCGACTGGGCCAGCCTTTACCCGCCTCCGACTGCTTTGTCATCCACTCCCGGCTCGCGGGCGCCGGGGCAATCTGCGGCGCGTTATCGCCGGTGATGAAGCCGATCAGCGGGCGGGCTGGCCCGGTGGATTTGTCACTCACGCGAGCCAGATTAGCTGGGAACTCCTGGCCATGCCCCCGCGAGTCAGCGCCGTTGCGCGCGCACCGACCAGAACGCCATTTCGGGCCGCGACCGGCCTGGTAGCGCGGCCAAAATTTCATGATGGTTTCGGTTGAGCAAAGGTACGGCAGCTTACCCGCGATGCGCGGGCCGATATCGCCTGTTTGGCTTTAGTGTTGGCTGCCATGGCCGCACTGAACAACTACGTGAAGCGCTGGCGGACAGCGCTTCACGTAACCGTGTCGGCATTGATGGTTGCCATCCTCGGTCTCGGCACCACCCCCGTGGCTCATGCGGCTGCGGCCACGGCGACATTGTCGGTGGAACATACCTGGCAGACCGGTTTCATCGCCAACTTCACCATCACCAACGCGAGCATGACGCAGCTCTCCGATTGGAGGCTCGAATTCGACCTACCGGCCGGAGAAGGTATCTCGCACACGTGGAACAGCTCCTTTGCGCAATCTGGTACTCACTTTGTGATCACCCCCGCGAATTGGAATCGCAGCATTGAGCCTGGTGGTTCAGCCACCGGTGGTATGAGGGGTGTGCTGACCGGTTCCTACTCGCCACCGTCGAATTGTCTGCTCAACGGGCAATATCCTTGCACCTAGAGGCGACTGCGCGCTGAGGCTCGACGGCTCCGGCAGTGCGGCCAACGCCATCGAAGCCGGGCCTGGATGCGGACCCGGCGTGGCCGGCATCGTCGTGCGAGCCGCGGAATGCTACGCTGCCCGACAGTCGACATCCTTTAACGATCCGTCCGGAGAGGCGGAGAAGGAGGTCAGGGTTTCGCATGAGTGCCGCGGGTGATTCCGCATCCGGCCGCGAATTGATGTCGGCGGCCGACGTCGGCCGAACCATTTCCCGTATCGCGCACCAGATCATCGAAAAGACCGCGCTCGATAGTCCTGACGCGCCGCGGGTGGTGCTGTTGGGGATCCCGACCCGCGGGGTGATTCTGGCCGCGCGCCTGGCCGCCAACATCGGTGAATTCTGCGGCGTCGATGTCGGTCATGGCGCGCTCGACATCACTTTGTACCGTGACGATTTGATGACCAAGCCGCCCCGGCCACTGGAGGTCACGTCGATTCCGGCCGGTGGCATCGACGACGCGCTGGTGATTCTCGTCGACGACGTTCTGTATTCCGGTCGCTCGGTGCGCTCCGCCCTGGATGCGCTGCGCGACGTGGGCCGGCCGCGAGCCGTGCAATTGGCGGTGCTGGTCGACCGCGGCCATCGCGAGCTGCCGGTGCGCGCCGACTACGTGGGTAAGAACGTGCCGACCGCACGCAACGAGAGCGTGCACGTGCAGCTTCGCGAGCACGACGATCGCGACGGCGTCGTCATCATGAGGGACCTTGAAGGATGACAGCCGCATGACCAGACACCTGCTGACCGCCGGGGATCTCACGCGTGACGACGCCACCGCCATCCTCGACGACGCCGACCGGTTCGCGCAGGCCCTGGTCGGGCGCGAGGTCAAGAAACTGCCGACGCTGCGCGGGCGCACCGTGGTCACGATGTTCTACGAGAACTCGACGCGCACCCGCGTGTCGTTCGAGGTGGCCGGGAAGTGGATGAGCGCCGACGTGATCAACGTCAGCTCGTCCGGATCGTCGGTGAGCAAGGGGGAGTCGCTGCGCGACACCGCGTTGACGCTGCACGCGGCCGGCGCCGACGCGCTGATCATCCGGCACCCGGCCTCCGGTGCCGCGCATCTGCTGGCCGACTGGACTTCTCCCGCCGACGGCGAAGGTGGCCCGTCGGTGATCAATGCCGGCGACGGCACGCATGAACACCCGACGCAGGCGCTGCTGGACGCACTGACCATCCGCCAGCGCCTCGGCGGCATCGAAGGCCGGCGCGTCGTGATCGTCGGCGACATCCTGCACAGCCGGGTCGCGCGCTCCAACGTGACGCTGCTGGCCACGTTGGGCGCCGAGGTGGTGCTGGTGGCGCCACCGACCCTGTTGCCGGTCGGGGTTGACGGCTGGCCGGCCACCGTCTCCTATGACTTCGACGCCGAGCTCCCCGCCGCCGACGCCGTGCTGATGCTGCGGGTGCAGGCCGAGCGGATGAACGGCGGGTTCTTCCCGTCGGTGCGCGAATACTCGGTGCGCTACGGGCTTTCCGACCGGCGCCAGGCGCTGCTGCCGGGCCATGCCGTGGTGCTGCACCCCGGCCCGATGGTGCGCGGCATGGAGATCGCATCTTCGGTGGCCGATTCATCGCAATCCGCTGTGCTGCAACAGGTTTCCAACGGCGTGCACGTGCGGATGGCCGTGCTGTTCCATGTGCTGGTCGGCACCGAGGCCGCGGACAAGACGGGTAGTGAGGGTGTAGCGTGACTGTGCTGCTTCGCGGAGTCCGGTTGTACGGCGAGGGCGAACGGGTCGACGTTCGGGTCGATGACGGCCAGATCGCCGAAATCGGTGCCGGACTTCCGATCCCCGAATTCGCCGACGTCATCGACGCCACGGGGCATGTGCTGCTGCCCGGATTCGTCGACCTGCACACCCACCTGCGCGAGCCTGGCCGCGAATACGCCGAAGACATCGAAACCGGCTCGGCGGCCGCCGCTTTGGGCGGATACACGGCGGTGTTCGCGATGGCGAACACCAAACCGGTCGCGGACAGCCCGGTGGTCACCGATCACGTCTGGCACCGCGGCCAGCAGGTCGGCCTGGTGGATGTGTACCCCGTCGGCGCGGTCACCGTCGGGCTGGCCGGAACCGAGCTCACCGAGATGGGCATGATGGCCGCCGGCGCCGCGCAGGTGCGGATGTTCTCCGACGACGGCGTCTGCGTGCACGACCCACTGATCATGCGCCGCGCCCTGGAATACGCCACCGGGTTGGGCGTGCTGATCGCCCAGCACGCCGAGGAGCCGCGGCTGACCGTCGGCGCGGTGGCGCACGAGGGCCCCACGGCCGCCCGGCTCGGGCTCTCGGGGTGGCCCCGGGCCGCCGAGGAATCGATCGTCGCCCGCGATGCGCTACTGGCCCGCGACGCCGACGCCCGCGTGCACGTCTGTCACGCCTCTACGGCGGGAACAGTCGAGATTCTGAAATGGGCTAAGGGCCAAGGCATTTCAATCACCGCCGAGGTGACGCCGCATCATCTGCTGCTGGATGACAGCAGGCTGTCCAGCTACGACGGGGTGAACCGCGTCAACCCGCCGCTGCGTGGAGCCGCCGACGCGATCGCCTTGCGTCAAGCGTTGGCCGACGGGGTAATCGACTGCGTGGCCACCGACCATGCCCCGCATGCCGAGCACGAAAAATGCGTCGAGTTCTCCGCGGCCCGGCCCGGCATGCTGGGACTGCAGACGGCGCTGTCGGTGGTGGTGCAGACCATGGTGGCGCCCGGACTGTTGACCTGGCGCGATGTCGCCCGGGTGATGAGCGAAAATCCGGCGCGCATAGTCGGATTGCCCGATCACGGCCGGCCGCTGGAGGTGGGGGAGCCGGCGAACCTGACCGTGGTGGACCCGGATGCGACCTGGACGGTCACCGGTCCAGACCTGGCCAGTCGCTCGGCCAATACGCCTTACGAGTCGATGACCTTGCCCGCCACCGTGACGGCCACGCTGCTGCGCGGAAAGATCACCGCTCGGGACGGGAAGAGTCCGGCATGAATTCTTCAACGCTGGTGGCGTCGCTGATCTTCGCGGCCGTGCTGGTGGTGGTGATCGCGGTAGTCATCCAGCTGATGATGCTGGGCTGGCGCCGGCGTGCGCAGCGCCAGGACGAGCTGATCGGCAACCTGCCCGAGGTGCCCGACGCGGTGGGCCCGGCTACCACCACGCTTCGGGGCGTCTATGTCGGTAGCACGCTGGCGACCGAGTGGAATGAGCGGGTCACGGCGGGCGATTTCGGGTTTCGCAGCAGGGCGGTGCTGAGCCGCTATCCCGAGGGCATTCTGCTGGAACGCAGCCGCGCCAACCCGATTTGGATTCCTCAGGACTCGATTACCGAAGTACGTACCGAGCGCGTGATGGGCGGAAAGGTCGCGGCTCGCAATGGGATATTGGCGATCCGGTGGCGGCTGCCATCGGGCGTCGAGATCGACACCGGGTTCCGGGCAGGCAATCGCGATGACTACGACGGCTGGCTCGAGGAGGCTGCGTGACCACCAAGGCGCAACTGGTACTTGAGGATGGCCGCATCTTCACCGGGACACCGTTCGGCAAGATCGGCCAAGCCCTTGGCGAAGCCGTCTTCTCCACCGGCATGTCGGGCTATCAGGAGACGCTGACCGACCCCAGCTATCACCGCCAGATCGTGGTGGCCACCGCGCCGCAGATCGGCAACACGGGCTGGAACGGCGAGGACGCCGAAAGCCGGGGCGACAAGATCTGGGTCGCGGGCTACGCGGTCCGCGACCCGTCGCCGCGCGCCTCCAACTGGCGTGCCACCGGGACACTGGAGAACGAGCTGATCCGCCAGCACATCGTCGGGATCGCCGGTATCGACACCCGCGCGGTGGTGCGCCATCTGCGCAGCCGCGGCTCGATGAAGGCCGGGGTGTTCTCCGGTACTGCGCTCGCCGAGCCGGACGAGTTGTTGGACCGAGTGCGCGACCAGCAGTCGATGCTCGGTGCCGATCTCGCCGGTGAGGTCAGCACGCCGGGCGCCTATGTCGTGGAACCCGAAGGGCCACAGCGATTTACGGTCGCCGCCCTGGACCTGGGGATCAAGACCAACACGCCGCGTAACTTCTCCCGGCGCGGAATCCGCAGTCACGTGCTGCCGGCGTCGGCCACTTTCGAGCAGATCGCCGACATCAAGCCGGACGGCGTGTTCCTGTCCAACGGGCCCGGCGACCCCGCCACCGCGGACCACATCGTGGCGCTCACTCGCGAGGTGCTGAACGCCGGAATCCCGTTGTTCGGCATCTGCTTCGGCAATCAGATCCTGGGCCGGGCGCTCGGCCTGTCCACCTACAAGATGGTGTTCGGCCATCGCGGAATCAACATCCCGGTCATGGACCACGCCACCGGGCGGGTCGCGGTGACCGCGCAGAACCACGGCTTCGCGCTGGAAGGGGAGGCCGGCCAGCGGTTCGATACGCCGTTCGGCCAGGCGATCGTCAGCCACACCTGCGCCAACGACGGGGTAGTGGAGGGTGTCAAACTGCTTGATGGACGGGCATTTTCGGTGCAATATCACCCGGAGGCCGCCGCCGGCCCGCACGATGCGGAGTACCTGTTCGATCAATTCGCCGATCTGATGGCCTCGCACAACAGGGAAGGGGCACGCTAGTGCCGCGTCGCGCCGACCTGCGTCACGTCCTGGTGATCGGCTCCGGGCCGATCGTCATCGGTCAAGCCTGCGAATTCGACTACTCCGGCACCCAGGCGTGCCGGGTGCTGCGCGCCGAGGGTCTGCAAGTCAGCCTGGTCAACTCCAACCCGGCGACCATCATGACCGACCCCGAGTACGCCGACCACACCTACGTCGAGCCCATCACCCCGGCATTCGTCGAGAAGGTGATCGTCCAGCAGGCCGAGCGCGGCAACAAGATCGACGCGCTGCTCGCGACGCTGGGCGGGCAGACCGCACTGAACACTGCGGTCGCGCTCTACGAGAACGGCGCGCTGGAGCGCCACGACGTCGAGCTCATCGGTGCCGACTTCGAGGCCATCCAGCGCGGCGAGGACCGGCAGCGGTTCAAGGACATCGTCGCCAAGGTCGGCGGTGAATCCGCCCGCAGCCGAGTGTGTTTCACGATGGAAGAGGTCCGGGAGACGGTCGAAGAGGTCGGTCTGCCGGTGGTCGTGCGGCCCAGCTTCACGATGGGCGGGCTGGGTTCGGGCATGGCGCGCTCCGTCGAGGAGGTCGACCGGATGGCCGGCGCCGGTCTGGCTGCCAGCCCCAGCGCCAACGTGCTGATCGAGGAATCGATCTACGGCTGGAAGGAATTCGAGCTCGAGCTGATGCGCGACGGCAACGACAACGTCGTGGTGGTGTGCTCGATCGAGAACCTCGACCCGATGGGCGTGCATACCGGAGACTCGGTCACCGTCGCGCCGGCTATGACGCTGACCGACCGGGAATACCAGCGGATGCGCGATCTGGGCATCGCGATCCTGCGTGAGGTCGGCGTCGACACCGGCGGCTGCAACATCCAGTTCGCGATCGACCCGACCGACGGCCGGCTGATCGTCATCGAGATGAACCCGCGGGTATCCCGTTCCAGCGCACTGGCTTCGAAGGCCACCGGCTTCCCGATCGCCAAGATCGCCGCCAAGCTGGCCATCGGCTACACGCTCGACGAGATCGTCAACGACATCACCAAAGAGACACCGGCCTGCTTCGAGCCCACCCTGGACTACGTCGTGGTCAAGGCGCCGCGGTTCGCGTTCGAGAAATTCCCCGGTGCCGACCCGACCCTAACCACCACGATGAAATCCGTCGGTGAGGCAATGTCGCTGGGCCGCAACTTCGTCGAGGCGCTCGGCAAGGTGATGCGCTCGCTGGAAACCAGCCGGGCCGGTTTCTGGACGGGACCCGAGCCCGACGGTGATGTCGAGGAGGTGCTGACCCGGCTGCAGACGCCGACCGAAGGCCGGCTCTATGACATCGAGCTGGCGTTGCGGCAGGGTGCTTCGGTGGAGCGGGTCGCGCAGGCCAGCGGGGTGGACCCGTGGTTCGTCGCGCAGATCGGCGAGCTGGTGGCGCTGCGCGCCGAGATCGCCGCGGCCCCGGTGCTCGACTCCGACCTGCTGCGCCACGGTAAGCACAACGGGTTGTCCGATCGCCAGATCGCCGCGCTGCGACCCGAATTGGCCGGTGAGGACGGCGTCCGCTCGTTGCGTGAGCGCCTCGGCATCCACCCGGTGTACAAAACGGTGGACACCTGCGCGGCCGAGTTCGAGGCCAAGACGCCCTACCACTACAGCAGCTACGAACTTGACCCCGCCGCCGAGACCGAGGTCGCGCCGCAGATCGAGAAGCCCAAGGTGCTGATCCTGGGGTCCGGCCCGAACCGGATCGGCCAGGGGATCGAATTCGACTACAGCTGTGTGCACGCGGCAACCACATTGAGCCAGGCCGGTTTTGAAACGGTGATGGTCAACTGCAACCCCGAGACGGTGTCCACCGACTACGACACCGCCGACCGGCTGTACTTCGAGCCGCTGACCTTCGAGGACGTCCTCGAGGTGTACCGCGCCGAAGCGGAGTCGGCGAGCGGTGGCCCCGGAGTGGTCGGCGTCATCGTGCAGCTCGGCGGCCAGACCCCGCTCGGACTGGCCCAGCGGCTCGCCGACGCCGGGGTTCCGATCGTGGGCACCCCGCCGGAGGCCATCGACCTGGCCGAGGACCGCGGCGCCTTCGGCGACCTGCTCGGTGCGGCAGGCCTGCCGGCGCCGAAATACGGCATGGCAACGACTTTCGCGCAGGCTCGCCGGATCGCCGACGAGATCGGCTACCCGGTACTGGTGCGGCCGTCGTATGTGCTGGGCGGGCGCGGCATGGAGATCGTCTATGACGAGGAGACGCTGAAGAGCTACATCACCCGCGCCACGCAGCTGTCTCCCGAGCACCCGGTGCTCGTCGACCGTTTCCTCGAGGACGCCGTCGAAATCGATGTCGACGCATTGTGTGACGGCACGGAGGTCTACATCGGCGGGATCATGGAGCACATCGAGGAGGCCGGCATTCACTCCGGCGACTCGGCCTGCGCGCTGCCCCCGGTGACGCTGGGCCGCAGCGACGTGGAGAAGGTGCGACGGGCGACGGAGGCCATCGCGCACGGCATCGGTGTGGTGGGTCTGCTCAACGTGCAGTACGCGCTGAAAGACGATGTGCTCTATGTCCTGGAGGCCAACCCGCGGGCCAGCCGTACCGTGCCATTCGTCTCCAAGGCCACCGCGATCCCGCTCGCCAAAGCGTGTGCGCGGATCATGTTGGGCACCACCATTTCCCAGCTCCGCGAAGAGGGAATGCTGGTGGCGACCGGGGACGGGGCCAACGCGGCCCAGGATGCCCCGATCGCGGTCAAGGAGGCGGTGTTGCCCTTCCACCGGTTCCGTCGCGCCGACGGATCGGCCATCGATTCCTTACTCGGCCCGGAGATGAAATCGACCGGCGAGGTGATGGGCATCGACCGCGACTTCGGCACCGCCTTCGCCAAGAGCCAGACCGCGGCCTACGGTTCGTTGCCGGCCGAGGGCACCGTGTTCGTGTCGGTCGCGAACCGCGACAAGCGATCGCTGGTGTTCCCGGTCAAGCGGCTGGCCGACCTGGGCTTCCGCGTGCTTGCCACCGAAGGCACCGCGGAGATGTTGCGACGCAACGGAATTCCGTGTGACGAGGTGCGCAAGCACTTCGAGCCCCCGGGGCCCGGGCGTCCAGAGGTTTCGGCGGTCGAGGCGATCAAGGCGGGTGACGTCGACATGGTGATCAACACGCCCTACGGCAACTCCGGCCCGCGCATCGACGGCTACGAAATCCGTTCCGTCGCAGTGTCGGCGAACATCCCCTGCGTGACGACCGTGCAGGGCGCGTCGGCCGCCGTGCAGGGCATCGAGGCCGGTATCCGCGGTGATATCGGGGTGCGGTCGCTGCAGGAGCTGCACAGCGTGATCGGGCGCGGAAGCGCCGCCGAAAAGGACTCCCGATGACCGGGTTCGGCGTCCGGCTGGCCGAGGCGAAGTCGAGTCGCGGGCCGTTGTGCCTGGGCATCGACCCGCACCCCGAGCTGCTGCGGGCATGGGACCTGCCGACCACCGCCGACGGCCTGGCCAAGTTCTGCGATATCTGTGTGGACGCGTTTTCGGGTTTCGCCGTCGTCAAACCCCAGGTGGCGTTCTTCGAGTCCTACGGTTCGGCCGGCTATGCGGTGCTGGAACGCACGATCGCCGCGCTGCGCTCGGTCGGCGTGCTGGTCCTGGCGGACGCCAAGCGCGGGGACATCGGGTCGACGATGGCGGCGTACGCGGCGGCCTGGGCCGGCGAGTCGCCGCTCGCCGCCGACGCCGTGACCGCCTCGCCGTATCTGGGGTTCGGCTCGCTGCGCCCGCTGTTGGAAGCCGCCGCGGCGCACGACCGGGGAGTCTTCGTGCTGGCGGCAACGTCCAACCCGGAGGGCGGGACCGTGCAGCGTGCCACCTTCGACGGCCGCACTGTGGCCCAGCTGGTCGTCGACCAGGCGGCGGTGGTCAACCGGTCCGCGACCCCGACCGGACCGGGCTACGTCGGTGTGGTGCTGGGTGCGACGGTCTTCGAGGCGCCCGATGTGAGCGCGCTGGGGGGGCCGGTGCTGGTTCCCGGGGTTGGCGTGCAGGGCGGCCGCCCGCAGGCGCTTGGCGGCCTCGGTGGGGCCGTGCCGGGCCAGCTGCTGCCCGCGGTGGCCCGCGAGGTGCTGCGGGCCGGACCGAACGTGTCGGATCTGCGGGCGGCGGGCGAACAAATGCTCGACTCGGTCGCCTATCTCCGTGTGCAATAGCGGCCACATCAAGGGCCCGGTTAACAGCATCGGAATCTTTTCCCGCCGACTTCCACCCGACGACCTGGTGTTTGTCGGCGCCGCGACACGCCGGACACGCCACGGCAAATCGTGATAACCGGCACGGGGCCCCGCGGCTATCAGCCGGCGCCCTCCGCGACGGTCCTTCACCGGGCCTCCGGCACCGCGGCGCACAGAGCTAAAACTGCAGGTGGATGGCCTGATTTGAGTCCGTGCTGCGAGAACGTGGTGAGCGCCCATGCGCCGGATCGGATCGCTGCCAGCGATGCCGAGACATGCCGCTGACGGCGTGTGTGGGCGCCGCACAAGCTGGGCATTTAACCTCTTAACCAGGGGGTCGGGTTAGATTTCGTCAGGAAGCGTGAGTACGGTCGTCTCCGCTGGGCCAAGCACCCAGCAGAGACACGAGAATGATCGAGATACGGAGGAATCGTGGCCCTTCCCCAGTTGACCGACGAGCAGCGCGCGGCCGCGTTGGAGAAGGCGGCTGCCGCACGTCGAGCACGAGCAGAGCTGAAAGACCGTCTCAAGCGCGGTGGCACCAACCTGACCCAGGTGCTCAAGGACGCCGAGAGCAATGAAGTCCTGGGCAAGATGAAGGTGTCTGCCCTGCTCGAGGCGTTGCCGAAGGTGGGCAAGGTCAAGGCGCAGGAAATCATGACCGAGCTGGAGATCGCTCCTACTCGCCGCCTGCGTGGCCTTGGCGACCGCCAGCGCAAGGCCCTGCTGGAAAAGTTCGGCACCGCCTAACCCGACCTGCGACGATGCAGGCCGAATGGCCTGTGGGCGCACCGACCCAGGGGCGCCAGTGAGCGTCGACGAGGGACCGGACACCGGGCACCGCGCACGTCCTGAGCCGTCAGGCAAGGGACGCGTGGTGGTGCTGTCCGGTCCCTCAGCGGTCGGTAAGTCAACAGTGGTCCGGTGTCTGCGAGAGCGGGTACCGGACCTGCATTTCAGTGTCTCGGCCACGACGCGGGCGCCGCGGCCGGGGGAAGTCGACGGTGTCGACTACCACTTCGTCAGTCCCGCCCGCTTTCAGCAACTCATCGACGAGGGCGCCCTGCTGGAGTGGGCCGAGATCCACGGTGGACTGCAGCGATCGGGCACCTTGGCCGAGCCGGTGCGGTCCGCGACCGGCTCGGGATTTCCGGTGCTCATCGAGGTGGACCTGGCCGGAGCCAGGGCGATCAAGCAGGCGATGCCGGAGGCCATCACGGTGTTTCTGGCCCCGCCCAGCTGGGCGGACCTGCAGGCCAGGCTGGTCGGGCGTGGCACTGAATCGCCGGAGGCCATGGCGCGCCGACTGGAGACCGCGCGGGTGGAACTGGCAGCCCAGGACGACTTCGACCAGGTAGTGGTCAACAGTCAATTGGAGTCTGCGTGCGCCGAATTGGTATCCTTGCTGGTGGGAAACGCGCCTGGCACGGCATGAGCCGACTCGCCAGACGCGACTGAGAATCAAAGTCGCTAACTGTTTCAACCGCTCTAAGCGCCAGGAGAAAGTCTTACGTGAGTAATCCGCAGTCCGACGCGTCGCTGACCGCCGTGGATCAATTCGATCCTTCGGCGGGTGGACAGCGCACCTACGACACCCCACTGGGTATCACCAACCCGCCCATCGACGAGTTGCTCGACCGCGTTTCGAGCAAGTACGCGCTGGTCATCTACGCGGCCAAGCGAGCTCGGCAAATCAACGATTACTACAACCAGCTCGGCGAGGGCATCCTCGAGTACGTTGGCCCGCTGGTCGAGCCGGGGCTGCAGGAAAAGCCACTCTCGATCGCGATGCGTGAAATCCACGGCGACCTGCTCGAGCACACCGAGGGCGAGTAGCAGGACGGGGCCAGCCGTGGAGAGCCGCTTCAACGAAGAAGGGCCGGCGTAGGTGGACCGCAAGCGGATCGTCGTCGGTGTCTCCGGGGGCATCGCCGCGTACAAGGCGTGCACCGTCGTCCGGCAGCTCGCCGAGGCGGGCCATGAGGTCCGCGTCATCCCCACCGAAGCCGCGTTGCGCTTTGTCGGAGCCGCCACGTTCGAAGCGCTCTCCGGTCAGCCGGTGCACACCGGCGTGTTCTCCGACGTTCCCGAGGTGCCGCACGTCCGGTTCGGCCAGCAGGCCGACCTGGTCGTGGTGGCGCCGGCCACCGCCGACCTGTTGGCCCGCGCGGTGCACGGCCGCGCCGACGATCTGCTGACCGCGACCTTGCTCACGGCGCGATGTCCGGTGCTGTTCGCGCCCGCGATGCACACCGAGATGTGGTTACACCCCGCCACCGTCGACAATGTGGCGACTTTGCGCCGTCGGGGCGCTGTTGTGCTGGAACCGGCATTCGGACGGCTCACCGGCACGGACAGCGGCAAAGGACGGCTTCCCGAGGCCGAAGAGATCACCACCCTGGCCTACCTGCTGCTGGAGCGCTCTGACGCGCTGCCCTACGACCTGGCCGGCCGCAAGCTCCTGGTGACCGCGGGCGGAACCCGTGAGCCGATCGACCCGGTCCGCTTCATCGGCAACCGCAGCTCCGGCAAGCAGGGCTACGCCGTGGCGCGGGTCGCCGCCCAGCGCGGTGCCGAGGTCACGCTGATCGCCGGCCACACGGTCGGGCTCATCGATCCGGCCGGCGTCGAAGTCGTGCACATCAGTTCGGCCCAACAACTCGCCGACGCGGTCTCCAAGCACGCGCCCGATGCCGATGTGCTGGTGATGGCCGCAGCGGTGGCCGACTTCCGGCCCGCGCAGGTTGCCGCCGCGAAGATCAAAAAAGGCCCGAACGATCAAGACCGGCCGCCGACCATCGAGTTGGTGCGCAACGACGACGTGCTGGCCGGCGCCGTCCGCGCGCGATCCCACGGGGAGCTCCCCAACATGCGGGCCATCGTGGGTTTTGCCGCCGAGACCGGCGACGCCAACGGCGATGTGCTGTTCCACGCCCGGGCAAAGTTGCGCCGCAAGGGATGTGACCTGTTGGTGGTCAACGCCGTTGGCGACGGCAGGGCATTCGAGGTGGACAGCAACGACGGCTGGCTGCTGGCGTCGGACGGGACCGAGGCCGCGCTCCAGCACGGCTCGAAGACGCTGATGGCGAGTCGAATCGTCGATGCGATCGTCACGTTCCTGCACAGCGACGGCGGATAGCACCAGGTTGCAATCGCCCGCCTGAGCCGGTTGAGTTGAAGGCGCCTAAAATAATTTGCCTAACTAACATTAGTCAGTACGGAAGGATGACGCAGTGAGCGAAAAGGGTCGGCTGTTTACCAGTGAGTCGGTGACCGAGGGGCACCCCGACAAGATCTGCGACGCGATCAGCGACTCGGTTCTCGACGCGCTTCTGGCGCAGGATCCGCGCTCGCGTGTCGCGGTCGAGACGCTGGTGACCACCGGGCAGGTGCACGTGGTCGGCGAGGTCACGACGACCGCCAAGGAGGCGTTCGCCGACATCACCAACACCGTGCGCGCCCGCATCCTCGACATCGGCTACGACTCCTCGGACAAGGGCTTCGACGGCGCGTCCTGCGGCGTGAACATCGGCATCGGCGCCCAGTCGCCCGACATCGCCCAGGGCGTCGACACCGCCCACGAGGCGCGCGTCGAGGGCGCCGCGGACCCGCTGGACGCCCAGGGCGCCGGCGACCAGGGCCTGATGTTCGGCTACGCGATCAACGACACCCCCGAGCTGATGCCGCTGCCCATCGCGCTGGCCCACCGGCTGTCGCGGAAGCTGACCGAGGTCCGCAAGGACGGGACGCTGGCCTACCTGCGGCCGGACGGCAAGACGCAGGTCACCATCGAATACGAGGACGACGTCCCGGTGCGGCTGGACACCGTGGTCGTTTCCACCCAGCACGCCGACGGCATCGACCTGGTGAAGACGCTGGATCCCGACATCCGGGAGCACGTGCTCAAGACCGTGCTCGCGGAGTTGGCGCACGACACCCTGGACTCGTCGTCGACCCGGGTGCTGGTCAACCCGACCGGCAAGTTCGTTCTCGGCGGACCGATGGGCGACGCGGGCCTGACCGGCCGCAAGATCATCGTCGACACTTACGGCGGCTGGGCCCGTCACGGCGGCGGCGCGTTCTCCGGTAAGGATCCGTCCAAGGTGGACCGGTCGGCGGCGTACGCGATGCGCTGGGTGGCCAAAAACATCGTCGCGGCCGGGCTGGCGGAGCGAGTCGAGGTGCAGGTGGCCTACGCCATCGGCAAGGCCGCACCGGTCGGGCTGTTCATCGAGACGTTCGGTACCGCCACGGTCGACCCGGTCAAGATCGAGAAGATCGTGCCCGAGGTGTTCGACCTGCGGCCCGGCGCGATCATCCGCGACCTGGACCTGCTGCGCCCGATCTACGCGCAGACCGCGGCCTACGGGCACTTCGGCCGTACCGACATCGAGCTGCCGTGGGAGCAGCTGAACAAGGTCGACGACCTCAAGCGCGCCATCTAGGCGCGTTCGGGCGCGCCGCTGCGCGGTCGATGCTGGACGGCAACGGGTGATCGTCGTCCAGCGCAGGCAGTCCGTCGATGCTGTGCTGATTGCGCTTTACGGCGCGCACGTATGAGTCGTCGTTCGCTTTGGCCTGATAGGTGTCGAGCACCGGGCGTTCGTCGACGAGCTCGTAGTACGGCACCGCGTATCCGCAGGCGTCGGCGATGCGCTCGACATCGATGACGATCGCGGCCCGGATGCCGGCGTGCTCGCCGCCGAAATGAGCTAGCAGACTGGGGAATTCGGCGTCGTCCGGGCGGACCGCGCGCCCGGTGCCGAAGAGCCGCAGGATCCGCGAGTTTCGGGTGAACGAGCAGAACATCAGGGTGATCCGGCCGTTGTCGCGCAGGTGTGCGATCGTTTCCGCGCCGCTGCCGAACAGATCGAGGTAGCCGACGGTGTGCTCGTCGAGCACCGCGAAGGTGTCACGATATCCCTTGGGGGAGAGGTTGATTCGACCGCCTTCGGATGGTGCGGTGGCGACGAAGAACATGGCCTGGCTGTCGATGAATTCTCGCAGTGACTCGTCGAGACGCGAAAACTCCTTTGCCATGCGTCGAGCCTAGCGTCTGCTGAATCGGTAGTCGTCGAGGTCGAAACGACGACTGCGCCATAGCGCCTCCAGCGTGGTAGACGGACGTAGCGGCACGTCACCGTTCTTGTCGAAGTAATAGCTGTTGGCCAGCCGGCAACTGTCCTGCCAGAAGATCTGACGGTGCCGCTTGCGCATCATCTCGTCGAAATAGCGGGTGTTGGCCTGTTCGGTCACCTCGACGCGCGCCGCGCCGTTGCGCCGGGCCTGCTTCAGGCACCGCACGATGTGGTGCGTCTGCGTCTCGATCAGGGCGAAATACGAAGAGCCGACGTAACCGTAGGGGCCCATGATGCTGAACATGTTCGGGAATCCCGGAACACTGACGCCCTCATATGCCTGCAGTCGGTGCTTGTCCCAGAACTCGGTCAGCGTGGTGCCGCCACTGCCGGTGATCGCAAAGGTCGGCATGCTGTCGGCGTCCATCACCTTGAAACCGGTCGCCAGCACCAGCACATCGATCTCGTGGATCTCGCCGTCGGTGGTGGCCACCGCTTCGGGCGTGATCTTGTCGATCGGCTCGGTGACCAGCCGCACGTTGTGGCGGTTGAACGTGGCCAGGTATCCGTTGTGGAAGCCGGGCCGTTTGCATCCCACCGCGTACCGGGGAGTGAGTTGCTCGCGCACCTCCGGGTCGTCGACCTGCTGGCGCAGATAGCGACGACCGGTGGCCCCCATCCGCTTGGCCAGCGGAACCACCGTGAAGTACTGCGCGGCGATGGTGAAGGTCAACTCGACGAACGCCTGGCTGAGCAGCCGCTGGAGCACTTTTCCGCCGGGAATCCGCATCGCCGAGCGCAGCGCCCCGGGCAGCGGGACGTCGAATTTGGGGAAGCACCAAATCGGCGTGCGCTGAAATACGGTGAGCTGGGCGACAATTGGCGCGATCTCCGGTATCACCTGCACGGCCGAGGCGCCGGTGCCGATGATCGCGACGCGTTTGCCGGTCAAGTCCTGGGTGTGATCCCAGCGCGCGGTGTGCATGGTGATGCCGTCGAAGGAGTCCACGCCGTCGATGTCGGGCAGGTTCGGCACGGTGAGCACGCCACTGGCGCTGATCAGGAATCTGGCGGTGACCTCTCCGCCCGGATCCGTCTGGACACGCCACAGCGAGTGCTCGTCGTCGAACTCGGCGGAAAGCACCTTGGTGTTCAACCGGATCCGCGATCGGATGCCGTATTTGTCGACGCAGTGTTCGGCGTAGGCTTTCAATTCCCGGCCCGGCGCGTAGGTGCGTGACCAGTGCCGGCTCTGCTCGAAGGAGAACTGATAGGAGAACGACGGAATATCCACGGCGATACCGGGATAGGTGTTCCAGTGCCACGTACCGCCGACTCCATCGCCGGCCTCGATCACGAGATAATCGGTGAGCCCGGCCTTGTCGAGCTTGATGGCGGCGCCGATGCCGGAGAATCCGGCGCCGACGATCAGGGTCTGGTAGTCGGGGTTCTCGGTCATCTGCGCGCTCATTGGCGTTCCGTCTTTCCTAGTAGTGCAGCGCCTTCCGCAGCGCCGTCAGCCCGCGTTCGGTGGCCGCGGCGGCCGCCGGTATCACCGGCGCGAAGCTGGCGTAGCCGTGTACCAGGGTCGGCTCGTTGCTGAGCTCGGCGGGAACGCCCGCGGCGTTGAGCATTTCGGCGTAGCGTGCCCCGTCGTCGCGCAGCGGGTCGTGCTCCGCGGTCCCGACAAAGGCCGGCGGCAGACCCGAGAGGTCGTCGGCGTTGGCCGGGGCCAGCGTGATGGGCAACACGGTGGGGTCGGTGATGTCGACGTCAGCCGGCAGGTACCAGGTCAGGAAGGCTTCGATCACCTCGCGGTCCAGGATCGGGGCGAAGGCGTTCTCGGTGTGCGACGGCAGCGAAAGATCCGCGGTCACCACCGGATACCAGAGCAGCTGGAATTTCAGCTCCGGACCGCTGTTGTCGCGGGCCAGCACCGCCATGACCGCGGCGAGATTGCCGCCCGCGGAATCCCCGGCCACGGCGATCCGGGCCGGGTCACCGCCCAGTTCGCCGGCATGCTCGCCGACCCACTGCACGGCGGCCCAGCTGTCGTTGACCCCGGCGGGGTACGGATGCTCCGGAGCGAGCCGGTAGTCGACGGACACCACGATGGCCTCGGCGCCGACGGCGTGCGCACGGGCGACGTGGTCGTGGGTGTCCAGGTCGCCCAGGCAGAAGCCGCCGCCGTGGAAGAAGACGACGACGGGGGAGACCTCGGCCGGGGTGGGCGGCCAATAAATCCGCACCGGAATGTCGGTGAGCCCGCCGTGGCTGATCGTCCGATCTTCGATCCGCAGATCCGGCAACATCTCCGGCGGCACCTTGAGCAGCTTGAGCCGCTCGCGTGCGAGCTCGACGCCGTCGTCCGCGTTGAACGTCATCGGGAAGGCGTCGAGCAGCGCTTTGAACGTCGGATCGATGCCAGGCGAGGCGAGGGGAGGGTCAATCATTCGTCCACGGTACGCCGGGCGTTCACCTGTACAGCGCATCCCGCAACGCCGCGAGCCCGCGGTCCGATCCGGCCGTGGCGGCGGGCACCACGCCGGCGTAGCCGAGGTAACCGTGCACCATCGTCTCGGCGTTGTGCACCTCGGCGGACACGCCCGCGTCGGCCAGCAGCTTGCCGTAGCTGATGCCGTCGTCGCGCAGCGGGTCATAACCGGCGACGCCGATGTAGGCCGGCGGCAGGTCGGCCAGGTTCGTCGCCCGCCCCGGCGCCATTCGCACGGGCGGGTTGTGCAAGTCGGCATCGCCTGCGTACCAACGGGAAAACTGCGCGATGGCCCGGGTGTCGAGAATCGGCGCGGTGGCGTTTTCGGCGAACGACGGCAGCGACTGGTCCCACAGCACGGACGGATACCACAACAGCTGGAAGACGATCGGCGGTCCGCCCTCGTCGCGGCTCTGCTGGGCGACCGCCGCGGCGATGTTGCCGCCCGCCGAATCCCCGGCGACGGCCATCCGGGCGGTGTCCGCACCCAGCTCGGCGGCGTGCTCGGCGACCCACAGCGTTGCGGCCCAAGCGTCTTCGACGGCGGCGGGATACGGATGCTCGGGTGCCAACCGGTAATCGACGGACACCACGATCGCGTCGGCGCCCACCGCATGCTGGCGAGCGGTGCCGTCGTGGGTGTCGAGATCGCCGATCACGAACCCGCCGCCGTGGAAGTAGGCCACGACGGGCAGCGCGCTACCGTTGGAATCCGTTGACGGCCAATAGATCCGGATGTCGATAGCACCGGCCGGCCCCTCGATGGTGCGGTCCTCGACGCGCAGTTCGGGATGTACCGGCCGGCGCGGCAGGTCGCGGAACCGCTGGCGCGCAGCATCGATGCCATCGTCGGTGGATAGCCGGAACGGAACCGCGTCGAGTACCTTCAGCAGGATGGGGTCGATAGGAGGTTTCTCGTCGGCTTTGTCAAAGCTGGGCATGGAGGTACCGTACGCACCCCGCGTGATGGCAGGCGGCTGGGTGGCAGCCGGCTGGGCGGCCATCGCCTATGGCGTCTACTTGACCGTGATCGCGCTGCATTCCGCGCCGGGAACCGGGCTCACCGGACACTGGATTCTGCAGCCGCCGTTCAAGGCGTTGATGGCCTTGCTGCTGACCGTCGCCGCGTTCGCGCATCCCATCGTCAGCGAGCGGCGCTGGCTGATGTCCGCGCTACTGCTGTCGGCCACCGGCGACTGGCTGCTGGCCATCCCGTGGTGGACCATGTCATTTGTCTTGGGGCTGGCGGCATTTCTGTGTGCGCACCTGTGCTTCATCGGCGCGCTGGCCCCATTGGTGGTCAAAGAGGCGCTGTCGCGCGTCCGCATTGCCGTCATGGTGGCGCTGGGCGTGGCCGCGATCGCGTTGCTGGTGTGGTTCTGGCCTCACCTCGGGCCTGACAATTTGACGCTCCCGGTGACGGTTTACGTCTTTGTGCTGACCGCGATGGCGTGCACCGCGTTGGCGGCGCGGCTGCCGACGATCTGGGTGCCGGTGGGAGCGGTGTGCTTCATGGCATCGGACACGATGATCGCGATCGGCCGGTTCATCCTGGGCCACGATGCGCTGGCGGTACCGATCTGGTGGCTGTACGCCGCCGCGATGATCCTGATCACGGCGGGGTTCTTCTTCGGTCGTGACGTTGCCGGCCCCGGCAATGACCCCGAGCCTGCCGAAGGATAACTGTCGGTGGTTGCCGCTACGGTGTGGGCACGGACGGTAACAGTATTGGCTGGCAACGTATTTCGTGGCTCGAGGGTGCTGTGAGCGCGACCAGTGCACCGCGCACGCCCGTCGAGGTGGAGCCGATCGCCCGAGTGCTGCCGATGTTGTCGGTGCCACACCTGGACCGCGAGTTCGACTACCTGGTGTCCGCCGAGCAATCCGACGACGCGCAGCCGGGGGTGCGGGTGCGGGTCCGGTTCCACGGCCGGCTGGTCGACGCGTTTGTGCTGGAGCGCCGCAACGACACCGACCACGTCGGCAAGCTGGGCTGGCTCGATCGCGTCGTGTCCGCCGAGCCGGTGCTCACCCCGGAGATCCGCCGGCTGGTCGATGCCGTGGCCGCGCGCTACGCCGGGACGCGCCCGGACGTGTTGCGGCTGGCGGTCCCGGCCCGGCACGCCAGGGTGGAGCGGGAATCGACGGAGATCCCGCCGCCGCCGACGATTGAGCCCGTCGATCCGTCCGGCTGGCAGGTCTACGGCAGCGGCGAGCAATTCCTGACCGCCCTGGCCGAGTCGCGTGCCGCTCGTGCCGTGTGGCAGACGTTGCCGGGCGAGCAGTGGGCGGACCGGTTCGCCGAGGCCGCCGCGCAAACCGTGCGCGCCGGGCGAGCGGCCCTGGCGATCGTGCCCGATCAGCGTGACCTGGACGCGCTGTGGCTGTCCGCGACCGCCCGGATCGACGAGGACAGCGTGGTGGCGCTGTCGGCGGGGCTGGGGCCGGCCGCACGCTACCGGCGCTGGCTGGCGGCGCTGCGGGGCAAGGCGCGACTGGTGATCGGCACCCGCAGCGCGGTTTTCGCGCCGCTGAACGACCTGGGGCTGGTCATGGTCTGGTCCGATGCCGACGACAGCCTGTCCGAGCCGCGAGCGCCCTACCCGCATGCCCGCGAAGTGGCGATGCTGCGCGCGCATCAGGCGCGCTGCGCGGCGCTGATCGGCGGCTACGCCCGCACCGCCGAGGCCCACGCCTTGGTGCAAAGCGGGTGGGCCCATGACATCGTCGCGACCCGGCTCGTCGTGCGGGCCCGCACGCCGCGGGTGGTCGCCCTCGACGACACCGGCTACGCCGACGAGCGCGACCCGGCGGCCCGCTCCGCGCGGATTCCGTCCATCGCACTGCGCGCCGCCCGCTCGTCGCTGGAGGCCGGGGCGCCGGTGCTGGTTCAGGTGCCGCGCCGGGGCTATGTGCCGTCACTGGCCTGTGGACGCTGTCGCGCGATCGCCCGCTGCCGGCACTGCACCGGGCCGATGTCGCTGCACGAGCGCGGACCCGGGGCGGTGTGCCGCTGGTGCGGACGTGCGGAGCCGGCGCTGCGCTGCGCGCGGTGCGGATCGGATGCGGTACGCGCGGTGGTCGTCGGGGCCCGGCGCACCGCCGAAGAGCTGGGTCGCGCCTTCGCCGGGACGCCGGTCATCACGTCGGCGGGCGACGCGATCGTGGCCGAGGTCGCCGCTCACCCCGCGCTGGTGGTCGCCACGCCGGGGGCCGAACCCCGTGCCGACGGCGGGTATGGGGCGGCGCTGCTGCTGGACACCTGGGCGCTGCTGGGCCGCCAAGATCTGCGCGCCGCCGAGGATGCGCTGTGGCGCTGGATGAGCGCGGCGGCGCTGGTGCGTGCCCGCGGCGACGGCGGCCTGGTGACGGTGATCGCCGAATCGGCCATCCCGACCGTGCAATCGCTGATCCGGTGGGATCCGGTGGGCCACGCCGCGGCCGATCTGCTGGCTCGCGGCGAGGTCGGCCTGCCGCCCGCTGTGCATATGGCGGCCATCGACGGCAGCGCAGACGCGGTGCGCGCCTTGCTTGACGAGGCCCGGCTGCCCGACCTCGAAACTATTCAAGCCGATCTGCTCGGCCCGGTCGATCTGCCGCCGGGGGTGCGTCGGCCGCCTGGCACGCCGGCGGGCGTGCCGGTGATCAGGATGCTGGTGCGGGTCCGCCGCGAGCGGGGCCTGGAGCTTGCGGCGAGCCTGCGCCGCGGTGTCGGCGTGTTGAGCGCCCGGCAAACTCATGAGCCGGTGCGGGTGCAGATCGACCCCCTGCATATCGGGTAGTCGGTGCGGTCGGGCCGGCCGCGCAGCAATTTCTCTGTTGCCCTCGCAGACCGCCTCCTGCAGCGATAGTATTCATGAGAAACTGTCCCTGCCTCCGACATTCGTAGGTTGTTACACTTTCAACTCTTTAGCCCGCGGCGGCCCGTAACGGGCCCGGGAAAGGTGGCCTGGATGGCAACGGAGAACGCGATGGAAGCCAGCGAGTCGCTGGATGTCATCACCGATGCGTTGCTCACCGCGTCGCGGTTGCTGGTCGGCATTTCGGCCCGGTCAATCGCCCAGGTCGACGAGAGCATCACCATCGCGCAGTTCCGCACCCTGGTGATCCTGTCCAACCGGGGACCGGTCAACCTGGCCACGCTGGCCAGCCTGCTCGGTGTGCAACCGTCGGCGACCGGACGCATGGTCGACCGGCTCGTGGCGGCCGAGCTGATCGACCGTCTGCCGCACCCGACCTCCCGGCGTGAGCTGATCGCCGCCTTGACCAAGCGGGGCCGCGAGGTGGTGCGGCGCGTCACCGCCTACCGGCGCGCGGAAATCGCCGCCATCGTCGAGAAGATGCCGGTGGCCGAGCGCCACGGGCTGGTACGGGCCCTGACCGCATTCACCGCGGCCGGCGGCGAGCCCGACGCGACGATGGACATCGATCTGTAGGAGCCCCGGTCGGCCTCATCGCTTTTGCGCGGTGAGTAATAGGTATTCCCACTGCATGGTGCCGTTGGCCAGGTAATGCTCTGCGAGTTCGATGAGTTGAGCGTCGAGTTCGGCTGCCAGCACCCGGTTGTGGCCGATATTCGCGTACGCCTCGATCGTGGGGCCGTAGTGGTTCTTGAAGTAGTGGTGGACGTCCTCGGCGCTCAGGAACCGGTTCACCCCCAAATTGCCCCGCAGCGTTGTGACGCGGCCAACTTGGTCGCCCAGCAGCCCGGCGACGTAGCCTTCGCGTCCCCACATCGCTGCCGGCGGTACCGCCGGCGACAGGCTCGGCCGGTATGGCCGGATCGTGGCCAGCATCCGGCCGAAGAATCCTTCCGCGGTCCAGCTGATCATGCCGATCGTCCCGCCTGGCCGGCAGACCCGGACCAGCTCGCTGGCCGCGCGCGGATGATCCGGCGCGAACTGCACGCCGATCGCCGATATCACGATGTCGAACTCACCGTCACCGAACGGCAGCGCCTGCGCGTTGGCTTCCCGGTAGTCCAGCGTCAGCCCCTGCGTGGCGGCCCTCGCCTGGGACCGCTGCAGCAGCTCCGGTGTCAGGTCGGTGGAAACGACCATGGCGCCCGTGGTGGCAGCGGGAAGCGAGATGTTGCCCGAACCGGCGGCGACGTCGAGTACTCGAACGCCAGGTCCGATGCCCGTGGCGGCGACCAGGACGGGGCCCAGCGGGGCCATCACTTCCTCTGCCATCAGGGCGTAGTCACCCAGCGCCCACAGCGCCCGATGGGTGGCGGCCTGTGTGTGGTCGCGGATGGTGGTGTCGAGTGTCATCAAAACCTCCTGGGGAGCGCGGAAGGGTGGGTACTCGACCTCGTCGTCGATGGTCTCGTCGCGAAGCGATTCAACCATGCCCGTTAGAAATAATATGTACCGACAACAATATACGTCTGCTAGATTGGCGTCGGCTGAACGCTGGTTGATAGCCAGCTGGGAGCACAGACGGCGAGGCAACAGTGACCGCTTCCTAGACTGTCCGAGTGCGTCTCGTCTTCGCCGGCACCCCCGAACCTGCGCTCCCCGCGTTGCGCCGCCTCATCGACTCACCCCGTCACGAGGTGGTCGCGGTGCTGACCCGGCCCGATGCCGCCGCCGGGCGGCGCGGCAAGCCGGAGCCGTCACCGGTGGCCCGCGAGGCACTCGACCGCGGCATCCCGCTGTTGCGCCCGGCGCGGCCGAACTCGGCGGAGTTCGTCGCCGAACTGTCCGAGTTCGCTCCCGAATGCTGCCCGGTGGTGGCCTACGGCGCACTGCTGCGCGAAGGCCTGCTCGCGGTGCCCCCGCGTGGCTGGGTCAACCTGCACTTCTCACTGCTGCCGGCCTGGCGCGGGGCCGCGCCCGTACAGGCCGCCATCGCCGCGGGCGACGCCATCACCGGCGCGACGACGTTTCAGATCGAACCCAGCCTCGACTCCGGACCGGTCTACGGCGTCGTGACCGAGACGATCCAGCCGACCGATACGTCGGGTGATCTGCTTGATCGACTGGCGATTTCGGGCGGGGCACTGCTGTCGGCCACGCTGGACGGCATTGCCGACGGGGCGCTGACACCCCAGCCGCAACCAGCCGACGGCGTCAGCATTGCGCCGAAGATCACCGTCGAAGAGGCCCGGGTCCGTTGGGACCTGCCGGCGCCGGTGCTGGAGCGCCGTATTCGCGCCGTCACACCAAACCCGGGAGCCTGGACGATGATCGACGACCTGCGGGTCAAACTGGGGCCGGTGCAGATCGACGTTGATTCCCCAGAGTCGTTGCCGCCCGGTGTAATTCACGTGGACCGCAAAACCGTGCGGATCGGCACCGGGTCGGAACCGGTGCGGCTCGGCCAGATTCAGCCTCCCGGTAAGAAGCTCATGAACGCCGTCGACTGGGCGCGCGGCGCCCGGCTCGCCGCCGCCGCGCGGGCGTCATGAGCCCGGCTCCCAACCGGCGCCGGTCTGCCCCGCCCAAACGGCGCAAGCCGCTGGATCCGGCCCGGGCCGCCACCCTTGAGGTGCTGCGGGCGGTCAGCGAGCGCGATGCCTATGCGAACCTTGCCTTGCCCGCGCTGCTGCGCGACCGCGGCATCACCGGGCGCGACGCGGCGTTCGCCACCGAGCTGACCTACGGCACCTGCCGCACCCGGGGCCTGCTCGACGCGGTCATCGGTGCGGCCGCCGGGCGCCCGCCGGAGGCGATCGACCCAGTGCTGCTCGATCTGCTGCGGATGGGCACCTATCAACTGCTGCGGACCCGCGTCGACGCACATGCCGCGGTGTCGACCACCGTCGAACAGGCCGGGATCGAATTCGATTCGGCGCGAGCCGGTTTCGTCAATGGCGTGCTGCGGACCATCTCCGTGCGGGACGAGAAATCCTGGATGGACGAACTCGCTCCCGACCCGTCGCGGGATCCGATCGGGCATGCCGCTTTCGTGCACGCGCACCCACGCTGGATCGCCCAGGCTTTCGCCGACGCACTGGGCGCGGATGCCGGCGAACTCGACGCGGTGCTGGCCAGTGACGACGAACGCCCGCAGGTGCACCTGGCCGCTCGCCCGGGCGTGCTGAGCGCGCAGGAGCTGGCCGAGGCCGTCGGTGGCACCGTGGGCCGCTACTCGCCGTACGCGGTGTACCTGCCCGGTGGCGACCCCGGACAGCTGGCGGCGGTGCGCGACGCCCGTGCCCTGGTGCAGGACGAGGGCAGCCAGTTGGTGGCGCGCGCGCTGACGCTGGCGCCGGTCGACGGCGACACCGGACGCTGGCTCGACCTGTGCGCAGGGCCGGGCGGTAAGACGGCGCTGCTGGCCGCCCTGGCCGTCGAGCGTGGTGCCCGGGTCACCGCGGTCGAGCCATCGCCGGGCCGCGCCGAGCTGGTCGCCCAGAACACCCGCGGGCTCGACGTCGACGTGCTGCGGGTGGACGGGCGACAGACCGATCTCGATCCGGGTTTCGACCGGGTGCTCGTCGACGTGCCCTGCACCGGCCTGGGTGCCCTGCGGCGTCGGCCGGAGGCCCGTTGGCGCCGTCAGCCGTCCGATGTGCCGGCGCTGGCCAAGCTGCAACGCGAACTGCTGGCCGCCGCGATCGCGCTGACCCGGCCCGGCGGCGTGGTGCTTTATGCGACCTGCTCGCCGCATATCGCCGAAACGGTGGGGGTGGTCGCCGACGCCCTGCGTCGTCACCCGGTGCAGGCGTTGGATGCCCGGCCGCTGTTCGAGCCCGCGGAGCTGGGCCCATCTGCACAAGGGCCCTACGTGCAGCTCTGGCCGCACCGGCACGGCACCGACGCGATGTTCGCGGCGGCGCTGCGCGTGAGCGATTGACTGCCGGGCTAAGTACGCTGTCGCACATGGCTGGCAGCACCGGTGGACCCCTGATAGCGCCGTCGATCCTGGCCGCTGATTTCGCCCGGCTCGCCGACGAGGCGGCCGCCGTGGCCGGCGCCGATTGGCTGCACGTCGACGTGATGGACGGCCACTTCGTGCCCAACCTGACGATCGGTCTGCCGGTGGTGGAGGCCCTGCTGGCGGCCACGCCCATTCCGATGGACTGCCATTTGATGATCGACAACCCGGACCGGTGGGCGCCGCCGTACGCCGAGGCGGGCGCCTACAACGTCACCTTTCACGCCGAGGCCACCGAGAATCCGATCGGGGTGGCCCGCGATATCCGGGCCGCCGGCGCCAAGGCCGGGATCAGCGTCAAGCCGGGGACCCCGCTGGAGCCGTACCTGGAAATCCTGCCGCAGTTCGACACCCTGCTCATCATGTCGGTCGAGCCGGGCTTCGGCGGCCAGAGCTTCATCCCCGAGGTGCTGAGCAAGGTCCGGACCGTGCGGAAGCTGGTCGACGCGGGGGAGCTGACGATCCTGATCGAGATCGACGGCGGCATCAGCGCGGACACGATCGAGGCGGCCGCCGAGGCCGGGGTCGACTGCTTCGTCGCCGGCTCCGCGGTCTATGGCGCCCGGGACCCCGAGGCCGCGGTCGAGGCATTACGACGCCAGGCCGGCGCCGCGTCACCGCATCTACGACGGTGAGCGGTCAGCCTGTCGAGAGCCTCGACGCCGCGATGCGCCTGGCCATCGAACAGTCCAATCTGGTCAAGGGCAACACCTATCCGAATCCGCCTGTCGGAGCGGTGATTCTGGGCGTCGACGGCCAGGTGGTCGGCGTCGGCGGCACCGAGCCGGCCGGCGGCGACCACGCCGAGGTGCTGGCGCTGCGCCGGGCCGGCAGCCTGGCGGCCGGTGGCACCGCGGTGGTCACGCTGGAGCCGTGCAACCACTACGGCAAGACCCCGCCGTGTGTGAACGCGCTGATCGACGCCGGCGTGCGCACGGTCGCCTACGCCGTCACCGACCCGAACGAGCTCGCGGCGGGCGGCGCGGCCCGGCTGTCGGCAGCGGGCGTGGAGGTGCAGGCCGGCGTGCTGGCCGACGAAGTCGCCGGCGGGCCGTTGCGTGAGTGGCTGCACAAGCAACGGACCGGGTTGCCGCACGTGACATGGAAATACGCCAGCAGCGTCGACGGCCGCAGCGCCGCCGCCGACGGCACCAGCCGGTGGATCTCCAGCGAGGCGGCACGCTTGGACCTGCATCGCCGCCGCGCCGCGGCCGACGCGATCATCGTCGGGACCGGCACCGTACTGGCCGACGATCCGGCGTTGACCGCACGGCTGCCGGACGGTTCGCCGGCGGACAAACAACCGCTGCGCGTCGTGGTCGGTATGCGCGAAATACCTTCCGAGGCAAAGGTTCTCAACGACGATTCGCGCACCATGGTGATTCGCACCCGCGACCCCATGGAGGTGCTCAAGGCGCTCTCGGACCGTACCGATGTCCTACTGGAGGGAGGTCCGACCCTCGCCAGTGCCTTCCTGCGTGAAGCGGCGATCGACCGCATCCTGACCTACGTCGCGCCGATCCTGCTCGGTGGACCCGTCACCGCGGTCGACGACGTCGGCGTGCCCACCATCACCCGGGCGTTGCGGTGGCGTTTCGACGGCGTCGATCGGGTCGGCCCGGATCTGCTGCTCAGCCTGGTGCCGCAGCGCGGCTAGCGCTCACCCGCCGCGACGGTCTCCTGCTCGGCGACTTCCGGTTCCTCGGCGTGTTCCTTGCGGCCGCCGAGAAGCAGGCCCAGCAGCGCACCCACCACACAGATCACGACGGTGGCCGCGAAGATGTCGCCGTACATGAGGGCGAACGCCTTGAGGTACAGGGTGGCCTGGGCGGCGACTCGCTCCAGCAGCGTCGCATCGGGCGAGATCTTCGCCGACAGCCCGTCGATGATCTGGTTGAACCGGTACAACCCCCAGGCGCTCAGCGCCGCAACGCCGATCAGCATGCCCGTCATCCGGGCCACCACCACCGCCGCCGAGGCGATGCCGTGTTGGGCCGACGGAACAACCCGCAGCGCCGCCGAGGTCAGCGGTCCGATCACCAGGCCAAGGCCCAGACCGGCCACCAGCAGGTCGGTGTGCACCAGCGGCAGGCTCACGCCGAAGATGTCGTGGTGCTGGGTCATCACGTCCATCCGCCAGTAATGAATCAGCCAGTAACCGTATGCCGCGATCAGCAGCCCGATGAAGGTCATCGCACGGTCGCCGATCCGGGTCGCGATGAAACCGCCCAGCACCGCCCCGATCGGCAGCGCGATCAGGAACCACAGCAGCAGCCCGGCGGCTTGCGCCTGGTCCATCTGCAGTACGCCCTGGCCGAACAGCTCGACGTTGACCAGGGTCACCATCAGCGCCGCGCCCGCGGCCACCGATGCGCCCAGCGCGGCCAGGAACGGCCGGAAGTGCACTCCGGCGGGTTCGATGAGCCGGGTGCGGGAGAAGCGCTCCCAGAGGACGAACAGCACCGCGACCACAACCGCCCCGATCACCAGCGGCAATCCGTAGCTGGGCAGGATCTGTTTGCCGTCGGGCGTCGGGTTGTACAGCCCGATGACCGCCAGGCCGAGCGCGATGGCCAGCAGCACACCACCGACGACGTCGACCTTTTCGGGCTCGTCGACGCGTTGGTGCGACGGCAGGCTGAACTGGATCATCACCATCGCGATCAAGGTCAGCGGCACATTGATCCAGAACACGTAGCGCCAGTCATGGAACATCCAGACGATGAAGATCCCGTACAGCGGGCCGAGCACGCTGCCGAGCTCCTGCGCGGCACCGATGCCGCCCAGCACGCTGGCGCGGTTGCGTTGCGCCCACAAGTCGGCGCCCAGCGCCAGCGTGACCGGCAACAGCGCGCCACTGGCCACACCCTGAACGGTGCGGCCGGCGATGAGCATGTGGAAGTCGCCCCAATGCCCGGCCAGCGCGGTGACCACCGAGCCGACGATGAACAGCGCCAGGCTGACTTGCAGCACCAGCTTGCGGCCGAAGCGATCGGAAGCCCGCCCCAGCAGCGGCATCGCGGCGATGTAGCCCAGCAGGTACATCGTGATGATCCAGGTGATGCGCTGCAATTGGTTGATCGGGATATGAACGTCGCTCATGATGTCGCGCATGATCGTGACGACGACATAGGCGTCCAGGGCGCCCAGCAGCACGGCGAGACTGCCGGCGCTGATCGCGATTCCGCGTCCAGCTCGCATGCTCATCAGCTCACCGGAGGCTTGGTGACGGTGACCGGCTTGCCCCAGTCCGACAACGTCACCTGGACGGAATTGCCCTGGCTCTTCTGCAGGTTGGCCTGGACCAGCTGGTGATCGCCGCTCTCCTGAATCCACACGGTGGACGGCAACGGCTGCGTCGCGTTCATGCTCGGGATGATTTTGTTCACCGCGTCCGCGGTAGCGTTTCCGCTGATCTTGATCGTGGTCTGGCCGTTGATCGTTTCGCGGCCCTCGGCCTTGGCGTTGGAGAAGTTCGCCAGCATGTTGCCCAGGCCGGCGTCCGGGCTCAGCAGCACCGAGACGTCGTAGACGTCGGAGGCCTTACCGAAATCGCTCCACTTGTTCGGGGTGAGCGTGGCGTACAGCACCGAGTCGTAGACGACGAAGTTCGCGTCGATGTCGGAGCCCGCCATCGTCAGCTGCGCGTTGCCGGATGCGGCGGTGCTCGGCGTGGTGGTCAGGTCGCCGGTCAGCTTCTTGATCGGCAGTCCGGGAATCTTGCCCTCGGTCGACAGCACCAGGTGCACGCTCTTGACGGTCTTGGTGACGTCGGCGGATTGCTTGACCAGTGTCGTGGCGTCGGGCAATGGGCCGCCGCTCTGCTTCGAACCCGACGAGCAGCCCGAGATCAGGGCGGTGGCGATGGTCAGGGAAGCGAGGACGGCCGTGAGTCGGCGGCGTTTCTGCATACCGTGCATCGTAGAGGGTCTCGATGACCGGGCTTCGGAACGCGGGGTCCCCTCGGCCGCGCGACGAGCGTGTTTCGCGTGTCGGTCGTGGCCGCTCACCAGGCAAAGCGCCGGCGAATTAGCCTGATGGAATGTTCACCGGAATTGTCGAGGAACTCGGAGAGGTCACCGGCCGGGACGTGCTGGCCGACGCGGCCCGCCTGACCATCCGCGGGCCCGTCGTCACCGCCGACGCCGGCCATGGAGATTCGATCTCCGTCAACGGCGTGTGCCTGACGGTCGTCGAGCTGCTCGCCGATGGTCAGTTCACCGCCGACGTGATGGCCGAAACCCTGGACCGGTCCAACCTGGGCGGGTTGGAGGTCGGCAAGCGGGTCAATCTCGAGCGGGCCGCGGCGGTCAACAGCCGACTCGGCGGGCACATCGTGCAGGGGCACGTCGACGGCACCGGCCAGGTGGTGAACCGCACGCCGTCGGAACACTGGGAAGTGGTGCGCATCGAGATCCCCGCGGCGGTCGCTCGCTATGTCGTGGAGAAGGGGTCGATCACCGTCGACGGGATTTCGCTGACGGTCTCGGGCCTTGGTGCCGAACCACAGGACTGGTTCGAGGTCTCGCTGATTCCGACCACCCGGGAATTGACCACCTTGGGTCAAGCTCCGGTCGGCACCCAGGTGAACCTGGAAGTCGATGTGATTGCGAAATATGTCGAGCGGCTGATGACCGCAAGAAACCAATGAGGGTCGTTGCCGCGATCGCCGCCGGCGCCCTGATTTGGATGGCGTCGCTATTCGGCTGCGTAACCGCCCACGCCGACGCGAACCAGGAAAAAGAGGCGTGTCAACTGATGGACGATCCAGAAGGGCATGATTCGGGCTATCAGCCCGCCGAATACGCCTTCATGGTGTTGCGCGGCAAGATGACGGCGGAGGATGCGCGAAACGCGATCTCGCTGGGCGCACAGGACTTCTGCCCCAATCACATTATCGACTTACCGGCCAGCTGGCGATAAGAGCAGTAATTGCCGAAATGCCCTCTCTAGCAAGCAGATTGGCGCGACCGCCGTGAGCCTGGGAAGGTGTGCGGGCGGCCAGGAAAGAGCAATTGAGGGCGCGGTGGCTCGTTCGCCCATGCCATTTACGGGTGATTCCCGCACCGGGCATGGCCGCTGCCCAAAGATTGCATTTTGGTAACAATAGTCACGATCGCACTACACCATGGCGACACGCCTGTTCTAAATCCCCACGCAGCCGTTCGCGGGTACATACTCGATCGCATAGGCCGGCCCGCCCTAACCACGCGAAGGAGCTGCAGAAATGTCCGTCGAAAGGTTGGCCGAGGCCGTCTACGAAGACCTCGCATTTGAAGCGGTAGCGACGTTGGCCGGCCGCAAGGCCGAGCCTCAATCGCGACCGGTGTGGAGCAAAGAAGTCAACGACACTACGTTGACGATCGTCGAGCACCGGGTGCGCGACTTCACGAGTTACGAGTTGGTCGGCGTCGATGAGCGCGACGTGTCGCTGGGACGGTTTTCCGATTTCCCGGCCGCGACCGCTGCGGTCAGCAAGTGGACGCACTTCATCGAGGTCGGTGGTTCGGTCGGCCGGTGGCTGGCCCACTACGCGACCGATTGCGGTGGCGGACAGGTGATTCAGATGCCGACCAGGCGCAGCGTGTAGCGACAGCCGGCAAGGCGGGAGGCCGGTCACCCGGCCCCGCTTACCGCGAGATCCACATTCCGTTCTTCTGATCCCAGTCATTGCCCCAACCAGGGTTCCGCCGGCACGACTTCCGAAGCCGGTCTCGCAGCGGACACGGCCACCGCGCCGGCCGCCAGCATTCGCCGTAAGAATCGGCACAGAATTCCCGGCTTTCTGCGCTGGCGCAGCGCGGTCACCGCTGGTCAGAGTGCGTGATGACGGGCGGAACTGCGCTGCCCGCCGGGGCAATGCCCCACGTGGCGATCGACGTACGTCGAGGCCCCCATCAACGCCCCGCGAATCCGCGACGTCACCGTCAAAGTGGTGCCGATAACACTGGCAATAACGCGACGCCCGGCGTGGTTCATACTTGAGGCAATACGCGGGCTTCGCGTGTTGCTCGGTACCACAGCAAGGCAGCGCAGATGACGAGGTTGGACTCCGTCGAGAGAGCTGTTGCCGACATTGCGGCCGGGAAGGCCGTCGTCGTCATTGATGACGAGGAACGCGAGAACGAGGGTGACCTGATCTTCGCCGCCGAGAAGGCGACGCCGGAGATGGTGGCCTTCATGGTGCGCTACACCTCGGGCTACCTGTGCGTCCCGCTGGACGGCGCCATCTGCGACAAGCTGGGCCTGCTGCCGATGTACGCGGTCAACCAGGACAAGCACGGGACCGCCTACACGGTCACCGTCGATGCAAGACGCGGTGTCGGCACCGGGATTTCGGCGTCCGACCGGGCTACCACGATGCGGTTGTTGGCCAATCCGACCAGCATCGCCGACGACTTCACCCGCCCCGGTCACGTGGTCCCGTTGCGCGCCAAAGACGGCGGCGTGCTGCGGCGGCCCGGCCACACCGAGGCCGCCGTCGACTTGGCCCGGATGGCGGGACTACAACCCGCGGGAGCCATCTGCGAGATCGTCAGCCAGAAGGACGAGGGCTCAATGGCCCAGACCGACGAGCTGCGGGTCTTCGCCGACGAACACGACCTCGCGCTGATCACGATCGCCGACATCATCGAATGGCGGCGCAAGCACGAGAAGCACATCGAGCGGATCGCCGAGGCGCGCATCCCGACCCGGCACGGCGAGTTTCGGGCCATCGGCTACGCCAGCATTTACGAGGAAGTCGAACACGTGGCGTTGGTCCGCGGCGACATCGCCGGGCCCAGCGGTGAGGGCGACGACGTGTTGGTGCGGGTGCACTCCGAATGCCTGACCGGTGACGTGTTCGGCTCGCGCCGGTGCGACTGCGGCCCCCAGCTCGACGCCGCGATGGCCATGGTCGCGCGGGAGGGACGCGGCGTGGTGCTCTACATGCGCGGTCACGAGGGGCGCGGTATCGGCCTGATGCACAAGCTGCAGGCCTATCAGCTGCAAGACGCCGGCGAAGACACCGTGGATGCCAACCTCAAGCTCGGATTGCCGGCCGACGCAAGGGATTACGGAATCGGTGCGCAGATCCTCTCGGACCTCGGGGTCCGCTCGATGCGGCTGCTGACCAACAACCCGGCCAAACGGGTTGGGCTGGACGGGTACGGGCTGCACATCATCGAGCGGGTTTCTCTCCCGGTGCGAGCCAACGCGGAGAACATCCGCTACCTGATGACCAAACGGGACAAGATGGGACACGATTTGGCCGGGCTGGACGACTTCCACGAATCCGTCCATCTGCCAGGCGAATTCGGCGGTGCTTTGTGAGCCGCGCCGGCGACGATGCAGAACGAAGTGATGAGGAGAAGCGGCGCAAATGAGCGGAGCCGGCATTCCGGAGGTGGGGGAGTTCGATGCGTCCGGCGTGCGGCTCGGTATCGTCGCCAGCACCTGGCACAGCACGATCTGTGATGCGCTGCTGGCCGGCGCCCAGAAGGTGGCCAAGGAATCCGGGATCGACAGCCCGACCGTGGTGCGGGTGCACGGCGCGATCGAGATTCCGGTGGTGGCCCAGGAGCTGGCCCGCAACCACGACGCCGTCATCGCCCTCGGTGTGGTAATCCGCGGTGCAACACCGCATTTCGAGTACGTATGCGATGCGGTAACCCAAGGTCTTACGCGGGTTTCCCTCGACTCGTCGACGCCGGTTGCCAATGGCATTTTGACGACCAACACCGAGGAGCAGGCGCTGGACCGGGCCGGGCTTCCGTCGTCCACGGAGGACAAGGGAGCCCAGGCGGCCGGGGCCGCGCTGACCGCCGCGCTGACGTTGCGTGACCTTCGCACTCGGTCGTGACTCGGCTGTCGTCGCGCGAGCAGTGGGATGCCGAACTGCGTCCGCACTGGACGCCGCTATTTGCTTACGGCGCAGCATTTCTGATCGCCGTGGCGCATATTGCCGTCGGCTTGCTGCTGAAGATGAGTTCCAGCGGCGTGATCTTCCAAACCGCCGACCAGGTGGCAATGGCCGCTCTGGGTCTGGTCATTGCGGGCGTCGTGCTGTTGTTCGCCCGGCCCCGGCTGCGAGTAGGGGCTTCGGGGCTTTCGGTGCGAAACCTGTTGGGAGACCGGCTCGTTCCATGGCCGGAGGTGGTCGGCGTGTCGTTTCCGGCCGGCAGTCGCTGGGCGCATATCGACCTGCCCGATGACGAATACATCCCGGTGATGGCGATCCAGGCCGTGGACAAAGACCGGGCCGTGGATGCCATGGATACCGTGCGGTCGCTGTTGGCTCGCTATCGGCCTGACCTGCTGGCGCGCTGAACACCGCGAGCGTCGAGATTGTCGTAGGATCGGCCGATGACAGGTCAATTGCGTTCGGCCGCAGCATCGGTTCTGGTCGCATTGACGCTGTGTGCGTGCACCACATCGGTCGGCGGCCGGGCGATCCGAGCCCCCGAACAGTCGCCGTCCGGCCCTGCGACGTCCACCTCACCAGCGCAAGGGCGGATTCCGGCGCGCGACTTGCTGCTGCAGGACGGCGACACCACTCCGCTCGGTGTGGCGACAGCGATTCCGGTGGGTGACAGCTACTTCACCAGCGTGCAACCGGCCGAATGCGCTGCGGCACTGCTGTTCAAGGATTCACCGGTGCGGCCGGCGCGCGCGTCGGACCACGCCGAATCGGGATACCGGGTCAACGGACCGGCGCTCTACGCCGAATCGGTTGACGTCTACGACAAGAAGTTGGATCCGCATGAGGTGGTGTGGAAGGGCTTCGGCGCCGTGTCGAAATGTCACGGGGACGCCGTCGGTCACGCCCCCCTCGGGGACGCTCGGCCGATGCGGCTCAGTTCTTTCGGCACACCGTCGAGCGGTGTCTTGGTGTGGACCATGACCCGTCCGGATTGGAACTGCGATTACGGACTGGTCGTGGTCCCGCGGACGACCCTGCTGCTATCGGCCTGCGATTTCAAACCCGGCTTTCCGATGGCGGACTGGGCGGCGAAGCGAAGAGCCCAGTTGGACAGCCGGCCGATCTGACGCTTCTCAGTAGTTCTTGCAGTCGGTCATCATCTGCTTGAAGATCGGGAACGCCTGGTCAGCTCCCGGGTTGTTCTGGATAGCCTTCAGCAGGTTCACCCGCTGGTCCGGCGACGAAGCCATGAATGTCTGCAGAAATTGCAGGTTGGGCGGCGACTGGTCCAGGTACTGGGCGGCCATCGGGTTTTCCGCGTGCACTGCCCGCATCGCCTGGTCATACGTGCAGGTGGTGTTGACCATCGGGCTGATATCGGGAGTCGCTGATGCGACCCCCGCCCCCGCGCTCAACGACACTGCCAGACAGCCAATCCCTACGGCCAGTCCGGTCAACGGTCGTTTGCTCATGTGAAGCTCCCTCCAACTGTTGCACCCACTCTAGCGCCACAGCTAACACGGTGCTTATCCCGAACCGAGGCCTCCCAAACCGTCGGCCTCGCCCGCGCCGGCCTCCGCGGCGGTTCGCCGGCGCGCTGATCTGCGGTTCAGCGGTGGGGTGAGCTGCACTTCAGCTGCCGGGATTCTCGGTGCTCGGGGACCTGCTGCGCGGCATTATCGGCATGCTCGGGCCGTCGCTCGAGCAATCGTCGGCGAGTGTAGTCGGCCTTGCCGCCGGTTGGGCGCACTTGCTGGCGAACATGACCAGGGCTTGGCCCGCCCGGTATGGAGCCTCGGTGACAAGTACGGGATCGCTCGGCAACGGCGAAATTGCCCCGTCCCGGCCGGTAACCCGCCGCCAACAATGCGTTGAGTTCCGCGGCCGCCGAAGTGCGTCAGGCGGCACAGTTCAGCGGCGCGGCAGCCCGCAGCCGTCCACGGCATGACGGAAGGGGCTACTAGCCTGGATGCGTGCCAGATCCCGCCACGTATCGTCCCGCTCCCGGATCCATTCCGGTCGAGCCGGGCGTCTACCGGTTCCGGGACACGCACGGTCGCGTGATCTACGTCGGGAAAGCCAAGAGCCTGCGCAGCCGGCTGACGTCGTACTTCGCCGACATCGCTAATCTGCATCCGCGCACCCGGCAGATGGTGACCACCGCGGCCAAGGTCGAGTGGACGGTGGTGAACACCGAAGTCGAGGCGTTGCAGCTGGAATACAACTGGATCAAGGAATTCGATCCACGTTTCAATGTCCGCTACCGCGACGACAAGTCCTACCCGGTGCTGGCCGTGACCCTCAATGAGGACTTTCCACGGCTGATGGTCTATCGCGGCCCGCGGCGTAAGGGGGTGCGCTATTTCGGCCCCTACTCGCACGCGTGGGCGATCCGGGAGACGCTGGATCTGCTCACCCGGGTGTTTCCCGCGCGAACCTGTTCGGGCGGAGTATTCAAGCGGCACAAGCAGATCGACCGTCCGTGTCTGCTCGGTTACATCGACAAATGTTCGGCGCCCTGCATCGGCAGGGTCAGCGCCGAGCAGCATCGCCAAATCGTCAACGACTTCTGCGACTTCCTGTCCGGCAAGACCGACCGGTTTGCCCGCGAGCTGGAGCAGCAGATGCAGGTGGCTTCGGACGAACTCGATTTCGAGCGGGCGGCACGGCTTCGTGATGACATCGGCGCGCTGAAGCGGGCGATGGAGAAACAGGCCGTGGTGTTCGGCGACGGTACCGACGCCGACGTCGTGTCGTTCGCCGACGACGAGCTTGAGGCGGCAGTGCAAGTGTTTCACGTCCGCGGTGGCCGGGTCCGCGGTCAGCGCGGGTGGATTGTCGAAAAGTCTGCTGACCCAGGTGATTCGGGCGAAGAGCAGTTGGTCGAGCAGTTCCTCACGCAGTTCTACGGCGACCAGGCGGAGCTGGGCGGTGCTGCCGACGAAGCCGCCAATCCGGTTCCGCGCGAGGTGCTGGTGCCGTGTCTGCCGTCCAACGCCGACGAGTTGGCGAGCTGGCTGTCCGGGCTGCGCGGATCTCGGGTTGCGCTGCGGGTGCCGCGCCGCGGCGACAAGCGGGCGCTGGCCGAAACCGTGCAGCGCAACGCGAAAGAGGCACTGCAGCAACACAAGCTGAAGCGAGCCGGCGACTTCAACGCCAGATCGGCTGCACTGCAGAACATTCAGGACGCGCTGGGGTTGGCCGATGCGCCGTTGCGGATCGAGTGTGTCGACGTCAGCCACGTGCAGGGCACCGACGTGGTGGGCTCGCTGGTGGTATTCGAGGACGGCCTGCCACGTAAGTCCGACTACCGGCACTTCGGGATCCGGGAAGCCGCAGGTCTCGGCCGCTCCGATGACGTCGCCTCCATCGCCGAGGTGACCCGCCGTCGCTTCCTGCGCCACCTGCACGACCAGGGTGACCCGAATATGCTTTCCGCGGAGGGCAAATCACGCCGGTTCGCCTACCCGCCCAACCTCTACGTCGTCGACGGCGGCGCACCCCAGGTAAACGCGGCCAGCGCCGTTCTCGAGGAGCTCGGCGTCACCGACGTCGCGGTGATCGGCCTGGCCAAGCGACTGGAAGAGGTGTGGGTGCCGTCGGAGCCGGATCCCATCATCCTGCCGCGCAACAGCGAGGGACTTTATTTGCTGCAGCGCGTCCGTGACGAGGCGCACCGGTTCGCGATCACCTACCATCGCAGCAAGCGATCCAAGCGAATGACCGCGTCGGCGCTGGATTCGGTGCCAGGATTGGGAGAACATCGCCGCAAGGCGCTGGTCACTCACTTCGGATCGATAGCCCGCCTCAAGGAGGCCACCGTCGACCAGATCACTGCCGTCCCGGGTATCGGCGTGGCAACGGCCGCGGCCGTCCTGCAGGCGCTGCGAGAACCCGAGCAAGCCGGCCAACCGGGAGCCTCGGCATGACGGGCCACTTCGGGGACGGCGAGCAGCGGCCCGGTGCCGTGCACGCGGAGCTGGCCGACGGCCGCGCGGGTGACGCCGCGGGGATCGACGTCGTTCTGGTCACCGGCTTGTCGGGGGCCGGGCGGGGGACGGCGGCGAAAGTGCTCGAGGACCTCGGCTGGTACGTCGCCGACAACCTGCCACCCCAGCTGATCACCCGGATGGTGGATTTCGGGCTGGCAGCCGGATCGCGGATCACCCAGCTCGCCGTGGTGATGGACGTCCGGTCGCGCGGATTCACCGGCGACCTCGACGAGGTACGCAACGAATTGGCCACCCGCAACATCAACCCGCGCGTGGTGTTCATGGAGGCCTCCGACGACATGCTGGTGCGTCGCTACGAACAGAATCGGCGCAGCCACCCGCTGCAGGGCCAGCAGACGCTGGCCGAGGGCATCGCGGCCGAGCGCCGGATGCTGGCACCGGTGCGCGCCACCGCGGACCTGATCATCGACACCTCGACGCTGTCGGTGCGGGGCCTGCGGGAAAGCATCGAGCGGGCGTTCGGTGGCGAGGCGAGCGCGACGACGAGCGTCACGGTCGAGTCGTTCGGCTTCAAGTACGGCCTGCCGATGGACGCCGACATGGTGATGGATGTGCGCTTTCTGCCGAACCCGCACTGGGTCGACGAGTTGCGGCCACTCACCGGGCAACATCCGGCGGTGCGCGATTACGTGGTGGGCCAGCCCGGCGCGGCGGAGTTTCTCGACGCTTACCATCGGTTGCTATCTCTGGTTGTCGACGGCTACCGCCGGGAGGGCAAGCGCTACATGACGGTCGCGATCGGCTGCACCGGCGGCAAGCACCGCAGCGTCGCGATCGCGGAGGCATTGATGCAGTTGCTGCGGACCGATCAACAACTGTCGGTGCGGGTGCTGCACCGGGACCTGGGCCGCGAATGAGCCCGCCACAAAGCGAGGGCATCGTCGCGATGGGCGGCGGACACGGCCTGTATGCGACGCTGTCCGCGGCGCGCCGGCTGACCCCCTACGTCACCGCCGTGGTGACCGTCGCCGACGACGGCGGCTCCTCGGGCCGGCTGCGCAGCGAATTGGACGTGGTGCCGCCGGGAGATCTGCGAATGGCGTTGGCGGCGTTGGCATCTGACAGCCCGCACGGGCGACTGTGGGCGACCATCCTGCAGCACCGGTTCGGCGGCACTGGGGCGCTGGCCGGACATCCGATCGGCAACCTGCTGCTGGCCGGCCTGTCCGAGGTGCTGGCCGATCCGGTCGCCGCCCTCGACGAGCTGGGGCGCATCCTCGGCGTCAAGGGCCGGGTGCTGCCGATGTGCCCGATCGCGCTGCAGATCGAGGCCGACGTGTCCGGCCTGGAGGCCGACCCCCGGATGTTCCGGCTGATCCGCGGTCAGGTCGCGATCGCGACCACACCGGGCAAGGTGCGGCGGGTGCGCCTTCTACCGCCGGACCCGCCGGCGACCCGGCAGGCTGTCGACGCGATCATGGCCGCAGACCTGGTGGTGCTGGGGCCCGGATCGTGGTTCACCAGCGTGCTGCCGCACGTGCTGGTCCCGGAGCTGGCCGCGGCGCTGCAGGCCACCTCGGCCCGTCGTGCCCTGGTGCTCAACTTGGTCGCCGAACCTGGAGAGACTGCCGGTTTCTCGGTGGAGCGTCATCTGCATGTATTGGCCCAGCACGCGCCCGGATTCACTGTCAACGACATCATCATCGATGCCGATCGAGTGCCCAGTGAGCGCGAACGCGAGCAACTGCGCCGCACCGCGACCCTGCTAAAGGCCGAGGTCCACTTCGCCGATGTGTCCCGACCTGGTACACCTTTACATGATCCGGGCAAGCTTGCGGCGGCCCTGGACGGGGTCCGAACGGGCCGCACGGGTCCGGCAGCGCCTTCGGCGAAGGCCACCGCAGAGATTCGGGTTGACGGTGAAAGTTCAACGACGGGCGTGAACGGACCGGCTGGCGGACCAAGGGGTGACGACGCGTGGCGATGACGACCGAAGTCAAGGACGAGCTGAGCCGCTTGGTAGTGAAATCGGTCAGCGCGCGTCGAGCCGAGGTCACCTCCCTGCTGCGCTTCGCCGGTGGGTTGCACATCGTGGGTGGCCGCGTGGTCGTCGAGGCCGAGGTGGACCTGGGCAACATCGCACGCCGGCTGCGCAAGGACATCTTCGACCTCTACGGCTACAACGCGGTGGTGCATGTGTTGTCGGCCAGCGGGATTCGCAAGAGCACCCGGTACGTGCTGCGGGTCGCCAACGACGGTGAGGCGCTGGCCCGCCAGACCGGGCTGCTCGACATGCGGGGCCGCCCGGTGCGCGGTCTGCCGGCGCAGGTCGTCGGCGGCAGCACCGGGGACGCCGAAGCCGCGTGGCGGGGTGCCTTTTTGGCGCACGGGTCCCTGACCGAGCCCGGACGTTCGTCGGCGCTGGAGGTCAGCTGCCCCGGCCCGGAGGCGGCGCTGGCGTTGGTGGGTGCGGCGCGGAGGCTCGGGGTCAGTGCCAAGGCCCGGGAGGTGCGCGGTGCCGATCGCGTGGTGGTGCGCGACGGCGAGGCGATCGGCGCGTTGCTGACCCGGATGGGCGCCCAGGACACCCGGCTGATCTGGGAGGAACGCCGGATGCGTCGCGAGGTCCGGGCGACGGCCAACCGGCTGGCCAATTTCGACGACGCCAACCTGCGCCGCTCGGCACGGGCCGCGGTCGCGGCGGCGGCCCGGGTGGAGCGGGCGCTGGAGATCCTCGGCGACACCGTTCCCGATCATCTGGCCACGGCCGGCAAACTGCGCGTCGAGCACCGGCAGGCTTCGCTGGAGGAGCTGGGTCGGCTTGCCGACCCCCCGATGACGAAAGATGCTGTGGCAGGCCGTATTCGGCGTTTGCTGTCGATGGCCGACCGCAAGGCGAAGGTGGAAGGCATCCCCGACACCGAGTCGGCAGTGACGCCTGACCTGTTGGAGGACGCTTGACGACCGTGGGGGTACCGCCCAGCCGCTGAGCGGCGAGGGGGATGGATATGGGGGGCGCGGGGTGGGATTGTTGCGGATAGCGCGACGCGATTTGCTGGCGAGGACTACGGTCGTCGCATGAAGCGGCTTTCGAGCGTTGATGCGGCGTTTTGGTCTGCGGAAACTGCGGGCTGGCACATGCATGTGGGTGCGTTGGCGATCTGTGATCCCAAAGATGCGCCCGACTACAGCTTTGAGCGACTCCGGGAGCTGATCATCGAACGGCTGCCGGAACTGCCGCAGCTGCGCTGGAGGGTCAGCGGTGCGCCGCTGGGCCTGGACCGCCCGTGGTTCGTCGAAGACGACGACCTCGACATCGACTTCCACATCCGCCGCATCGGCGTGCCCGCGCCCGGCGGGCGCCGCGAGCTCGAAGAGTTGGTCGGCCGGTTGATGTCCTACAAGCTGGACCGGTCCCGACCGCTGTGGGAGATGTGGGTGATCGAGGGCGTCGAGGGCGGCCGGATCGCATCACTGACGAAGATGCACCACGCCATCGTCGACGGGGTCTCCGGTGCCGGGCTGGGCGAAATCCTGTTGGATGTGACGCCGGAACCGCGTGCGCCGCAACAGGAAACGGTGGGATCGCTGGTCGGAAGTCAAATTCCCGGCCTGGAGCGGCGCGCGGTGGGCGCACTGATCAACCTCGGCGTCAAGACGCCGTTCCGGATCGCCCGACTCGTGGAGCAGACAGTGCGCCAGCAGGTCGCCGCACTGGGCCTGTCCAGCAGGCCGCCGGGCTACTTCGAAGCGCCGAAAACCCGGTTCAACGCATCCGTCTCGCCGCACCGCCGGATCACCGGCAGCCGGGTCGAGCTGGCCCGGGTCAAGGCCGTCAAGACCGCGTACGGTGTCAAGCTCAACGACGTGGTACTGGCACTGGTGGCCGGCGCCGCCCGCGAGTACTTGCAGAAACGTGGCGAACTGCCCGCCAAACCGCTCATTGCGCAGATCCCCGTGTCCACCCGCACCGACGACGACAAAAGCGATGTCGGCAACAAGGTGAGCTCGATGACGGTATCGCTTGCCACCAATATTGAGAACCCCGCCGAGCGGCTGCGCGCCATCCACGAAAGCACGCAAAGCGCCAAGGAAATGGCCAAGGCGCTGTCGGCGCATCAGATCATGGGGCTCACCGAGACCACGCCACCGGGGCTGCTGCATCTGGCCGCACGCGCGTACACGGCCAGCGGGTTGTCGCGAAACTTGGCACCCATCAACCTGGTTGTGTCCAACGTGCCCGGCCCGCAGTTCCCGCTGTACATGGCGGGCGCGAAACTGGACATGCTGGCGCCGCTCGGACCGCCGGTCATGGATGTCGCCCTGAACATCACGTGCTTCTCCTACCAGGACTCGCTGGACTTCGGCTTCGTGACGACGCCGGAGATCGCCAATGACATCGACGACATGGCCGACGCGATCGAACCGGCGCTGACCGAACTTGAGAAAGCGATAGAGTCGGGCTAGGCGGTCAGTCGCGGGGCGGATACGTCGTCGCGTACACCCAGGACAAGAACCGCGCCACGGCCTCGGCCGATTGATTCGCACGCGGGGAGCCGAAGATGTCGAAAGCGTGCTGGGCGCTGGGCAATTCGGCGTATGCGACGGGCGACTTCGACACCGACCGCAGTTCCTGGACGAACTCGCGCGATTCGGTCACCGGGATGAGTGAGTCGTCGGTTCCGTGCAACACGAAAAACGGTGGTGCGTCGGCCCGTACATACCGGATCGGTGAGGCATCCATATAGATGTGCGGGTGGGTGCTGAGTTTCCGTTTGACCACTAATCTTTCGAGCACCTCGACGAATTGGGCGCGTCCCGGCTCATCGGTGGAATACCAGTCGTAGCGGCCGTAAAACGGCACGGCCGCCACCACCGAGGTGTCGGACCCTTCGAAGCCCGGCTGGAATTTGGGGTCGTTGGGGGTCAGGGCCGCCAGCGCCGACAGGTGGCCACCGGCCGAACCGCCGCTGATCGCAACGAAATTCGGGTCGCCGCCATAGGCCGCAATGTTCTCCTTGACCCAGGCCAGCGCCCGCTTGACGTCGACGATGTGGTCGGGCCAGGTGTGCTGCGGAGCGACGCGATAGTTCATCGACACGCAGACCCAGCCGCGCGAAACCAGGTGGCTCATCAAGGGATACGCCTGCGGGCGGCGCCAGCCGATCATCCACGCTCCGCCGGGTACCTGCAGCAGCACCGGCGCCTTGCCGTCGCGGGGTAGGTCGCGGCGGCGCCAGACGTCGGCCAAATTGGACCGCCCATGCGGTCCGTAGCTCACGATGTTCTCTTTCTCGACGAAGCGACGCCGGGCCGCGGTGGTGCGCAGCGGCGGGTTGCGTCGGCCCCTGCGCGTCGGCTCGGCAGGCAGGGCTTTCAGCTCCTCGGCGTAGTCGGGGCCGAGCTGTTCGGTCAGGCCGGATTCCAGCACCGGGCCCGCGGTGGTCGCACCGCGGTAGCCGATTACCCCGAGGATCGCCCAGGACACGGCCGTCAGCGCCAGCGCCGCTTTGCCTTTCGGCCCGGCGAAGTCGCCGCGGCGGGCGCGCCGCGCGGCATCCAGGATGGAGGCACCCGCGTACAGTCCCGGCACCTCCGAGGTCGGCCAGCCAAACCAGAACACCGCGATCGAGGCGTAGGGATTGCGGCTGACCGGATGTAATCCGTTGGTGGCGTTGAGTAATTCGACTGCTGCGCGCAGTAGCGGCCGAGGGCGGCGGCTTCGCCGGATCTTCATGTGCCTCCCACCCGTGATTGCAATTCGGTGCGCACGATCTTGCCGGTGCTGCTGCGGGGCAGCTCCTCGAGAACCGAAATCTCGCGCGGCACCTTGTAATTGGCCAGGCTGTCGCGGACGTGTTGTTTGAGCGTGTCGGGCGTCGCGGTCGAGCCGGGCCCGAGCACCACGAACGCGGCCAGTCGCTGGCCGTACTGCTCGTCGTCCACGCCGATCACCGCGGCCTCGGCCACCTCCGGATGCGCGGCAAGGGTTTTCTCCACCTCGATCGGGTAGACGTTCTCGCCGCCGGAGACGATCATCTCGTCGTCGCGGCCCACGACGAACAGCCGTCCGTCCTCATCGAGATAACCGACGTCGCCCGACGACATGAACCCGGCGTGGAAATCCTTGCTCTTGCCGGAGGTGTAGCCGTCGAATTGGGTGTCGTTGCGGACGTAGATGGTGCCGACCTCACCGGTGGGCATTTCGTTGAATTCCGGGTCCAGGATTCGGATTTCGGTTCCTCCAGCCGGCCGGCCGGCGGTGTCGGGCGCGGCACGCAGGTCCGCCGGCGTGGCCGTGGCGATCATGCCCGCCTCGGTCGCGTTGTAGTTGTTGTAGATCACGTCGCCGAACTGATCCATGAACGCGGTCACCACGTCGGGCCGCATCCGCGAACCCGACGCCGCGGCGAATCGAAGGGAGCGCCCGCTGTAGCGGTTTCGGACGTCGTCGGGCAGGTCCATGATGCGGTCGAACATCACCGGGACCACGGCCAGGCCTGTCGCCCGGTGGCGGTCGACGAGATCCAGCGTGGCCTCCGGGTCGAACTTGCGCCGGGTGACGATCGTGCACGCCATCGATGCGGCGAAGATCAACTGTGAGAAACCCCACGCGTGGAACATCGGGGCGACGATCACGATCGTCTCCTCCGCACGCCACGGCGTGCGGTCCAGGATCGCCTTGAGGGTGCCGATCCCGGCGCCGCCGCCGGACTGCTTGGCGCCCTTGGGACTTCCGGTCGTCCCTGAGGTCAGCAGGATCATCTTGCCCTTGCGGCCGGTGCGCTGCGGCTGCTGCCCGAGGTGGTCGGTGATGAGTTTCTCGACGGTCTCCTGCTGCGGCCGGTCGGTCCAGGCCACGATGCGGGTGGCGTCCGGTTTGTCGGCCAGCGCGCGGTCCACCGTCGCGGTGAACTCTTCGTCGTAGATCGCGGCGTCCACGCCTTCGCGGTTGACCACTTCGGCCATCGCCGGCCCGGCGAACGAGGTGTTCAGCAACACGACGTCGGAGCCGATCCGATTGGCGGCCACCACCGCCTCGACGAAGCCGCGGTGATTGCGGCACATGATCCCGATGACCTTCGGCTGGCCGGACGCCAAGCCCTGCAGTGCGGCCGCCAGGGCGTTGATCCGCTCGTCGAGCTGCCGCCAGGTCAGCGTTCCGAGTTCGTCGATCAGGGCCGGACGGTCCGGGCAGCGCTGTGCGGCGCCGGCGAAACCCACCGTCATGCCCATGCCTTCGCGACGCATCGCCGCGGCCATCTTCAGGTAGCGGTCGGGTCGCATCGGCGCGATCATCCCGGCGCGTTGCAGCGTCGCCACGACGCCCAAGACGCCGCGAGCCTGGTCGAGGGGAGATGGCATGCGTCAGCCCAGAATCGGGAAGCGACGCTTGGCGGCGAGGTCTTTGAGGGCTTGCTGCATCACCGAGCGCACGTGCTCGTCGACCGCGTCGATGTCGGGGTCCTCGCCGAATTGCGCGGTGATGTCGATCGGTTCCAGCACCTGAGTGATGATCTTGGTGGGCAGCGGGACATTCGGTGGGACGACCGCGCTGAACCCGAATGGGAAGCCGAACGAAACCGGCAGGATGGCGCTGCGCAGCAGGCGCTTGATGCCCAGGCGCTCGGCCAGCCAGGTGCCGCGGGTCAGGTACAGCTGGGTCTCCTGGCCGCCGATGGACACCGCCGGAACGATCGGTACGCCGGCCTCGATCGCCGTGCTGACATATCCCTTGCGGCCGTTGAAGTCGATGACGTTCTCCGCCGCCGTCGGCCGGTAGGCGTCGTAGTCACCGCCGGGAAAGACGACCACCACGCCGCCGGAGCGCAACGCTTTGGCGGCGTTCTCCCGGTTGGCCCGGATGTAGCCGGTCCGCCGGAACAGCCCGCCCGTCACGCCCATGAACAAGATGTCGTGGCTCAGCGTGTAGACCGGCCGCTCGTAGCCGAACTTGTCGTAGAAGTCGACGCTGAAGATCGGGACATCCATCGGGAACATTCCGCCGGAGTGGTTGCCGACCACCAGAGCGCCGCCGGGCGGGAAGGAGTCCAGGCCGTGCACCTCGGAGCGGAAATACCGCTTCAGCACCGGGCGCAACACACCCATCAGGCGCTGGGTCAGCCCCGGGTCGAATTGGCCGATCTCGGGGTCGTCACCATGGGTATCGCCCACTTCGCTCACCGATGCCCCCTTGTGGCTTCCTGCGAGAGTTCCCGCGTTGAGTCCCTAGATGGTAGCTAGGGCGTTGGATTGGACGGCTAACAGGCAAACACTCTCAGCTTGGCGCCGGGTCGGTGGCGTCGACGACCGGGCTTGGCGCCGCGGTCGAGCCGGACGGAAAGCCGTGGTCGCTTCGCGCAGTGTGACGCAGGCCATGGACCGACGCCGGCCTGTGGTCAAGGCCTCTGAGTGCCGGAAGTAATCACCCACTGCGAGTGACCGACCTGTCGCTTATTCTGTGCTAGCAAAAGCGACCTAGATGTCGCGCCGAAGCATATGGCGCAGGCCACATTCCGGGAGTTATTGTTACCGCTCAGAATACCGAAATGCCAGTTGAGAGAGAAACGATGGACTTCGCTGGTTTGTCCGAGGAGCCGGAGGCACTCCCGGTGGCGCCGCACCGGTCGAGTGGTGCCCGTGACCGACGCGGGCGTACGGCTCACGGCGCCGCGGTCCGTCCCGTCCCGGGGCATGTTCATCAAGCAGGATCGCTGACCGCGAACCGGCCTGCCGCGGCTGTTGATCGCGCCGCACATGCCGCTGATAACGCGGATCAGCGCCAGGCCGACTATTTTCTGCGTCTGCTCACCCAGAACCGCCGGCTGATCGACCAGCGGATCGGCGGCTACCACAAGGCGATCGCCGTCGCGGAGGCCAAAGGCGACGCCGAAAGCGCGTGCGTCTTCCGTCGCACGGCGCGCCTCGAAGAGCAGGACCGCAAAGCTCTCGACCGCCTGATCGAAAACCTGCAGCGCCGATTTGTGGTGCAGCCCACAGCCGAGGATCAGCCGCTCCAGCGAGGGTCGCGGCTGGTGATCCGGTAGGTCCACAACAACCTGACTCTTTGCGCTCGGCCTGACCTGGTCGGCGTCATCTAGCTCGGCGTTTGCCCCGACGGCCCGCAGCTTGAATTCAAAAGCACCCGGGCACAGCGTCCTCGACGGTCCGGGACTCTTACCGGCCCCGCAACGTTGCTACTACTGATCTAGGCTGACGGCCAGGGGTTCACCACCAGACTCAGGAAAGACGAGGGAGACACAAGTGACAGTCCGAGTAGGCATCAACGGCTTCGGTCGAATCGGACGCAATTTCTACCGTGCGTTGCTGGCCCAGCAGGAGCAGGGCGGAGCTGACATCGAGGTGGTGGCGGTCAACGACATCACCGACAACAGCACGCTGGCGCACCTGCTGAAATTCGACTCCATCCTGGGCCGGCTGCCCCACGACGTCAGCCTCGAGGGCGAGGACACCATCGTGGTGGGCCCGGCGAAAATCAAGGCGCTCGAGGTCCGCGAGGGCCCGGCGGCGCTGCCCTGGGGTGACCTGGGCGTCGACGTCGTCGTCGAATCCACCGGTCTGTTCACCAGCGCGGCGAAGGCCAAGGGCCACCTGGACGCCGGCGCCAAGAAGGTCATCATCTCGGCGCCCGCCACCGACGAAGACATCACCATCGTGCTGGGCGTCAACGACGACAAGTACGACGGCAGCCAGAACATCATCTCCAACGCGTCGTGCACCACGAACTGCCTCGGGCCGCTGGCCAAGGTTCTCAACGACGAGTTCGGCATCGTCAAGGGCCTGATGACCACCATCCACGCCTACACCCAGGACCAGAACCTGCAGGACGGGCCGCACAAGGATCTGCGCCGTGCCCGGGCCGCCGGGCTGAACATCGTGCCCACCTCCACCGGTGCGGCCAAGGCCATCGGCCTGGTGCTGCCGGAACTGAAGGGCAAGCTCGACGGGTACGCGCTGCGGGTGCCGATTCCCACCGGGTCGGTCACCGACCTGACCGCCGAGCTGCGCAAGTCCGCCAGCGCCGACGAGATCAACGCCGCGATGAAGGCGGCGGCCGAGGGCCCGATGAAAGGCATCCTCAAGTACTACGACGCGCCCATCGTCTCCAGTGACATCGTCACCGACCCGCACAGCTCGATCTTCGACTCCGGCTTGACCAAGGTGATCGACAACCAGGCGAAGGTGGTCTCCTGGTACGACAACGAGTGGGGTTACTCCAACCGTCTCGTTGACCTGGTCGCGCTGGTCGGCAAGTCGCTCTAACCGTGGGCGTTCCAAACCTCGAAGACCTTCTGTCCGAAGGCATTTCGGGTCGTGCGGTGCTGGTGCGCTCCGATCTGAACGTGCCGCTCGACGACGCCGGTGCGATCACCGATCCGGGCCGGATCACCGCGTCGGTCCCGACGCTGAAGGCGCTGCTGGACGCCGGCGCCAAGGTGGTGGTGACCGCGCACCTGGGCCGCCCCAAGGACGGTCCCGACCCGAAGCTGTCGCTGGCGCCGGTCGCGGCCGCGCTGAGTGAGCAGCTGGGCCGGCACGTGCAGCTGGCCGGCGACGTGGTCGGTGCGGATGCTTTGGCGCGTGCCGAGGGTCTGACCGACGGCGACATCCTGCTGCTGGAGAACATCCGTTTCGACCCGCGCGAGACCAGCAAGGACGACGACGAGCGGCTGGCCCTGGCCAAGCAACTGGCCGAATTGGTGTCGCCGGGAGGGGCTTTCGTCTCCGACGGCTTCGGGGTGGTGCACCGCAAGCAGGCCTCGGTATACGACATCGCCACGCTGCTGCCGCATTACGCCGGAACCCTGGTGGCCGAGGAGATCGAGGTGCTCGAGAAGCTGTGCAGCTCGACCACCCGCCCCTACGCCGTCGTGCTCGGCGGGTCGAAGGTGTCCGACAAGCTCGGCGTCATCGAATCGCTGGCGACGAAAGCCGACAGCATCGTGATCGGCGGCGGGATGTGCTTCACTTTCCTTGCCGCGCAGGGATATTCGGTAGGGAAATCGCTGCTGGAAGAAGGCATGGTCGAGACCTGCCGCCGGCTGCTGGACACCTACGCCGACGTGCTGCGCTTGCCAGGCGACATCGTGGTGACCGAGCAGTTCAGTGCCGATTCGCCACCACAGTTCGTGGCCGCCAACGCGATTCCGGACGATCTGATGGGTCTGGATATCGGTCCGGGTTCGGTCAAGAGGTTCGCCACGTTGCTGTCCAACGCCCGGACGGTGTTCTGGAACGGTCCGATGGGCGTCTTCGAATTCCCGGCGTACGCGGCGGGCACCAAGGGCGTCGCCGAGGCGATCGTCGCGGCGACGGGCAAGGGCGCGTTCAGCGTGGTGGGCGGCGGTGATTCCGCGGCCGCGGTGCGTGCGCTCGGGATCCCCGAGGACGATTTCTCGCACATATCCACCGGCGGTGGCGCATCGCTGGAATACCTGGAGGGTAAGACGCTACCCGGCATCGAGGTGTTGGGTCGCCCGCAGCCGAGCGGAGGACAGTCGTGAGCCGCAAGCCATTGATCGCCGGCAACTGGAAGATGAACCTCAACCACTTCGAGGCCATCGCGCTGGTGCAGAAGATCGCATTCGCGTTGCCGGACAAGTACTTCGACAAGGTGGACGTCACGGTGCTGCCGCCGTTCACCAACCTGCGCAGCGTGCAGACCCTGGTCGACGGGGACAAGCTGCGGTTGACCTACGGCGCCCAGGACCTGTCGCAGCACGACTCCGGCGCCTACACCGGAGACATCAGCGGCACCTTTCTGGCCAAGCTGGGCTGCAGCTACGTCGTCGTCGGCCACTCCGAGCGGCGCACCTACCACAACGAGGACGACGCGCTGGTCGCCGCCAAGGCCGCCGCCGCGCTCAAGAACGGCCTGACCCCGATCGTGTGCGTCGGCGAGCATCTCGATGTGCGGGAGGCCGGCGAGCACGTAAGCCACTGCGAGAAGCAGGTGCGTGAGTCACTGGCCGGACTGTCGGCCGAGCAGATCGGCCAGGTCGTCATCGCCTACGAACCGGTCTGGGCGATCGGGACCGGGCGGGTGGCCAGCGCCGGGGATGCCCAGGAGGTCTGTGGGGCGATCCGCCGGCAGCTGGGGGCGCTTTCGTCACCCAAGGTCGCCGAGACCGTGCGGGTGCTCTATGGCGGCTCGGTGAACGCCAAGAATGTCGGCGAGATCGTCGCGCAGGAAGACGTCGATGGCGGCTTGGTCGGGGGAGCGTCGCTGGAAGGTGAGCAATTCGCGACCCTGGCGGCCATCGCCGCCGGCGGGCCCCTTCCGTAGCAGCTCCGAGCGTCGGTTACGGCTGCTCGAACCGCACCAGGTAGGGTGGCCGCATGCAATTGGGCCTGCAAATCACCCTGGTGGTCACCAGCGTTCTGGTGGTCCTGCTGGTGCTGCTGCACCGCGCCAAGGGGGGCGGCCTGTCGACGCTGTTCGGCGGTGGCGTGCAGTCCAGCTTGTCCGGGTCGACCGTGGTGGAGAAGAACCTGGACCGGCTGACGGTGTTCGTCGTCGGCATCTGGCTGGTGTGCATCGTCGGCATGGCGTTGCAGATCAAATACAAGTGACATTGCTCAAGTAGCGCTGACCCACTGACCTCTCGGCGGGCGCACCACACGATCCGCACTGATACTGGGACGCATGGTTGAGGTTTCTGACGCCGCGCTGGCGCCTATCGGTGCAGTGCAGCGGACCCGGGTCGGGCGCGAGGCGACCGAGCCGATGCGCGCCGACATCAGGTTGCTCGGCACCATCCTCGGCGACACCGTGCGCGAACAGAACGGTGACGAGGTATTCGACTTGGTCGAACGTGCCCGCGTCGAGTCCTTCCGGGTGCGTCGCTCGGAGATCGATCGGGACGAGATCTCGCACATGTTCGACGGCATCGACATCCACCAAGCCATCCCGATCATCCGGGCGTTCAGTCATTTCGCGCTGCTGGCCAACGTCGCCGAAGACATCCACCGCGAGCGCCGGCGTCATGTTCACGTCGACGCCGGCGAACCACCGCAAGACAGCAGCCTGGCCGCCACCTACGCGAAACTGGATTCCGCAGAGCTGGATTCGGCCACCGTGGCCGCGGCCCTGCGGGGCGCGCTGGTTTCTCCGGTAATCACCGCCCACCCCACCGAGACCCGCCGGCGCACCGTCTTCGTCACTCAGCACCGGATCACCGAGCTGATGCGACTGCACGCCGAGGGCCTTCGCGAGACCAGCGACGGCCGCAGCGTCGAGCGCGAGTTGCGCCGCCAGGTCCTCACGCTCTGGCAGACCGCGCTGATCCGGCTCTCCCGGCTGCAGATCACCGACGAAATCGACGTCGGCCTGCGCTATTACCAGGCCGCGTTGTTCGAGGTGATCCCACAGGTCAACGCCGGGGTTCGCGACGCGTTGCGCGCCCGATGGCCCGACGCCGAACTGCTCTGTGGCCCCATCCTGCAGCCGGGCTCGTGGATCGGCGGGGACCGCGACGGCAACCCGAACGTGACCGCCGCCATCGTGCGGCGGGCCACCGGCAGCGCCGCGTTCACCGCGCTGGCGCATTACCTGTCCGAGCTCACCGAGCTCGAGCAGGAACTCTCGATGTCGGCGCGATTGATCACCGTCACAACCGAATTGACGGAGCTGGAGCGCAGTTGCCCGGAACAGGCCAGGACCGACGAGCCGTATCGGCGGGCCGTGCGGGTGATTCGCGGCCGGCTCAGCGCGATCGCCGCCCAGATCCTGGATTCCGAACCGCTGCACTTGCTCGACCTGGGTCTGCAGGCGTACGCCACACCGGACGAACTGCGGGCCGATCTCGACGTCATCGACGCTTCATTGCGGACCCACGGCGGCGCGCTGCTGGCCGAGGATCGGCTGGGCCTGCTGCGAGAAGGCGTGCACGTCTTCGGGTTTCATCTGAGCGGCCTGGATATGCGGCAAAACTCCGACGTGCACGAAGAAGTGGTCGGCGAGCTGCTGGCCTGGGCCGGCGTGCACGCCGACTATCGTTCGCTGCGCGAAGACGAGCGAGTCGAGCTGTTGGTCGGCGAGTTGAGTACCAGGCGCCCGCTGCTGAGCGACCGCGCCCGGCTGTCCGAGCTGGCCCACCAGGAATTGAGTGTGGTCGAGGCCGCCACGCACGCCGTCAAGCGTTACGGTCCGGCGGCGGTGCCCAACTACATCATTTCGATGTGCCAGTCCGTGTCGGACGTGTTGGAGGCCGCGATTCTGCTCAAAGAAGCGGGGCTGCTGGATGTCTCCGGGCCGGAACCCTATTGCCCGATCGGCATTTCCCCGCTGTTCGAGACGATCGACGATCTGCACAACGGTGCCGAGATCCTGCACGCGATGCTTGAGCTCCCGCTGTATCGGGCGTTGGTGGCGGCCCGGGATGACAGCCAGGAAGTGATGCTCGGCTACTCCGACTCCAACAAGGACGGCGGATATCTGACCGCGATCTGGGCGGTCTACCGAGCCGAGCTGGCGCTGGTCGAAGTGGCCCGCAAAACCGGAATTCGATTGCGGCTCTTCCATGGCCGCGGCGGCACCGTCGGGCGCGGCGGCGGACCCAGCTACCAGGCCATCCTCGCGCAGCCGCCCGGGGCGGTGAAGGGTTCGCTGCGGCTGACCGAGCAGGGTGAGGTGATCGCCGCCAAGTACGCCGAACCGCTTTCGGCGCAACGGAATCTGGAGAGCCTGGTGGCGGCGACTTTGGAGTCGACGCTGCTGGATGTGGAGGGCCTCGGCGACGACGCCGAGCCCGCCTACGCGGTGCTCGACGAGATCGCCGCGCTGGCACGACACGCGTATTCCGAATTAGTCCACAAGACACCGGGTTTCGTGGAGTATTTCAAAGCCTCCACACCGGTCAGTGAGATCGGGTCGTTGAATATCGGCAGCCGTCCGACGTCACGCAAGCCCACCGAGTCGATCGCGGACCTGCGCGCCATTCCGTGGGTGCTGGCGTGGAGCCAGTCGAGGGTCATGCTGCCCGGCTGGTACGGCACGGGGTCGGCATTCGAGCAGTGGATCGCGGCAGGACCCGAAAGCCAAAGCGAGCGGGTCGAAGTCCTGCACGACTTGTATCACCGTTGGCCGTTCTTCCGCAGCGTGTTGTCGAACATGGCGCAGGTGCTGGCCAAAAGCGACCTGGGGCTGGCGGCGCGTTACGCGGAATTGGTGGCCGATGAGTCGTTGCGGCGCAGGGTGTTCGACAAGATCGTCGACGAGCACCAGCGGACGATCGCGATGCACAAGCTGATCACCGGTCACGACGACCTGCTGGCCGACAATCCGGCGCTGGCCCGTTCGGTGTTCAACCGCTTTCCGTATCTCGAGCCGCTGAATCACCTGCAGGTCGAGTTGCTTCGGCGCTACCGCTCGGGCGACGACGACGAATTGGTGCAGCGCGGCATTCTGCTGACGATGAACGGGCTGGCCAGCGCGCTCAGGAACAGCGGCTGACGTAGTCGACCCGGCACGGGCCCGCCGCTCGCGCCACGCCACCGATCTGGGCCGCGACGGGTCGGGGATGTGCCGTCCAGTGCGGCGTCATCAGGTACTTGCCCAGCAGGTGAGTCATGGCCGCCGTCATGGCCGACAGCGAGAACGGTTGGGCGGGGCACGAGTGCTTGCCGTGCCCGAACGCCGTCACCAGCATGGGCGAAGGCAGAGCATCCTTTTCGGTCAGGTGGTGCCGCGTCCACCGATCGGGATCCCACCGCGCCAGGCCCGGCGCCGCCGAGGTGTTGAGCAACGGCAGCAACGTGGCGATGGTCCAGCCCGGCGGCACTTGGTAGGTGATCTCGCCGGTGTCGAGCGAGACTTCAGACAGCACGCTGCGGCTCATGATCGAGCGTTGCGCCATGCGAATCGACTCCAGTGCGCAGCTCTGCGCAAAAGCATTGTCGCCCAACAGGACTCGTTCTAGTTGACTCGGGTGCTCGAGCAGGTCGACCAAAGCCCAGCCCAGCGCGGCGGCCAGGTTCGACATGGACGCGATGTGGACCAGGGCGACATCGAGCGCGATTCCGTGCAGTCGGGAGTGCTGCGATTCCGACGCCCAGGCCGCGACGATCCTGCCGAAGAGGTCGTGGTCCTGGCTGTCGCCGTCGTCGAATCTGCGCACCGCGCCGGCGATGGCGTCGGCGATCTCGTCGAGCGCCGCGCGCTCGGCACGCTTGTCCGTTGCCGCCACCGCCGCCATCCGATCGGGGTGCACGAACGCGTCGGAGCCGTCCAGGGTGTCGAAGGCGCGCACCAGACGCTCGAAGGCCGCACCGTCGGCCGATCCGGGTCCCGCCCACGAGGCCAGCCCCATCCGATGGCCGAGCCGTCGCATCAGATCGAAGACATCGACCGAACCCGCAGCTCCCAGCTCGGTCGTGGTCTGCTCGAGCGCGCGATCCAGGTTGGTCAGATAGCCGGCCACGTCGTCGCGGCGGAACAGCATGTTCGGCAGCGTGCGACGGCCGGCGAAGATGTCGTCGGGCAGCTTGCGCCGCAGCATCAGGTAGTCCGCGACGCCTTTGCTGGCGGTCTCCTCGGTCAGCGCGTAGAACGATTCGACGCCGGTGGGCGAGAAGGTGAACAGATAGCGGTCGCCGCCGCTTGTCACGGCGAAGGTGTCGCCATGTTCTGCGCGGGCCGCGGCGATCACCGCGACCGCGTCGGTGACGGGGACGTCCCACGGCAGACCGGTGCCGTCGGCGTAGGGCGGTGCGGGCACCGGGTGGGCGCCGGTCACGATCTACTGCGTCGTCCGGTTCCGCAGCCGGTCCACCACACCGCGCACCGCGTGCTCGGTCAGCGATAGCGGCGACATGACCGTCTCGCCCACGCTCACGATGTAGTCGATGCGCTTGACGATCGCCTCCACCGGCTCGACCACCGCGATGAGTCGTTTGGCGAGCTCGTCGAGGTTTTCCAGCGTTCCTTCCAGATGGTCCAGGCCGCCCTCCAATCGCTCGACCGTGCCGTTCAACCGGGTCAGGGAACTGCTCAGCTCGTTCATGGTCCTGCCGAGGCCGTCGAGAACGTCCTCGACCTGCTCGACCGTCTTGTCGGCGTTCAGAGCCGCCTGAGTGAGGGTTTTGATCCGATTTCGCTCAGGTCCATTGCGCGCCGTTCGGTCTGCCATGACGGTAATTATGACCGGGACGGAACCGGGGAAAACCTCGAAGCATCGAATTGGATGTGCAGAGGCGACAGTGTGACGGTGGCGGGCGGGACCGATTGACCCGGGGCTGCGGGTGTGAGGTCACCCGGCGACTGGGCGATTACGCGGCCGGCTATGCCGACCGCAAGGCCGAGCGGTCGGGGTCCTAGTCCGACGCGGGAAGCTTGGCGGCGGCGTCCTCGTCGAGCAGCCACAGCGTCGTCTCGAGCCCAACGGCGCCCGCGGCCGGTATCGCAACCGGCGGGGCACCGCCGATGGCGGCGGCCGCCGCATCGCCCTTGGCGGCCCCGGACACCATCAGCCATACCTCGCGGGAACGCCGGATCGCCGGCAGTGTCAGGGTGATTCGCTGCGGCGGCGGTTTGGGGGAGTCGTCGACGGACACCACCATGCGGATGGTCTCAAGCACCGCCGCGGTGTCGGGGAACAGTGAGTTGATGTGACCCTCGGGGCCCATGCCCAGCAGGTGGACATCGAAACTCGGAACCTGCTCGCCGGGTTCGGCATTGGCCGCCAACAGCTGTTCGTAGGCCAGCGCCGCGGCGGCGAGATCGCTGCCGAATTCGCCATCACTGGCGGCCATCGGGTGAACGTTACTCGACGGGATGTCGATGTGATCGAGCAATGCCTCCCGCGCCTGCTTCTCGTTGCGCTCGTCGTCGTCCTCGGGAACGTAGCGCTCGTCGCCCCAGAACAGGTGAACCTTCGACCAGTCGATCTGCTCGCCTTGGGTGCGCAGATATTTCAACAACCCGATCCCGTTGCCGCCGCCGGTCAGGACGATCTGGGCGCGCCCGCGTGCCGTCACGGCGGCCAGGATGGTGTCGACCAGCCGGCCGCCCGCGGCCTCGACCAAGATTTCGCTGTCCGGGAAGATCTCTACGACGTTGCTCATGCGTACTGCACCTTATCGATTCCTTGGAGCGCGGCGAAGTAGATGGCATCGGCATCCAACCGCCGCATGTCTTCGGCCAGGCAGTCGCGGGTTTCCCTGCGCGCCAATGGAACTAACGCATCCGGGCGCCCGGTCCGGCTCAGCGTGGCCGTCGTGCCCTCCTGCGGCCGGCTCAGCGTGATGGTCTCGGATTTGCGTTCCAGCTCGACCTTGAGCTCGCCGACGACCCGGCGCACGGGCCCGTCGATGCAGCTGGCCAGCCAGCCCGCCAGCACGTCCAGGGCGGGTTCGTCTCTCAACCCGGAAACCAGCGCCGATTGGATCGGCTCGTGCGGCTTCTGGTCCACCGCGGAGACGAGCAGCGCTCGCCAGTAGGTGATACGGGCCCAGGACAGATCCGTGTCACCGGCGGTGTATCCGGAAAGCCGCCCCTTGATCGCCGCCAGTGGGTCCTCGCCGTTGGTCGCATCGGTGATGCGCCGAATTGCCAGCTTGCCCACCGGGTCTTGCGCGGGCACGGCCGGGGCCGCGCACGGCCACCACGCCAGCACCGGGATGTCGGCAAGCAGGAAGGGAGTGACAACGCTTTCCGCATGATCGGCCAGCGGCCCGGAGAGCCGTAGCACCACCACCTCCCCGCCGCCGGCGTCGCTGCCGAGCCGGACCTGGGCATCCAGCCGGGACTCTGTGGCGTCGGCGTTCCCGGATGCCACCACGATGACCCGGCTCGGGTGTTCGTGCGTGGCGGCGTTGGCGGCCTCGATGGATTCTTCGAGCAGGGTGTCGTGGTCAGTCTTGATGATCAGCGTCCCCACCCGGCCCATCGTGACGACACCGGCATCTTCGCGCAGTTCGTCGAGCTTCTTGTTGACCGCGGTGGTGGTGGTCTCCAGCAACTCGACAATCATGGCCGCCGCCATTCCCGGCCGGTCCGGTGCAACATCGCGAAGGCCGATGCGGGCCCCCAGGTGCCCGACTCATACGGGTCGGGCTTGCCGTGAGTCGCCCAGTGATCGAGGACGGGATCGAGTATCTGCCAAGCCAATTCAACCTCCGCGTTCACCGGGAACAGGGATGGCTCGCCCAGCAGCACGTCCAGGATCAGCCGTTCATAGGCCTCCGGCGAATCCTCGACGAACGCCGAGCCGTACGAGAAGTCCATGTTGACATCGCGGACTTCCATCGCACTGTCCGGGACCTTGGAGCCGAACCGCAGGGTGATTCCTTCGTCGGGTTGGACCCGGATGACCAGGGCGTTGCTGCCGAGTTCGTCGGTCATGGTGGCATCGAACGGCAGATGGGGCGCGCGCTTGAAGACCAGCGCGATCTCGGTCACCCTGCGGCCCAGTCGTTTTCCGGTGCGCAGATAGAACGGCACCCCGGCCCAGCGGCGGGTATCCACCTCCAGGCTGATGGCGGCGAACGTCTCGGTCACGGAGTCCTTGGCGAAGCCCTCCTCGTCGAGCAGGCCGACGACCTCTTCGCCGCCCTGCCAGCCGGCCGCGTATTGGCCGCGACTGCTGGTCTCGTCGAGCGGCTCCGCCAGTCGGGTGGCCGAGAGGACTTTGATCTTCTCGGCCTGCAACGCCAACGGATTGAAGCTGACCGGCTCCTCCATCGCGGTCAGCGCCAGCAACTGCATCAAGTGATTCTGGATCACATCCCGGGCCGCGCCGATGCCGTCGTAGTAACCGGCCCGCCCGCCCAGGCCGATGTCTTCGGCCATGGTGATCTGGACGTGGTCGACATAGTGCGCGTTCCAGATCGGATCCCATAGTTGGTTGGCGAACCGCAGGGCCAGGATGTTCTGCACCGTCTCCTTGCCGAGATAGTGGTCGATGCGGAACACCGACTCCTCGGGGAAGACGGAGTTCACCACATGGTTGAGCTCGCGGGCGCTGTCCAGGTCGTGGCCGAACGGCTTCTCGATGACGACCCGGCTCCACCTGTCCTCTTGCGGGCGGGCCAATCCGGACTTGTGCAGTTGTTCGCACACCACCGGGAACGACTTGGGCGGGATCGCCAGGTAGAAGGCATGATTGCCGCCGATACCGCGCTCGGCGTCCAGCTTTTCCAGCGTCTCGGCCAGCCGTGTGTACGCGTCGTCGTCGTCGAATTCGCCTCGGACGAAACGCAATCCATCGGCCAGCCGTTCCCATACCGCTTGGCGAAACGGAGTACGGCAGTGTCCCTTGACGTCGTCGTGTATTACCTGGGCGAAGGCGTCGTGATCCCAGTCGCGACGGGCGAAACCCACTAGCGAGAAGTTGGGCGCCAGCAATCCGCGGTTGGCCAGGTCGTAGATGGCCGGTACCACTTTTTTGTGCGCCAGGTCGCCGGTGACACCGAACAGCACCAACGCGCTCGGGCCCGCGATTCGGGGGAGTCGCTTATCGTCCTTGTCCCGCAATGGGTTACGCCATTGCGCGCCATCAGCGCTCGGCGTCATTTGGCAGTGGAGCTCAGCTGCTTTTGTGTCTCGTCCAGCAGCTCGGTCCAGGATTCGACGAACTTCTCCACGCCTTCGTTCTCCAGGACCAGGAACACGTCGGTGAGGTCGATCCCGACCGCCGAGAGCTTGTCGAACACGCCCTGAGCCTCGGCGGCAGTGCCGCGGATCGTGTCACCCGAGATGACACCGTGGTCGGCGACGGCGTCAATCGTCTTCTCCGGCATGGTGTTCACGGTGTTGGCGGCGACCAGCTCGGTGACGTAGAGGGTGTCGGAGTAGTCCGGGTTCTTGACACCCGTCGACGCCCACAGCGGGCGCTGCACCCGGGCCCCGTCGGCCTTGAGCGCCTGGTAGCGCTCGCCGCCCTCGAAGACCTCCTGATACGCCGCGTACGCCAGCCGGGCGTTGGCGACACCGGCCAGGCCGCGCAGATCCAGCGCCTCGGAGGAACCGATCTTTTCCAGTCGCTTGTCGATTTCGGTGTCCACGCGGGATACGAAGAACGAAGCCACCGAATGGATCTTCGAGAGGTCGTGTCCCGCCTCGCGCGCCTTCTCCAGGCCGGCCAGGTAGGCGTCCATCACCTCGCGGTGCCGTTCGACGGAGAAGATGAGCGTGACGTTGACCGAAATCCCTTCCGCCAGAGTGGCGGTGATGGCCGGTATGCCGGCCTTGGTGGCGGGGATCTTGATGAACAGGTTCGGCCGGTCGACGATCTTCCACAGCTCGACGGCCTGTGCGGCGGTCTTGTCGGTCTCGCCGGCCAGCCGTGGGTCGACCTCGATGGACACTCGTCCGTCGATCCCGTCGGAGGCTTCCCACTCGCGCTTGAGCACGTCGCAGCCGTTGCGGACATCGTCGGTGGTGACGGTGCGAATGGTCGCGTCGACGTCGGCGCCGCGTTCGGCCAACTCCGCGATCTGGCCGTCGTAGGCGTCGCCTTCGGCGAGCGCTTTCTGGAAGATGGACGGGTTGGTGGTCACGCCGACCACACTCTTGGTGTCGATCAGCTCCTGCAGGTTGCCGGACTGCAACCGCTGGCGCGACAAGTCATCCAGCCAAACGGATACTCCCGCGGCGGACAGCGCCGCCAGGTTGGGGTTCTGAGTGCTCATGTAATCGCCCTTTCTCAGTTGTCGACTACTTCTTCCGCGGCGGCAGCGACGGCCTCCGCGGTGAAGCCGAACTCGCGGAACAATGTCTCGGCGTCGGCGGATTCGCCGTAATGCTCGATCGAGACGATCTTCCCGGTGTCGCCGACCAATTTGTGCCACGGTTGCGCGATGCCCGCCTCGACGGCCACCCGGGCCGACACCGACGGCGGCAGCACGCTGTCGCGGTACTCGGCCGGCTGCGACTCGAACCATTCCACACACGGCATTGACACGACCCGGGCAATAATGTCCTTGTCCGCCAACAGCTTTGCGGCTTCCACCGCTAGCTGGACCTCGGACCCGGTGGCGATCAGGACGACGTCGGGATCTTCGTCGCCTTCATCGCCAAGCACGTAGCCACCGCGGGCGACGCCTTCGACATTGGTGCCTTCGAGCACCGGCACACCCTGGCGGGTCAGGATCAACCCGACCGGACCGCTGCCGTTGCCCCGCGCCAAGATCGTGCGCCAGGCGTAGGCGGTTTCATTGGCATCGGCCGGGCGCACCACCGACAGCTTCGGGATGGCACGCAGTGCCGCCAGGTGCTCGATCGGTTGGTGCGTCGGGCCGTCCTCGCCCAAACCGATGGAATCGTGTGTCCACACGTAGATGGTGTCGATGTCCATCAGCGACGCCAGCCGCACCGCCGGGCGCATGTAATCGGAGAACTGCAAGAAGGTACCGCCGTAGGCGCGGGTGGGCCCGTGCAGCACGATGCCGGACAGGATGGCGCCCATCGCGTGCTCGCGAATGCCGAAGTGCAGGGTGCGACCGTACCAGTCGGCGGTGTAGTCCTTGGTTGTAATCGACGGCGGCCCAAACGATTTGACGCCGTCCATGGTGGTGTTGTTGCTGCCTGCCAGGTCGGCCGAGCCGCCCCACAGCTCGGGCAGTTTCGGTCCCAGCGCGGACAGCACCTTGCCGGACGCCGCCCGGGTGGCCAGCGCCTTGGATCCGGGTTCCCAGTACGGGATGTCGGCATCCCAGCCGTCTGGCAATCGCTGCGCGGTCAGCCGGTCCAGCAGCGCCTTGCGCTCGGGTTCGCGCTGTGCCCACGCATCGAACTCGGCCTGCCACTTCTCGTGCGCTTCCTTGCCCCGATCCACCAGCTTGCGGGTGTGGGCGATGACGTCGTCGCGGACCTCGAAGGTCTTGTCGGGATCGAATCCCAGAATCTTCTTGGTGGCGGCCACCTCTTCGTCGCCGAGGGCCGAGCCGTGCGCCTTACCGGTGTTCATCAACTTCGGCGCGGGGTAGCCGATAATGGTGCGCAGCGAGATGAACGACGGCCGGTCGGTGACGGCCTTCGCGTTGGCGATGGCCTCCTCGATGCCGACGACGTTCTCGCCGCCCTCCACCTCTTGCACATGCCAGCCGTAGGCGCGGTAGCGCGCGGCGGTGTCCTCGCACAGAGCGATGTCGGTGTCGTCCTCGATCGAGATCTGGTTGTGGTCGTAGAACACGATCAGGTTGCCCAGCTGCTGCACGGCCGCCAGCGAGGACGCCTCGGAGGTCACGCCCTCCTCGATGTCTCCGTCGGAGGCGATGGAGTAGATGAAGTGGTCGAACGGGCTTTCTCCCGGGGCCGCGTCCGGGTCGAACAGGCCGCGCTCGTAGCGCGCCGCCATCGCCATCCCGACCGCTGACGCCAGGCCCTGCCCGAGCGGGCCGGTGGTTATCTCAACCGCCTTGGTGTGCCGGAACTCCGGATGCCCCGGAGTCTTGGAGCCCCAGGTGCGCAGCGCCTCGATGTCGGACAGCTCGAGGCCGAACCCGCCCAGGTAGAGCTGCAGGTACAGGGTCAGGCTGCTGTGGCCGCAGGACAGCACGAACCGGTCGCGGCCCAACCAGTGCGGGTCGCTGGGGTCGTGGGTCATGGCGCGCTGGAACAAGGTGTAAGCCAGCGGGGCCAGGCTCATCGCGGTCCCGGGGTGGCCATTGCCGACCTTTTGGACGGCATCGGCGGCCAGCACCCGCACCGTGTCGACGGCGGCCGAGTCGGTCTCGGTCCAGTCGTCGGGGTGGTGCGGCCGGGTTAGCGTAGAGATCTCTTCGAGAGTGGTCACAGACTCATCCTTGGGTCATCGAGCAGATCAATCCTCACCCTAGTGCGGGAAGGCCAGCGTTTGCAGCGCGGGATTGCGGGTATTCGTGGCCGCCGCCGCGGACATTGACATCCGGACGTCGCAGAGCTTGCGATCGGTGCCGCCGTCGGGAAATTCTGTGTGAATAGACCCTGGAGGCGGGCTGCGGCCCCAACCCGGTCTACCATCGTGCGTAGTAGATGCTGCGCCCTGCTGCGACCCCAAGGAGTTATTGCGTGAGCGTTCGCGGGCGCGTCGCGCCGAGCCGAATACGTGGCTCGGTGCTGGCTTACCTGGCGCTGACGAAGCCGCGGGTCATTGAACTGCTGCTGGTGACGGCGATACCCGCGATGCTGCTGGCCAACCGCGGCCAGGTGGAGCCGCTGCTGATCCTCAACACGTTGATCGGCGGGATGCTGGCGGCCGGCGGGGCCAACACGCTCAACTGCGTGGCCGACGCCGACATCGACAAGCTGATGAAACGGACCGCGCGCCGGCCGTTGGCCCGGGCCGCGGTGCCGACGCGAAACGCCCTGGTGCTGGGGCTGGTACTCACCGTGGGCTCGTTCTTCTGGCTCTGGTGGACGACGAACCTGCTGTCGGGGCTGCTCGCCATCGCCACCATCGCGTTCTACGTGTTCGTCTACACGCTGCTGCTCAAACGCCGCACCTCGCAAAACGTCGTGTGGGGCGGCGCGGCCGGCTGCATGCCGGTGATGATCGGCTGGTCGGCCGTCACCGGCACCATCGGCTGGCCGGCGTTGGCGATGTTCGCGATCATCTTCTTCTGGACGCCCCCGCACACCTGGGCGCTGGCGATGCGATACAAGGACGACTACAAGGCGGCCGGCGTGCCCATGCTGCCCGCCGTGGCGACCGAACGTCAGGTCACCAAGCAGATCCTGATCTACACCTGGCTGACCGTGCTGGCGACCATGGTGCTGGCGCTGGCCGCGGGCTGGCTGTACACCGCGGTCGCCGTGCTGGCCGGGGTCTGGTTCCTGGCGATGGCCCACCAGCTGTACGCCGGGGTGCGGGCGGGCGAGCCGGTCAAGCCGCTGCGGCTGTTCCTGCAATCGAACAACTACCTTGCGGTGGTGTTCTGCGCGCTGGCGGTCGACTCGGTGATCGCGTTACCGACGCTGCTCTGATCCGCCTTCCGGCGTGAAATCCCATCCGCCACTTCAGCACCGCCGAACTCGTCGGCATGTGGTTTCCAAAAGCGATAGCGCATCCGATATCGCTTTCTAAAACAGTCGGGTCCTTCTCCGTGTGCGGCAACTGTGGTGGCTGGGCGGCGCCTGTTGGGATCGGTAGCCAGTGCAAAGGGGCCACACTAAGGCCATGGCACCCAGGCGCATCGTCAAGAAGTTGATCGCCGCGGCACTGCTCTCGGGCGGTCTGGCGTTGTCCGATTTCGGCCTGACCGCGGCCATCGCCCAGGCTCAACGCGGGCCCGTACCGCTGGATGCATGGCCCGGCTGTCCCAACGACCACCCCCAGGGGCCATGTCACTGGTGCCCGGGGCAGCCCTTGCCGCCGACCGGCAACCACGTCACCAACCCGGTCGTTTGGGATAACAACATTTGCCACACCTACTTTTACGTCTACTTCGGGCAAGGCAATGTGGCCCAAAACATTTGGGATGGCGACAATCCACCGCCACCGCCGCCACCGGCGCCGCCGGGCCTGATCAACAGAGACAACTGCCAGCAGATCCTCGGAATTTTCTGTCCGAAGGCGTGACAGGGCTTGAATCGCTACGGCAGCAACACAATCGAGCCGGCGGTCTTGCGGCCCTGCAGATCCTGGTGCGCGCGGGTCGCTTCGGCCAGCGGATAGCGCCCCCCGACTTCGATGTTGATCGCCCCGCCGGCAACCGCCTCGAACAATTCGTCGGCGCGCCAGCTGAACTCCTGGCCGGTGCGCATGAAGTGGACCAGCGCCGGGCGGGTCAGGAACACCGAGCCCGCGGCATTGAGCCGCTGCGGATCCACCGGCGGCACGGGTCCGCTGGCGGCGCCGAACAGTGCGAGGGTCCCGCGGACGGCCAGGCTGGCCAGGCTGGCGTCGAACGTGCTGGCGCCGACGCCGTCGTACACCGCCGCCACCCCGATACCGCCGGTGAGCTCGCGAATCTGCCGACCGAACTGCGCGGCATCGTCGGGGTAGGAGAGCACCTCGTCGGCGCCGGCCTTCTTGGACAGCTTGGCCTTCTCGGGAGTCGAGACGGTGGTGATGACCCGGGCGCCGAGCACGTGTGCCCACTGGGTCAGGATCAGCCCGACGCCGCCGGCGCCGGCGTGCACCAGCACCGCGTCGCCGACCTGCACCGGGTACACCGACTTCAGCAAGTAGTGCGCGGTCAGGCCCTTCAGTAGCACCGAGGCAGCCACCTCGGAGCTGACACCGTCCGGCACCTTTGCGGTCAAATATGCCGGTGCAGTGGCGAATTCGGCGTAAGCGCCGGACGCCGCGGCCGACACCACGCGGTCGCCGACGCTGAATTCTTCGTCGGCCGTCTCGCCCAGGGCCGCGACGGTGCCGCACACCTCGGAGCCCAGGACGAATGGCACCTCGCGCGGATATTGCCCGGAACGGAAATAGGTGTCAATGAAGTTGACGCCGACGGCCTCGGTCTTGATCAGCAGCTCGCCTCGGCCCGGAGTGGGTTGTGGGGTGTCGACGTAGCGCAGGACCTCGGGGCCGCCGGTTTCACTGACTTCGATTGCATGCATGTCGCTATCATGCCCGGGCATGAAGCTTGCCCGACCGGACGTCTTCCATCCCCGCATCGTGCTGGCCGGATGTCCGGCGCACCCGGCCGGCGACGGCGACGACGCGGGTCTGGCCGCGGCGCTGCGGCAGCGCGGTCTGCACGCGCGCTGGTTGTCCTGGGATAACCCCGATACGTGCGACGCGGATCTGGTGATCCTGCGCGCCACGCACGACTACGCCGGGCGGCTGGGGGAGTTCCTGGCCTGGACCACACGCGTCAAGAAACTGCTGAATACAGCGAACGTTGTCACCTGGAATGTCGACCGGCGTTATCTGCGCGATCTGGCGGCTCGCGGGGTGCCGACGGTGCCGGGGGAGATTTTCGCGCCGGACGAACGGGTTCGGTTGCCGGGTCCCGGTCGGGTGTTCATCGGTCCGGCCATCGGCACCGGGACTCGCCGGTGCGCCGACCGGCCCGCGGCCGTGACCTGTGCCGCCGAATTGCACGCCGCCGGCCACGGTGTGCTGGTGCAGCCCGTGTCGGGTGCCGACACGGAGCTGGTCTTTCTTGCGGGCAAGCCCTCGCACGCGTTTCCCCCCGAGCCAGATTTCGAACTCTGGGACATCGGCGCCGCGGCGCTGGCCGCAGCGGCTGACGAACTGAGCATCGGGGCAAGCGAATTGCTTTACGCGCGAGTGCATTTGAGTGGCTCGGAGTTGCTGGAGCTACAGCTGGTCGACCCGTCGCTGGGCTGGCGGCGGCTGGACGGCGGCGCTCGCGGCTTGGCTCAGCGCGAGTTCGCGCTGGCCGTGGAGTCAGCCTGCGAGCGGCTCGGGCTTGGCCCGTTCTCGCATCGACGCCCATAGCGCAGCGGTCGCGGCCGTGCAGGCCGCGGCCCCGGCGACGTGCACGGCGACCAGGGCCGCGGGAACGCCGGTGAAGTACTGCGTGGTGCCGACCGCGGCTTGCGCGCACACCAGGACCAGCAGCACGCCCAGCCGCAGCATGATCGCCCGCGTCGCGCCGACGGCCAGCAGCCCGAAGCCCAGCCCGACCAGCAGCGCGAGATAGGCGACCAGCAGCGACGAATGCATGTGCACCAGCGTGGTGATCTCTACCTGCAGCCGCGGCACCGTGCGACTCGGGCTGCGGTCGCCCGCGTGCGGGCCGGCGGCGGTCACCAGCGTGCCGGCGACCAGCACCAGGGCCAGGTTCATTCCGGTCAGCGCGGTGAGCAACCGCAGCGGCTTGGCCACCCGCTGGTGAACCACTCCGTCATCCGGCTCGCCGACCTTGACGTACAGCAGCACCGACAGCCACACCATCGTCATCGACACCAGCAGGTGAATCGCGACCGTCCACCACAGCAGCCCGGTGCGCACCGTGATGCCACCGATCACCGCCTGTACCACCGTCGACACCGGCATCAGCCACGCGTAGGTCAGCACCTCGGCCCGCCGGCGGGCCCGGTAGACCGCCAGCACCGCCAGCGCGGCGGTGACCACCACCGCGAGGCTGAACATCCGGTTGCCGAACTCGACGGCCTGATGAACCCGCGGCACTTCGGCGACGGCGACCGGGACGAAACTGCCCGGGAAACACTGCGGCCAGGTGGGGCAACCCAGACCCGACGCGGTGACGCGCACGATCGAGCCGGTGACGGCGATACCGCCCTGGGACACAATCACGGTCGCGGCGATGATCCGCTGGACACGCAGGCTGGGGTCGGGGAGCAGGTCCACCAACCGCAACAGCACTCGTCTTACCACCGCAGCACTCGTCTTACCACCGCAGCACTCGTCTTACCACCGCCCGATCGTAGGCCAACGAAAACTACGGCCTGTAGTACGGGACCGTCAGGTGAAGCGGAACCAGCGCAGCGCGGCCAGCGCGGCCACCGCGCCCCACACCGCGAGCACGACGACGCCGAACCAGTCGACCGACAGCGTCATCGCCTGCGACAGCGCCTCGGTGAGCGCGCCGGACGGGGTGAGCCGGGCCGCCCACTTGACCGCCGTCGGGATCATGTTCGTCTCGACCGTCAGCGCGCCCAGCCCCGCGAAGACGAACCACATCAGGTTGGCGACGGCGAGCACGATCTCGGCGCGCAGCGTGCCGCCGAGGAGCAGGCCGAGCGCCGTGAAGCCGGCGGTGCCCAGCGCGATGACCGCCGCGCCCAGCACAAGGGCCGCCGGAGCAGGTCGCCAGCCCAGCGCAAAACCTATGCTGCCCAAGATGATTGCCTGCAAGAACACCACGGTGATCACGGCCAGCGACTTGCCGGCGATGATCCCCCAGACCGGAAGCGGTGTGGCCCCAAGCCGTTTGAGCGCGCCGTAGCGCCGGTCGAACGCGATCGCGATCGCCTGCCCGGTGAACGCCGTCGAGATCACCGCCAGCGCCATGATGACCGGGACGAACGTCGCGGCGCGGTTGCTCCCGAACGAGCCGAACGGCAACAGCGTGAGCCCGACCAGCAGTGTGATCGGGATGAACATGGTCAGCAGCAATTGTTCGCCGTTGCGCAGCAACAGCTTCAACTCCAAGCCGAACTGCGCGGCAAGCATTTTCGGCACGGCGTTGGGACGTGGGTCCGGGGCGAAGGTGCCCGCCGGAAACAGCGGGGTGTTGGTGTCGGTCACGGTCGCAACTTCCTGCCGGTGAGATCCAGGAACACATCCTCGAGACTGCGTTGCTCGACCCGCATATCGGTAGCCAGCACGTCGATCTGGGCGCACCACGCCGTCACGGTCGCCAGCACCTGCGGGTCGACCGGCCCCTCGACCAGGTACTCGCCCGGGATCACCTCGGTGGCCTTGTAGTCCTCCGGCAGCGCGGCGGCCAAGAGCGACAAGTCAAGTCGCGGCGGCGCGGTGAACCGCAGCTGGTCTTTCGCGCCGGAACGCATCAGTTCGCTCGGCGTGCCCGACGCCACCATCGCGCCGTGGTCGATGATGACGAGCCGGTCCGCGAGTTCCTCGGCCTCCTTGAGCTGGTGGGTGGTGAGCACCACCGTCACACCGTCGCGGCGCAGCGCGTCGATCAGCTCCCACACCAGCAGCCGGGCATGCGCATCCATGCCGGCCGTCGGCTCGTCGAGGAACACCAATTCGGGCCGCCCGACCAGCGCGCAGGCCAGCGCCAGCCGTTGCTGCTGCCCGCCGGAAAGCCGACGGTAGGTGGTGCGGGCGGCATCGGTCAGGCCCAAGGTGGCCAGCAGCCATTGCGGGTCCAGCGGGTCGGCGGCGTAGGCGGCGACCAATTCGAGCATCTCGCCGGCGCGGGCGGCGGGATAGCCGCCGCCGCCCTGCAACATCACCCCGATGCGCGCGCGCAGCCGGGCGTTGTCGGTGACCGGGTCCAGCCCCAGCACCTCGATCGTCCCGGCGTCCGGGCGCACGAAGCCCTCGCACATCTCGACCGTCGTCGTCTTGCCCGCGCCGTTGGGGCCCAACAGGGCCAGCACCTCGGCGGCATGCACTTCCAGATCGAGATTGCTGACAGCCGTCGTTGACCCGTATCGCTTGCTCACCCCGCGCAGCCGCACCACTGTTTCGGGGGCTTGGGGGTTTAGGGGGCCCGAACTCACGTCGAGTCAGCGTAGGCGTCGGGTGCCGACGTCGGCCGTCGGGTCTCCGCGGTCGCGGGCGCCGCGTCGGTGGCCGCGGCGCCGTTCGCCTCGCCGTTCGTGGACTGCAGCGGTCGCCAGGGCAGCCGGGTGTAGGTCAGCGCGACCAGCACGGCCATCACGGCGGCGCTGGCCAGGGTGGCATCCAGGATCTGGAACAACGCAAAGCGGTCGCCGTTGGCCGTTGGACCGAAGATGCCGACGACGAGCGTGATCACGATGACCGTTTCGCGGAAGCCGGTGCGGGTTGCCCAGCAGGCCAGCGGAATGATCGCCCACAGCAGATACCACGGCTGCACGACGGGAAACAGCAGCACGCAGATGCCCAGCGCGACGCCGAGACCTCCGATCGGGTGCAGCCGGCCGCGGAACACGGCGAACAGCAGCCAGGTGACCAGCACCATGATGATCAGCACGCCGATGAAACGGGTCAGCGCCAGCACGGCGGTGGTGTGGTCGCCCAGGCCCAGCAGAATCCCCACCTGCCCGGTGGCCAGGGCCAACAGCGTCGGCGGCGACATCCAGCTGCGCACGACGTTGGCGGTGCCGAGGGTGAATACCCAGCCGAATCCGAGCCCGCTGATCCAGCCCACCACCGCCATGACCGCCAGCGAGAGCGTCCCCATGCCGCCACCGGCCAGCAGCAGCGCCCGCAGGTTGCCGCCGCAGCGATAGGCCAGCGCCATCGTGACGAATCCCAGCGCCAACAGTGAAGGCAGCTTCACCTGCGAGGACAGCGTGATCAACACGGAGCCGGCCAACAGCATCCCCAGCGGCTCCCAGTCGGGGCCGATGCGGCGCCACGACGTGGGCCACAGCTGCGGCGAGTCGATACCCCGCAGCGCGAACTCGGCACCGATCAGCATCAAGCCGAGCATCAGCGCCTCGTTGTGGATGCCCGCGACCAGATGCATGAGCAGCAGCGGGTTCGCGGCGCCCAGCCACAGCGCACTGACCTCGGCGACACCACAGCGCCGGGCCAGCCGCGGGGTGGCCCACACGATCATCGCCACGCCCGCCAGCACCACCAAGCGGTGGCAGAGCACCGCGGCGACGATGTTCTCGCCGGTCACGGCCGAGATGCCGCGCCCGATCCACAAGAACAACGGACCGTAGGGGGCCGGCGTCTCGCGCCACACGCTGGGGACCGACAGGGTGAACACATGACCGAGGCCCAGTCCGGACGCCGGACCGACCTTGTAGGGGTCGAGGCCTTCGACCGAAATCTGGCTCTGCGCCAGGTAGGAGTAGACGTCCTTGCTGTACATCGGCGGCGCGATCAGCAGCGGCAGCATCCACAGCATCAGGGTGCGATCCAGGTCGCCGCGCGACATCTGCCGCTTGCCCATCGCGAATCGGCCCAGCATCAACCAGGCGAGCGCCATCATGACCGCCCCGACGGTGGTCATGGTCAACGACACCGTCTGGATCCGGGACGGCAGGTTCAACAGCCGGACGCCGAACGTGGGGTCTTGGACGACGGGCCGGGCCCCGGCGCCCAGTGCGCCGATCCCCATCAGGACGGTGCCGGTGGCGCCGAACAGGCGGGTACGCCGAAGTGCGGTGAGTTCCGTCTCATTCAGCGGTGAGCCAACGGGCTTCTCGTCGCCGTGCAGGGCGGCGATCGACGAGCTCAGCGTGTGGTGGCGCACTGCCATCAGTGCAGCGTAGCGACATGCCGAGAAGTGACGGGCCGGTGCTCGCCGCGCAATCGGCACGACCCCCGACTCAGGGCACCCTTGCTAGACCGATTTCCGGAATTGCGTCACACTGGTGTTGTGAAAATCCAGACCGCTGAGGAAGCTGTTTCCGCGCCTGAAATCGGTGCGGCGGCCCCTACTGTCGTGCCGGATGGTCACACCCGCCGCGCCATCGTGCGGCTGCTACTGGAATCCGGGTCGATCACCGTCAGTGAGATCTGTGACCGGCTCGGCCTGGCGGCCGCTGGCGTGCGGCGTCACCTCGACGCGCTGATCGAAGCGGGCGACGCGGAGTCCGCGGCGGCCGCGGCATGGCAGCAGGCCGGACGCGGGCGCCCGGCGAAGCGCTTCCGGTTGACGGCTGCCGGCCGGGCCAAGCTCGACCACGCTTACGACGACCTGGCGGCGGCGGCCATGCGCCAACTGCGCGAAATCGGCGGACAGGGCGCGGTGCAGGCGTTCGCCCGGCGCCGCATCGACACGATCCTGGCCGATGTCGAGCCCGCCGACAGTGCCGACGACGCCGATGTCGAGGCAGCCGCCGACCGGGTGGCCGGCGCGCTGACCAAGGCCGGCTACGTCGCCACCACCACCCGGGTGGGCCTGCCATTGCATGGCGTGCAGATCTGCCAGCACCACTGCCCGGTATCGCATGTCGCCGAGGAATTCCCGGAGCTGTGCGAGGCCGAGCGGGAGGCGATGGCCGAGGTACTCGGCACCCACGTGCAGCGGCTGGCGACCATCGTCAACGGCGACTGCGCCTGTACCACCCATGTGCCGCTCACCCCGGCGGCAGCCAAGACCTAGCATCAAGCGGCGCCCAGCCCGCGCCAGCACCGTACGAGCACCAAAGGAGCGTCCGCATGACACTCACACCAGAGGCCACCAAGGGTTCTGTGACTGCTGCGCCGTTGACCCAGGAGCAGACGATCGCATCGCTGGGCAAGTACGGCTATGGCTGGTCTGACACTGACGTGGCCGGTGCCAGCGCGCAGCGCGGGCTGTCGGAGGCGGTGGTCCGCGACATCTCGGCGAAGAAGAGCGAGCCGGAGTGGATGCTGGAGACCCGACTGAAGGCGCTGCGCATCTTCGACAAGAAGCCGATGCCGAGCTGGGGCTCCAACCTCGAGGGCATCCACTTCGACAACATCAAGTACTTCGTGCGCTCCAGCGAGAAGCAGGCAGCGACCTGGGACGATCTGCCCGCGGATATCAAGAACACCTACGACAAGCTGGGCATCCCGGAGGCGGAGAAGCAGCGGCTGGTCTCCGGTGTCGCCGCGCAGTACGAGTCCGAGGTCGTTTACCACTCCATCCGTGAGGACCTGGAGAAGCAGGGCGTCATCTTCCTGGACACCGATACGGCGCTGCGCGAGCACCCCGAGATCTTCCGGCAGTACTTCGGCACCGTGATTCCGGCCGGGGACAACAAGTTCTCCGCGCTGAACACCGCTGTGTGGTCAGGCGGTTCGTTCATCTACGTCCCGCCGGGCGTGCACGTCGATATTCCGCTGCAGGCCTACTTCCGGATCAACACCGAAAACATGGGGCAGTTCGAGCGGACGCTGATCATCGTGGACGAGGGCGCCTACGTGCACTACGTCGAGGGCTGTACCGCGCCGATCTACAAGAGCGACTCGCTGCACTCCGCGGTGGTCGAGATCATCGTGAAGCCCGGTGGCCGTTGCCGTTACACGACGATCCAGAACTGGTCGAACAACGTCTACAACCTCGTCACCAAGCGTGCCCGCGCCGAAGCCGGCGCCACCATGGAGTGGGTCGACGGCAACATCGGGTCGAAGGTGACGATGAAGTATCCGGCGGTCTGGATGACCGGCGAGTACGCCAAGGGCGAGGTGCTGTCGGTGGCGTTCGCCGGCGAGGGCCAGCACCAGGACACCGGCGCCAAGATGCTGCACCTGGCGCCCAACACGTCGAGCAACATCGTTTCCAAGTCGGTGGCACGCGGCGGCGGCCGCGCGTCCTACCGCGGCCTGGTGCAGATCAACAAGGGTGCCCACGGTTCGCGGTCCAGCGTGAAATGCGATGCGCTGCTGGTCGATACGATCAGCCGCAGCGACACCTACCCGTACGTCGACATCCGCGAGGACGACGTCACGATGGGCCACGAGGCCACCGTGTCCAAGGTCAGCGAGGACCAGCTGTTCTACCTGATGAGCCGCGGCATGACCGAGGACGAGGCGATGGCGATGGTCGTGCGCGGCTTCGTCGAGCCGATCGCCAAGGAACTGCCGATGGAGTACGCGCTGGAGCTCAACCGGCTGATCGAGCTGCAGATGGAAGGCGCGGTCGGTTAAGTGACTCAGGATTTAACAGGGGCCGTCGAGGGGATCGTCAAGAACAAGGGGGAGCTGTTCGCGTCCTTCGACGTGGACGCCTTCGAGGTGCCCAGCGGCCGCGACGAGATCTGGCGGTTCACCCCGCTGCGACGGTTGCGTGGCCTGCACGACGGCTCGGCGGTCGCCAACGGCAAGGCGACGATCAGTGTCGGAGAACAGCCCGGTGTGCACGCCGAAACCGTGCGCCGCGGCGACGAGCGACTGGGCCAAGGCGGTACACCCACTGATCGTGTTGCGGCCCAGGCATTCTCGTCGTTCAACTCCGCGACGGTGGTGACCGTGGCGCGCGACACCGAGGTTGCCAAGCCCATCGAGATCGTCGTCACCGGGCCGGGCGAGGGCGCGGTCGCCTACGGCCATCTGCAGATCCGCGTCGAGGAACTCGCCCGGGCCATCGTCGTCGTCGACCTGCGTGGCAGCGGGACGTACGCCGACAACGTCGAGATCATCGTCGGCGACTCGGCAGCCCTCGGGGTGATCTGGATCGCCGACTGGGCCGACGACATGGTTCACGTCAGTGCGCATCACGCACGGCTGGGCAAGGATTCGGTGCTCGGCCATGTCAACGTGACGCTCGGCGGCGACCTGGTCCGCACGTCGACGACGGTGCGGTTCACCGCTCCCGGCGGCGACGCTCAACTGCTCGGCACCTACTTCGCCGACGACGGCCAGCACTTCGAATCCCGGTTGCTGGTGGACCACGCGCACCCCAACTGCCGCTCGGATGTGCTGTACAAGGGTGCGCTGCAAGCCGATCCGGAATCCAGCCGCCCCGACGCGCACACCGTGTGGGTGGGCGACGTGCTGATCCGCGCGGAGGCCACCGGCACGGACACTTTCGAGACCAACCGCAACCTGTTGCTCACCGACGGGGCTCGCGCCGATTCGGTGCCCAACCTCGAGATCGAAACGGGTGAGATCGTCGGTGCCGGACACGCAAGTGCCACGGGAAGATTCGATGACGAGCAGGTGTTCTACCTGCGGGCTCGCGGTATCCCGGAAGACCAGGCCCGCAGGCTGATCGTGCGGGGCTTTTTCGCCGAGATCATCCAGAAGATCGCCGTGCCTTCCGTGCGTGACCGGCTGACCGAGGCGATCGAACACGAACTTGAGCTAACCGAAGGAATCAAGAACTGATGACCACGCTCGAAATCAAGGATCTGCACGTCAGCGTCTCGCCCGCCAATGACGCCGAGGCCATCCCGATCCTCAAGGGTGTCGATCTCACGGTGAAGTCGGGGGAGACGCATGCGCTGATGGGCCCGAACGGGTCCGGCAAGTCCACCCTGTCGTATGCGATCGCCGGGCACCCGAAATACGAGGTGACGTCCGGCTCGATCACGCTGGACGGCCAGGACGTGCTGGCGATGAGCGTCGACGAACGGGCGCGGGCCGGCTTGTTCCTCGCCATGCAGTACCCGATCGAGGTGCCCGGGGTGTCGATGTCGAACTTCCTGCGCACCGCGGCTACGGCAGTGCGTGGTGAGGCGCCGAAGCTTCGGCACTGGGTCAAGGAAGTCAAGGGCGCGTTGGACGATCTCGGGATCGATCCGGCGTTCTCCGAACGCAGTGTGAACGAAGGCTTTTCGGGCGGTGAGAAGAAGCGCCACGAGATCCTGCAGCTGTCGCTGCTCAAACCCAAGATCGCGATCCTCGACGAGACCGACTCCGGGCTGGACGTCGACGCGCTGCGGGTGGTCAGCGAGGGAGTGAACCGCTACGCGGAAGCCGAGCACGGCGGTGTCCTGCTGATCACGCACTACACCCGGATCCTGCGCTACATCCGGCCGCAGTTCGTGCACGTGTTCGTCGGCGGGCGCATCGTCGAGGCCGGCGGTCCCGAACTGGCCGACGCACTCGAAGAGCATGGGTACGAGCGCTTTACACAATCGGCCGCCGCGGGGGCGTAACGATGTCGGCCTCCGTGACTCCACTGGATCTCGCGGCGATCCGTGCTGACTTCCCGATCCTGAAGCGCATCATGCGCAGTGGAAACCAGTTGGCGTACCTGGATTCCGGCGCGACATCGCAACGCCCGTTGCAGGTGCTCGATGCCGAACGGGAATTCCTGTTGACGTCCAACGGCGCCGTGCACCGCGGTGCGCACCAGCTGATGGAAGAAGCCACCGATGCCTACGAGCAGGGCAGGGCCGACATCGCGGCGTTCGTCGGCGCCGACACCGACGAGCTGATTTTCACCAAGAACGCGACCGAATCGCTGAACCTGGTGTCATATGTGCTGGGCGACAAGCGCTTCGACCGGGCGGTCGGTGCAGGCGACGTCATCGTCACCACCGAGCTCGAACACCATGCCAACCTGGTGCCGTGGCAGGAACTGGCCCGCCGCACCGGGGCGACGCTGCGCTGGTACGGCGTCACCGACGACGGACATATCGACCTGGACTCGCTGCAACTCGACGAACGCGTCAAGGTCGTCGCGTTCAGCCATCATTCCAACGTCACCGGCGCGGTCGCGCCGGTGAGTGAGCTGGTCGCCCGGGCCAAGGCCGTGGGCGCGCTGACCGTGCTGGACGCCTGCCAGTCGGTACCGCATCAGCCCGTCGACTTCCACGCCCTCGACGTCGACTTCGGCGCCTTCTCCGGTCATAAGATGCTGGGCCCCAACGGAATCGGCGTGCTCTACGGTCGCCGGAAGTTGCTCGAGGCATTGCCGCCGTTCCTCACCGGTGGATCGATGATCGAGACGGTCACCATGGAGGCCACGACGTATGCCGCGCCCCCGCAGCGATTCGAGGCAGGTACCCCGATGACCTCCCAGGTCGTCGGCTTGGCCGCGGCCGCACGCTATCTCGGCGCCATCGGCATGGATGCCGTGCAGGCCCACGAACACGAGCTGGTGGCCACGGCGCTGGCGGGCCTGTCGGGTATCGACGCCGTGCGCATCGTCGGGCCGACATCGATGGAGAATCGCGGCTCACCGGTCGCATTCGTCGTCGACGGCGTACACGCGCACGACGTCGGGCAAGTGCTCGACGACGAGGGTGTCGCGGTGCGGGTCGGGCATCATTGCGCGTTGCCGCTGCACCGCCGATTCCGTGTGGCCGCCACGGCGCGGGCGTCGTTCGCGGTGTACAACACCGCCGACGAGGTGGACCGGCTGGTGGCCGGCGTGCGCCGGTCCGTGGACTTCTTCGGCGGAGCGTGAGCCGTGCGCCTGGAGCAGATGTATCAAGACGTGATCCTCGATCACTACAAGCACCCGCAGCACCGCGGTCTGCGCGAGCCGTTCGGCGCGCAGGTGTACCACGTAAACCCGATCTGCGGCGACGAGATCACGCTGCGGGTGACGCTGTCCGACGACGGTGAGACCGTCACCGACGTTTCCTATGACGGACAAGGCTGTTCGATCAGCCAGGCGGCCACCTCGGTGCTCACCCAGCAGGTGATCGGCCAGAGCGTGGGGGAGGCGCTGAAGACCATCACCGCGTTCACCGAAATGGTGTCGTCGCGGGGAACGGTCGAGGGCGACGAGGATGTCCTGGGCGACGGCATCGCCTTCGCCGGAGTAGCCAAGTACCCGGCACGGGTGAAATGTGCTCTGCTGGGGTGGATGGCATTCAAAGACGCAGTGGCCCAAGCCAGCCACGCTTTCGAGGAGGACCAACGATGAGCGAAACCACCGCACCCGACGAGGAATTCGTCGCCGACCTCGAAGAGGCGATGCGTGACGTCGTCGACCCCGAACTCGGGATCAACGTGGTCGATCTGGGGTTGGTCTACGGCCTCAACGTCGAAGAGGGCGACGAAGGAAAGGTCGCGACCATCGACATGACGTTGACATCGGCGGCCTGCCCGCTCACCGATGTGATCGAAGACCAGTCGCGCAGCGCGTTGATCGGCAGCGGTCTGGTCAACGACATTCGGATCAACTGGGTGTGGAACCCGCCGTGGGGCCCGGACAAGATCACCGAGGACGGGCGCGAGCAGCTACGCGCTCTCGGCTTCACCGTCTAACCGGGACGCCGCCGCACGCTTACCCGCCGTGCCCGCGATGGCCCGTCGGCTTTTTGCCCACACATTTGCCGTCATGAGCCGGTCGCAGATCGATGTTCGTGGCCTCTAGCGTGCCGCTGCTGTCTTGAGTTCCTTGTGCCGTAAGGCATTTGCCTTGCGCAATGGCTTGGGTGTTGGCGCCGGACTGCTTGGTGTACCGGGTCTTGTCGGTGACCGTCACCGGCGTCTGCGAGGTCGCGCCGTTGGCGTCGGTGCTCGTGACGGTGATCGTGTTACCGGCGACGGACGCGACGGCACCCCGCACCGGCGCGCGCGTTACCGGTGCCGTGGTGGGCGCGCCCGGCGGGGCGGGCGTGGTGGAACCGCCCGGTGCCGCTTCCTTGCCCGGCGGGCATTTGCCGTCGACGGCGGGGCTCACCCGCACGGATGCCGCGGTGAGCGGCTGGCCGGGCTGAGAATCCTGGCGAGCGGGCCGCACGGTGACGCAACTGCCCGCGGTGACGTCAGTCAGCGCGGCCGCAGTGACCTCGGTGACCTTGGTCGACGGCGTGAAAGCCACGGCGGCATTGCCCTTTTCCTGCGTGACCGCAGCGGTGTCTCCCGACACGGATGCGATCAGTCCACTGACCCGGGCCTGGCCGGTGGCCGGTGGCGACGTGGACGTCGTGGCCGGTGTCGGCGCGGAACTCGTGGTGCTCGGTGACGAGGAGGGGCTCGACGTGTTCGACGAACCACACGCCGCGACGGATACCGCGGTGACTCCGGTGACCGCAAGCAACGCGAATCGGGTAAGCCGAGACGTGTGAGAGCTGGCAGACATCAACGTTTCTCCAATCGTGGGACGGTCCCAACGACGGTCTACCGGATCCAGCTGTGCCTGACCTATGAGTCGCCCAGCCTCGGCAGCGCGGTTGGCGGCCGTCGAATCGGGGTATGCCCCGCTCATCCCGTTGGTTTGGGTGTCGGTTTCGGGGGGATGAGTGATCGGCAATGGTCGGCTGGCTGGACAGTTTGCAACGACGGAACCGCGCCGTGAGTGTGTCCGTCGCCGTCATCTACAAGTACCTCGATGACCAGGGCGGCTATCTGGCCGCGCTGATCACCTACTACGGCTTTGTGTCGCTGTTCCCGATGCTGCTGCTGTTGACTACCGGGCTGGGTGTGGTGCTCGCAGGCCGCCCCGATCTGCAACAGCAGGTGCTGCACAGCGCCCTGAGCCAGTTCCCGGTGATCGGCAGCCAGCTGCATCAGCCGGGGGGCCTCAGCGGGGGAACGGTCGCCGTGGTCGTCGGAATCCTCGGTGCGCTCTATGGCGGGCTGGGCGTCGGCCAGGCCGTGCAGAACGCGATGGACTCGGTGTGGGCCGTCCCGAAGAACAAGCGTCCCAATCCGATTCGGTCACGCGTGCGCAGCTTGCTGCTGCTGTTGGTGCTCGGTTCGGCGGTCATCGGGGCCACTGTCTTGTCCGGGATTGCTCAGACGACGCAGACCCTGGGTGTCTTCGGAAAGATCGGCGTGACGCTGGCCGCCGTGGCGATCAACGCGCTGATCTGTCTGGTGGCTTTTCGCCTGACCACCGCGCGCGAACTGACGTATCGGCAGGTCCTGCCGGGAGCTGTTGTGGCGGCATTCATTTGGCAGATTTTGCAGTGGTTCGGGGCCGGCTACATCCAGCACACGGTCAAGTCGGCCAGCGCCACCAACAGTATTTTCGCGTTGGTGCTGGGTTTGCTTGCTTTCCTGTATCTCGTGTCGACGACGTTGGTGCTGTGTGCCGAGATGAACGTCGTCCTGGTGGAGAGGCTGTATCCGCGGGCATTGCTCAGCGCATTCAGCGACGACGCCGAGCTCACGCCGGCCGATCGCCGGATCTACACCAAACGCGCCAAAGCCGAACGCGTCAAACGGCTCGAGCGCGTGATCGTCCGGTTCAACGACGTCAACAGACCCGTGACGCCGTAACGCCGGCAAGTCAGAACGCGTCTTCGGAAATGCGCATGACATCGTCGTCGATGGACTCGAGGACGTGGCGCAGCGCGGTCAGTCTCGGCAGCATGTTCTTGGCGAAGAACGCCGACGTCGCGATCTTGCCCCGATAGAACGCCGCGTCTTTCTCGGCGGGACTGTCGGTCAGTGCCGCGCGCGCAATCCCGGCGTGCACCAGCAATTGCCAGCCGATGAGCAAGTCGCCGACCGCGAGCAGATACCGCACCGACCCGAGCCCCACCTTGTAGATCTCCGTGGGGTGCTGGGGGGCCGACATCAGGTAGCCGGTCAGCGCGCCCGTCATCGCCGTGACCTCGTCGAGCGCGGTTTGCACCGCCAGCGCTTGCGATTTCAGTGCCTCGTCGCAGTTGTCGATGGTCTGGCTGATCTGAGCCGTCACAAACTGCAGCGCCTGGCCGTGGTCGCGGACGATCTTGCGGAAGAAGAAGTCCAGGGCCTGGATCGCGGTGGTGCCCTCGTATAGGGAGTCGATCTTGGAATCGCGAATGTACTGCTCCAGCGGGTAGTCCTGCAGGAAGCCCGAACCGCCCAGCGTCTGCAACGACTCGGTCAGGACCTCGTACGCCCGCTCCGAGCTCACCCCTTTGACGATGGGCAGCAGTAGATCGTCGACGCGGTGCGCCATCTCGTGGTCCGCACCCGAAACATGTTGCGCAAGAACATCATCCTGATGCGCCGCGGCATACATGTAGAGCGCCCGCAACCCCTCGGCGTAAGCCTTCTGGGTCATCAGGCTGCGGCGCACATCGGGGTGGTGCATGATCGTCACCCGGGGTGCGGTCTTATCGGTCATCTGGGTCAGGTCGGCACCCTGCACCCGCTCCTTGGCGTAGGCCAGTGCGTTGAGGTAGCCGGTGGAAAGGGTGCCGGCGGCCTTGACGCCGATCGTCATTCGGGCGTGCTCGATCACGGTGAACATCTGCGCGATCCCGTTGTGCACACCGCCGACCAGATAGCCCACCGCGGGCACATCGGTGGCGCCGAACGTCAGCTCGCAGGTAGGGGACGACTTGATACCCATCTTGTGTTCCAGCCCCGTGACGAAAACCCCGTTGCGCGGACCGAGTTCGAACGTGTCGGGGTCGAAGAGGTAGTTGGGCACGTAGAACAGGCTCAGCCCCTTGGTGCCCGGTCCGGCGCCCTCGGGGCGGGCCAGCACGAGGTGCCAGACGTTGTCGGCGGTGTCGCCTACGTCACCTCCGGAGATGAACCGCTTGACGCCCTCGATGTGCCAGGTGCCGTCCGGTTGCGCGATGGCCTTGCTGCGGCCGGCGCCGACGTCGGAACCCGCATCGGGCTCGGTAAGCACCATGGTGGCCGCCCAGCCGCGCTCGACGCCCTCTGCCGCCCACTGCTTCTGCTGCTCATCACCCTCGGCGTAAAGCGCTTGCGCCATAAAAGGACCCAGGCAGAAGAAGCTCGCCGACGGATTGGCGCAAAAGATCATTTCGTTGACCGCCCACGCCAGCGGCGGCGGTGCGGGCATGCCACCGATGTCTTCGGCCAGGCCGAGGCGCCACCACTCGGCGTCCTTGATCGCTTGGACCGTCTTGGCCAACTCGGGCGCCACGCTGATGGTGTGCGCGTCGGGATCGAAGACCGGCGGGTTGCGATCGGCAAACGCAAAGGTTTCGGCGACCGGGCCTTCTGCCAGGCGGGCCGCCTCGGACAAGATGGTCCGCACGGTGTCAGCATCGAGTTCGCTGTACTGCCCGGTGCCGAGAACAGTGCCCACATCAAGAACTTCGAAGATGTTGAACTCGAGATCACGGACGTTAGCGATGTAGTGGCCCAAGACATCTCCCTCGGCTGAGTCCGTCCGGCGACGGATCATCAGGCCTAAGTCTGTCCGAGCGGGGAAAACCTCCGCAACCGTAACCTCGGGGCGGTGGCCTTTGTGGTCCGCAAACGAAAACCCAACTGTTCATTGGGAAGATCGACCCGCGTTACTCGGTCGCCGTGGCGGCGCAGCTTCGCGCTGGCCAATCGATGCTGGCGGTAGCAGTATGGGGTTGCGCCAATGGTCGACATTCGCGCGGGAACATCGGAGCGATACGCGGCGTTAGGCAAAATGTGACAACACAGGATCTCACTGCGGAGCAGTTCAACACGACCATCGAAAACAATGACATCGTGCTGGTCGACTTCTGGGCTTCCTGGTGCGGGCCATGCCGCCAGTTCGGGCCGACTTTTCAGGCGTCGTCGGAGAAACACCCCGATATCGTGCACGCCAAGGTCGACACCGAGGCCGAACAACAGCTGGCCACCGCCGCCCAGATTCGGTCCATTCCGACGCTGATGGCCTTCAAGAAGGGCAAGCTGCTGTTCAACCAGCCCGGGGCACTGCCGCCGGCGGCTCTCGAGGATCTGGTGCAGCAAATCAGGGACTTCGATGTCGAGGCGGCTCAAGCAGATCAGGCCTGAGCCGCGCCGCCGAATAGGTCTCTAGCAACGTCCGCGATACCGTTCACGGGTGAGTTTGGTACTCGTTGAACATCCGCGGCCCGGCGTCGCGCTGATAACCCTCAATCGGCCCGAGCGGATGAATTCCATGGCGTTCGACGTCATGGTGCCGCTGAAGGAGGCCCTGGAAGAGGTCACCTACGACAACTCTGTGCGAGTCGTCGTGCTGACCGGGGCGGGTCGAGGGTTTTCTTCGGGCGCCGATCATAAGTCCGCGGGCGCGGTGCCGGATGTGGACGGGCTGACCCGGCCGACGTACGCGCTGCGCTCCATGCAGGTGCTCGATGACGTGATCCTGCTGCTGCGCCGCCTGCATCAGCCGGTCATCGCCGCCGTCAACGGCGCCGCCATCGGCGGGGGACTGTGCCTGGCGCTGGCCGCCGACATCCGGGTGGCCTCCACCAACGCCTATTTCCGGGCCGCGGGCATCAACAACGGGTTGACCGCGAGCGAACTGGGCCTGTCCTACCTACTCCCCAGGGCCATCGGAGCGTCGCGGGCCTTCGAGATCATGCTGACCGGTCGCGACGTCACCGCCGAGGAAGCCGAGCGCATCGGGCTGGTGTCCTGTCAGGTGCCCGAGGGCCAGCTCCTGGACACCTGCTACGCGATCGCCGCTCGGATAGCGGCGTTCTCCCGGCCCGGAGTCGAGTTGACCAAGCGCACACTCTGGAGTGGACTGGACGCCAGTAGCCTGGAAGGGCATATGCAAGCCGAGGGCTTGGGACAGCTATTCGTCCGTCTGCTCACCGCCAACTTCGAAGAAGCGGTTGCCGCGCGCGCAGAACGGCGGCCCGCGGTGTTCACCGACGACAAATAACGTGCATGGAGGGCAGCGATCGTGATCACGGCTACGGACCTTGAGGTCCGCGCTGGTGCGCGCATCCTGCTCTCACCCGACGGTCCCGATCTCCGGATTCAGCCCGGTGATCGCATCGGGTTGGTGGGCCGTAACGGCGCGGGCAAGACCACGACCCTGCGCATCTTGGCGGGGGAGAGCGAGCCGTATGCCGGAACGGTCACCCGTATCGGCGAAATCGGTTACCTGCCACAGGATCCCAAAGAAGGCGATCTCGACGTGCTGGCCCGCGACCGGGTGTTGTCGGCCCGCGGATTGGACGCTTTGCTCACCGATCTGGAGAAGCAGCAGGCGTTGATGGCCGAGGTCGCCGACGACGATGCGCGCGACCGCGCCATCCGTCGTTACGGCCAGCTGGAGGAGCGGTTCGTCGCGTTGGGTGGCTACGGGGCCGAGAGCGAAGCCGGGCGGATCTGCGCGAGTCTCGGCCTGCCGGAACGGGTCATGACCCAGCAACTGCGCACCCTGTCCGGCGGTCAGCGCCGCCGGGTGGAGCTGTCGCGAATCCTGTTCGCCGCCTCCGATACCGGTGCGGGTTCGTCGACCACGCTATTGCTCGACGAACCGACCAACCACCTGGACGCGGATTCGCTTGGCTGGCTGCGGGATTTCCTGCGGTCCCACAATGGCGGCCTGGTGGTCATCAGCCACAACGTCGAGCTGCTCGCCGACGTCGTCAACCGGGTGTGGTTCTTGGACGCCGTGCGCGGCGAGGTCGACGTCTACAACATGACGTGGCAGAAGTATCTCGACGCCCGGGCCACCGACGAACAGCGCCGCCGCCGGGAACGTGCGAACGCCGAACGCAAGGCCACCGCGCTGCGTTCACAAGCCGCCAAGCTGGGTGCGAAGGCCACCAAAGCCGTTGCGGCGCAGAATATGTTGCGGCGTGCCGATCGGATGATGGCGGCCCTGGACGAGGAACGGGGCGCCGACAAGGTGGCTCGGATCAAGTTCCCCACCCCGGCCGCATGCGGGCGCACCCCGCTGGTGGCCAAGGGGCTGAGCAAGTCCTACGGGTCGCTGGAAGTGTTCACCGGTGTCGACCTGGCGATCGACCGGGGCTCCCGGGTGGTGGTGCTGGGGCTCAACGGCGCCGGCAAGACGACGCTGCTACGCCTGCTGGCCGGCACCGAGACGCCCGACACCGGAGGCCTCGAGCCCGGACACGGTTTGCGGATGGGCTATTTCGCGCAGGAACACGACACCATCGACAACGACGCGACGGTGTGGGAGAACATCCGGCACGCCGCGCCTTCCTCGGGCGAGCAGGACTTGCGTGGTCTGCTGGGAGCGTTCATGTTCAGCGGCGCGCAGCTCGACCAACCGGCAGGCACCCTGTCCGGAGGCGAGAAGACGCGGCTGGCGCTGGCCGGCCTGGTGGCATCCACCGCGAACGTGTTGCTGCTCGACGAGCCGACCAACAACCTCGATCCGGCGTCGCGGGAACAGGTGCTCGACGCGTTGCGCAGTTATCAAGGCGCGGTGGTGTTGGTAACGCACGACCCTGGAGCGGCCGAGGCGCTGGACCCGCAGCGCGTGGTGCTGTTGCCCGACGGCACCGAGGATTATTGGTCCGAGGAATACCGGGATCTTATCGAGCTCGCCTGAGCCCCATAAGTCATCGCACGCGAATTCGGCGAAATCAACCCGCGTATGAGAGCAAGTTCTTACTCTGAGTGCTTGGGTTGTGTTTCAAGCGTGGAGGGGACAGTGCCAAAGTCGAAAGAGATGCGCGCCGAGTTGTTGCATGAGCTGCGCAATGCCTACGAGAGGGGAGCGAGCATTCGCAAGCTCGTCGCCAACACCGGCAGGTCGTACGGGTCGATTCACAGCATGCTGCGCGAGTCGGGTACCACGATGCGCAGCCGCGGCGGACCCAACCATACGTCTCGGCCCCACTAGGCCCCTTGGGCCCGCGCCCACGAACGGCACTGCGAGCCTTTTCGCGGTGCCGTTTACTTGGCCTCCTGCGGCCCAGAATCCTTGCGGCGCACCGAGTTCTCCACTAGATCGAGGACCGCGAACAGCCGCTGCGGATCTTCCCCGGAGGCCAGCCGAGCCACCAAGCCGTCCAGGACCAGTTCCAGGTAGCACTGCAACACGTCACCGGGTACGTCGTCGCGCACCCGGTGTGCTTCCTTCTGCCGTTGCAGCCGAGCATGTGTCGCCGCTGCCAGTTCCGCGGAGCGCTCCGACCATCCGCGGCTGAACGCGGGGTCGTTGCGCAGCTTCCGCGCGATCTCCAACCTCGTTGCCAACCAGTCGAACTGCTCAGGCGCGGCGAGCATGTCGCGCATCACCTGGATGAGGCCCTCGCGGGACGCGACGTCGGCCATCCGCTCGGCGTCCTCGTGCGCGAGCGCGAAAAACAGGGCGTCCTTGTCCCGGAAGTGGTGGAAAATCGCACCACGTGACATCCCGATCGACTGCTCCAGCCGCCGAACCGTGGCTCGGTCATAGCCGTGTTCGGCGAAGCATCGACGAGCACCGTCAAGGATCTGGCGGCGGCGAGCCGCCAGATGGTCCTCGCTGACTTTGGGCACGGGAGGCCGACTCAGGTCTTCGGGTGTCGACCCGCTGCGCCCGGCCGCGCCGGGCTTGCGATCGCCACTAGCCGGACTTGAGCATGTTGCGCAGCACGTACTGCAGGATGCCGCCGTTGCGGTAGTAGTCGGCTTCACCGGGGGTGTCGATGCGCACCACCGCGTCGAACTCGATGTCGTCTCCGCCCTCTTTGCTTGCCTTGACGTGCACCGTCTTCGGCGTCTTGCCGTCGTTGAGCGCATCGATACCGGTGATGTCGAACACCTCGGTGCCGTCGAGTCCCAACTCTTGGGCCGTCTTGCCTTCGGGGAATTGCAACGGAATCACGCCCATGCCGATCAGGTTGGAGCGGTGGATGCGCTCGAACGACTCGGCGATCACGGCCCGCACGCCCAGCAACCGGGTTCCCTTGGCGGCCCAGTCTCGTGAAGATCCCGACCCGTACTCCTTACCGCCCAGCACTACCAGCGGGATGTTGGATGCCGCATAGTTTTGCGCCGCGTCGTAGATGAAGGCCTGCGGAGCGCCGTCCTGGGTGAAGTCGCGCGTGTACCCACCGGAGACGTCGTCCAGCAACATGTTGCGCAGCCGGATGTTGGCGAAGGTGCCGCGGATCATCACCTCGTGGTTGCCGCGTCGCGACCCAAAGGAGTTGTAGTCCTTGCGGTCCACGCCGTGCTCGTCGAGGTACTGGGCGGCCGGGGTGCCCGGCTTGATGCTGCTGGCCGGGGAGATGTGGTCGGTGGTCACCGAGTCACCCAGCAGCGCCAGCACCCGGGCGCCGGTGATGTCGGCGACCGGCTCGGGTTCGGCGGGCATGCCCTCGAAGTACGGGGGCTTGCGTACATACGTTGAATCCGAGGCCCACTCAAAGGTATTGCCGCTCGGGGTGGGCAGGTTGCGCCACCGTTCGTCGCCCTTGAACACATCGCCGTAGTTCTTGGTGAACATCTCGGAGTTGATTGCCGAGGCGATGGTGTCGGAGACGTCTTTCTGCGACGGCCAGATGTCTTTGAGGAAGACGTCGTTGCCGTCCTTGTCCTTGCCCAGTGGCTGCGACTCGAAGTCGAAGTCCATGGTCCCGGCCAGCGCGTAGGCCACGACGAGCGGCGGTGAAGCCAGGTAGTTCATCTTCACATCCGGGTTGATGCGGCCCTCGAAGTTTCGGTTGCCGGACAGCACGGAGGTCACCGAAAGGTCGTTGTCGTTGATGGCCTTCGAAATCTCTTCCGGCAGCGGGCCGGAGTTGCCGATGCAGGTGGTGCAGCCGTAGCCGACCAGATAGAAGCCGAGCTTCTCCAGGTACGGCCAGAGGCCGGCCTTGTTGTAGTAGTCGTTGACGACCTGCGAGCCGGGCGCCATCGTGGTCTTGACCCACGGCTTGGACGTCAAGCCCTTCTCTACGGCGTTGCGGGCCAACAGCGCTGCGCCCAGCATCACCTCGGGGTTGGAGGTGTTGGTGCACGACGTAACCGCGGCGATCACCACCGCGCCGTGGTCGAGCACGAACTCGCCACGCTCGTCGGAGCGCACCGTCACCGGGCTGCTGGGGCGGCCCTTGGCATGTGCGGCCGCCGAATGTACCTGGGGAACGTCGTCGGCATGTCCGTTCGTCACAGCGCCCGGATCGCTGGCCGGGAAAGTCTCGTCGACTGCCTCGTCCAGTTTCGAGTAGCCCTGTTGGCCGTCCGCGTCGCCATCGACGTAGCTGAGAATTTGCTCACGGAACGTGGACTTGGCGTCCGACAAAGCGATTCGGTCCTGCGGACGCTTCGGTCCGGCGATCGACGGCACCACGGTGGACAGGTCGAGCTCGAGGTACTCGGAGAACGCCGGCTCGTGCTCGGGGTCGTGCCACATGCCCTGTTCTTTGGCGTACACCTCGACAAGTGCCAGCTGCTCGTCCGTGCGGCCGGTGAACTTCAGGTAGGAGATGGTCTCCTCGTCGATCGGGAAAATGGCTGCGGTGGAACCGAATTCGGGGCTCATGTTGCCCAGCGTGGCGCGGTTGGCCAACGGCACCTCCGACACACCCTCGCCGTAGAACTCGACGAACTTGCCGACCACGCCGTGCTTACGCAGCATCTCGGTGACGGTCAGCACCACATCGGTGGCGGTGACGCCGGGCTTGATCTCGCCGCTCAGCTTGAAGCCGACGACGCGTGGGATCAGCATCGACACCGGCTGGCCCAGCATCGCGGCCTCCGCCTCGATGCCACCCACGCCCCAGCCGAGCACGCCGAGGCCGTTGACCATGGTGGTGTGGGAGTCGGTGCCCACGCACGTGTCGGGGTAGGCCACCCCGTCGCGCTCCATCACCACGCTCGCCAGGTATTCGATGTTGACCTGATGCACGATGCCGGTGCCGGGCGGCACCACCTTGAAGTCGTCGAAGGCGCCTTGTCCCCAGCGCAGGAACTGGTAGCGCTCACCGTTGCGCTGATACTCGATCTCGACGTTGCGCTCGAAGGCGTCGGCGGTGCCGAACAGGTCGGCGATCACCGAGTGGTCGATCACCAGATCGGCCGGCGCCAGCGGGTTGACCTTCTCCGCCTTGCCGCCGAGGTCGCCGATCGCCTCGCGCATGGTGGCCAGGTCGACGATGCACGGCACACCGGTGAAGTCCTGCATCACGACCCGGGCGGGTGTGTACTGGATCTCAATGCTGGGTTCCGCCTTGGGATCCCAGTTCGCGATCGCCTCGATGTGGTCCTTGGTGATGTTGGCGCCGTCTTCGTTGCGCAGCAAGTTCTCGGCGAGCACCTTGAGGCTGTAGGGGAGTTTCTCGGTATTGGGTACGGCGTCGAGGCGGTAGATCTGGTAACTCTTGTCGCCGACCTTCAGGGTGTCGCGGGCTCCGAACGAGTTCACAGAATCTTTGTTGGTCACATCAACTCCCTGGGATTAAATTCTTCCGCCGACGGGCCGTGTCGGCGGTGCATTGCCAACTTTAACAGTACGCTTGTCCTATATTACAGCGGCACTCCAATTTCCAGTCTTGTCGGGTCGAGGCCGGGTTGAAACCCCTTTTTCCGACTGTTCGCGTACGGTGCCTGTAGCACCGAGGGAGGAGGCACACAGTGACCGGGCAAGGATCGTTCGTCCGACTACCCGAGACCACCTTCTTCTCGCACCCGGTCCTGCCCGCCTACATTCCGCAAGACGTCGACATGTCGGCGGTCAAGGCCCAGGTCGCCGCCTCCGGCGTCAGTGCGCCGCCGGACGCCCTGCCGGCCCTGCTCGATGTGGTCAACCATGCTCATGCCGCAGGCATCAATCTCAAAATTGTGTTGCTCGACCACAATCCGCCGAACGACACGCCGTTGCGCGATATCTCCACCGTGGTGGGCGCCGACTACCCGGATGCCACGGTCCTGACGCTCAGCCCGAGCTACGTCGGCAGCTACAGCACGCATTTCCCCCGCGTCACCCTCGAGGCCGGCGAAGACATCGCCAAGACGGGCAATCCGGCGGTCTCGGCGCAGCATTTTTTGCACGAGCTGGAAAGCCCCGAGTTCCCTTGGACCGGGTTGACTATTTTCCTGCTTGTCGGCGTGCTCGCGGCGGCCGTCGGCGCCCGGTTCCTGCAGCTGCGCAGCAGGCGGTCAGCAACCTCGGCGGATGCCAACGAGGCTGACCTAGCAGAGCCCGCCAAGGGCGTCTAACCACGCACGTCCGCCTCGGCCGGTCCGGCCGGGGCGAACTGACGACCTTCTTCGGCAAATCGCGTAGGTCACCGTTCGGTCACATTAAACGCACGTAGAGGGTTGCGATTTGTGACGAGCATTTCCCCGGCGACCGGTGTGACGTACGGTGCAAATGATGCTCGTGTTGTCTTTGGCGCTTATAGAGATAAATGTGTCTGGCGCCGCCGTCCGTGTTGAGCCCAAGGGGAGCTAAGTCGAATGAGACGCACACGCCGGGGCTCTGCTGCGCGACCGGCCGCCAGGCTGGCTCGTTCAGTCATTCCAGCGGTCCTGAGCGTGGCCCTGCTCGTCACCACACCGGGTCTGGCGCAAGGTGATCCGAACCCCGACACCCTCGGCGCGCTGATCGCGAACGTCGCCAAGGCCAACCAGCGACTGGACGACCTGAGCGCCGAAATCCAGACGGAGCAAGAGGCCGTCAACAAGGCCCTGGTCGATGTGGAGACCGCACGGGACAATGTGACCAGCGCCGAGCACGACCTCGAGGTCAGCCGGCAGTCGGTCAAGGATGCCAACGCGGCAATCGCTGCGGCCCAAGGTCGTTTCAACACTTTCGCGGCGGCCACCTACATGAATGGTCCGTCGGGCAGCTACCTGACCGCGACCAGCCCCGAGGACATCATCGCTACCGAGTCCGCCTCGAGGACCCTGGCGGCCAGTTCCCAGGCCGTGATGGACAACCTGCAGCGGGCCCGCACCGAGCAGGTGAATAAGGAGTCCGCGGCTCGGCTGGCCAAGCAGAAGGCCGAAAAGGCCGCTGCCGACGCGAAATCCAGCCAGGATGCCGCGGTCGCCGCGCTCACCAACTCGAAGGGCAAGTTCGACGAACAGCGTGAGCAGATCACTCGCCTGGCCGTCGAGCGCGACGAGGCCCAGGCCAAACTTCAGCAGGCCCAACTCGCCTCCGCGCATTGGTCGACCGGCACAGGGGCGCCCGGTGCGCCGGCGTCGGGCGACCGGTGGGATCCGGGCGCGCCGGCCGCGACGCCGCCGTCCGGGGGCCGGCACTGGGACGGTTGGGATCCCACGCTGCCCATGGTGCCGAGCGCGAACGTGCCGGGTGACCCGGTCGCGGTGATCAACCAGGTGCTGGGCATCTCGGCGACCTCGACACAGGTCACCGCCGGTCTGGGCAAGGGCTTCCTGCAGCAACTCGGCATTCTCAAGCCCGACGACACCGGGATCACCAACGCCGCACCCGGTGGGGTCGGCGGACGTATTCCGCGGGTTTACGGTCGGCAGGCCTCCGAATATGTGATCCGCCGCGGCATGTCGCAGATCGGCGTGCCCTACTCCTGGGGCGGTGGCAACGCGGCCGGCCCAAGTAAAGGAATCGACTCCGGCGCCGGGATCACCGGCTTCGACTGCTCGGGCCTGGTCCTGTACTCGTTCGCCGGGGTGGGCATCAAGCTGCCGCACTACTCGGGTTCGCAGTACGGCCTGGGCCGCAAGATCCCGACCTCTCAGATGCGCCGCGGTGACGTCATCTTCTACGGCCCGGGCGGCAGCCAGCACGTGACGATCTACCTCGGTCAAGGCCAGATGCTCGAAGCCCCCGACATCGGTCTGAAGGTGCGCATTGCGCCGGTGCGCACCAGCGGCATGACCCCCTACGTGATCCGCTACATCGAATACTAACGAGGAGCTATGCGGCACAAGCGTTTTCGCATGATCAACCTGGCCTGGATCACCACACTGGTGACCGGGCTGATGTTGTCTGTCGCCGCTCCGGCCAACGCCGACCCCGGCGGCTGGGATCCGACGCTGCCCGCACAGATCAGTGCCGGCGCTCCCGGTGACCCGCTGGCCGTGGCCAACGCGTCGCTACAGGCCACCGCGCAGGCCACCCAGACCACGATGGACCTGGGCAAGCAATTTCTGAGCGGACTCGGGATCAACCTCGGTGGCGATGCGCCCGCCGCCGCTGCCACGCCCAGTAATCCGGGCGCCAAGATTCCGCGAGCGAACGGCCGTCAGGCCATCGAGTACGTGATCCGCCGAATGGGTTCCCAGATGGGTGTGCCGTATTCGTGGGGTGGTGGCTCACTGGACGGGCCCAGCAAGGGTGTCGGCGACGGCGCCAACATCAACGGCTTCGACTGCTCGGGCCTGATGCGGTACGGGTTCGCCGGCGTTGGCGTGCTGATCCCACGGTTCTCCGGTGACCAGTACAACGCCGGGCGCCACATTCCTCCCAACGAGGCCAGGCGCGGCGACCTGATCTTCTACGGCCCGGGCGGCGGCCAGCACGTCACCATGTATCTGGGCAACGGCCAGATGCTGGAGGCCTCCGGAAGTGCGGCGAAGGTGACCGTGAGTCCGGTTCGCAAGCCCGGTATGACGCCGTACCTGACTAGGATCATCGAGTACTGACCCGGTGTGCCGTCGGGATCGAGACCGGACCTGGCGGGTCTGATTTGCTCGTCAGCGCAGCGCGGCGTCGACGGAATCCCAGGGGCCTGGAATAGTTGGACCAGGGCACGTCGCTGCCCCGCGACATTTGTCGTGACGGCAGTTGTGTCCGATTGAGCTGTGGAGGGTTGTTAATGACAGCAGCAGGTGGGCCGCCCCCGGGCGCCAGCGGTTACTCGGGTCCGAGCGGGCAGCCTGGCCCCGGAGCCCATGCGGCGCCAGGTGGCGCCGACGGATTGGCTGCCGAAGTGCACACCCTGGAACGGGCGATCTTCGAGGTCAAGCGGATCATCGTCGGCCAGGACCAGCTCGTGGAGCGGATGCTGGTCGGCCTGCTGTCCAAGGGCCATGTGCTGCTCGAAGGTGTCCCCGGCGTGGCCAAGACGCTCGCCGTCGAGACGTTCGCCAAGGTGGTCGGCGGCACGTTCGCGCGTATCCAGTTCACGCCCGACCTGGTGCCCACCGACATCATCGGTACCCGCATCTACCGGCAGGGCAAGGAGGAGTTCGACACCGAACTCGGCCCGGTGGTGGTCAACTTCCTGCTCGCCGACGAGATCAACCGCGCGCCCGCCAAGGTGCAGTCGGCGCTGCTGGAGGTCATGGCCGAGCGTCAGGTGTCGATCGGTGGCAAGAGATTCCCGCTGCCCAACCCGTTCCTGGTGATGGCGACGCAGAACCCGATCGAGCACGAGGGCGTCTACCAGCTGCCCGAGGCGCAGCGCGACCGCTTCCTGTTCAAGATCAACGTCGGCTACCCCACGCCCGAGGAAGAACGCGAGATCATCTACCGGATGGGCGTCAAGCCGCCGCAGCCCAAGCAGATCCTGGACACCGGCGACCTGCTGCGGTTGCAGGACCTCGCGGCCAACAACTTCGTTCACCACGCCCTGGTCGACTATGTGGTGCGCGTCGTCTTCGCTACCCGCGCACCCGAGCAGCTCGGGATGAACGACGTCAAGAGCTGGATCGCGTTCGGCGCATCCCCGCGCGCCTCGCTCGGCATCATTGCCGCCGCGCGTTCGCTGGCGTTGGTGCGGGGTCGCGACTATGTGGTCCCGCAAGACGTCGTCGAGGTCATTCCCGACGTGTTGCGCCACCGTTTGGTGCTGACCTACGACGCGCTCGCCGACGAGATCTCGCCCGAGATCGTCATCAACCGAGTCCTGCAGACGGTTGCCCTTCCTCAGGTGAATGCCGTTCCGCAACAAGGTCATTCGGTGCCCCCGGTGATGCAGGCCGCAGCGGCCAGCGGTCGGTGACCGATTCCAAAACGCCGGCGGTCGTCCATCCGCCGTCGATGCTCCGTGGCGAGATCGATGACCCGAAGTTGTCGGCAGCGCTGCGCACGCTCGAGCTCACCGTCAAACGCAAGCTGGACGGTGTCCTGCACGGCGACCACCTCGGCCTGATTCCCGGGCCGGGTTCGGAGCCGGGGGAGTCGCGCGAGTATCAGCCCGGCGACGACGTCCGCCGGATGGACTGGGCAGTCACCGCGCGGACTACCCACCCGCATGTCCGGCAGATGATCGCCGACCGCGAACTGGAGACCTGGTTGGTGGTCGACGTGTCGGCCAGCCTGGACTTCGGCACCGCCTTCTGTGAGAAGCGGGACCTGGCGGTTGCCGCCGCGGCGGCTATCACCTACCTCAACAGCGGTGGCGGCAACCGGCTCGGTGCCCTGGTTGCGAACGGCGCCACGATGACCCGAGTGCCGGCGCGCTCCGGACGTCAGCACCAACAGACGCTGTTGCGCACGATCGCAACCATGCCTAAGGCGCCGGTCGGAGTGCGCGGTGACCTGGCGGTTGCCATCGACGCGTTGCGCCGGCCGGAACGCCGTCGCGGAATGGCCGTGATCATCAGTGACTTCCTGGGCCCGATCAACTGGATGCGCCCGCTGCGCGCGATCGCGGCCCGCCACGAGGTGTTGGCCATCGAGGTGCTCGATCCGCGCGATGTCGAGCTGCCCGATATCGGTGATGTCGTCCTGCAGGACGCCGAAACCGGCGTGACCCGCGAATTCACCGTCGACGCGCAACTGCGAGACGACTTCGCCAAGGCGGCGGCGGCGCATCGTGCCGACGTGGCCCGAACGATTCGTGGTTGTGGCGCACCGGTTTTGACGCTACGCACCGACCGGGACTGGATCGCCGACATCGTTCGTTTCGTGGAGTCCCGCCGGCGCGGGGCTATGGCGGGGCGCCAGTGACTGGCGCTTTTCCGAAGGCGGTCATGCACAGCAAGACGGGTCTGTTATGACAATGCCTTTGCTCGGCGCGATGTCGCTGTCCGGGTTCGCACACGCGTGGTTCTTCCTTTTCCTGCTCGTCGTTGTCGGGTTGGCCGTGCTGTACGTGGTGATGCAGTTGGCCCGCGAGCGACGCATGCTGCGGTTCGCCAACATGGAGCTGCTGGAAAGCGTGGCCCCCAAACGGCCCGCCAAATGGCGGCATGTACCGGCGATCCTGCTGGTGGCATCGCTGGTGTTGTTCACCGTCGCGATGGCCGGGCCGACGAACGACGTCCGGATTCCGCGTAACCGCGCGGTGGTGATGCTGGTGATCGACGTCTCGCAGTCGATGCGTGCCACCGACGTCGAACCCAACCGGATGGCCGCCGCGCAGGAGGCGGCCAAGCAGTTCGCCAACGAGCTCACCCCGGGAATCAACCTCGGGCTGATCGCCTACGCGGGCACCGCGACGGTGCTGGTGTCGCCAACGACCAACCGCGACGCGACCAAGATCGCGCTGGACAAGCTTCAGTTCGCCGACCGCACCGCCACCGGGGAGGGGATCTTCACCGCACTGCAGGCCATCGCCACGGTCGGCGCGGTCATCGGTGGCGGCGACACGCCGCCCCCGGCTCGCATCGTGCTGTTCTCCGACGGTAAGGAGACGATGCCGACCAACCCGGACAACCCCAAGGGCGCCTTCACCGCCGCGCGCACCGCCAAGGACCAGGGCGTGCCGATCTCCACGATCTCGTTCGGCACCCCGTACGGCTTCGTGGAGATCAACGACCAGCGCCAGCCGGTGCCGGTCGACGACGAGACGCTCCGGAAAGTCGCCCAGCTCTCCGGCGGAAACTCGTTCAACGCCTCGACACTGCAGGAGCTCAAGGCCGTCTACTCGTCGTTGCAGCAGCAGATCGGCTACGAGACGATCAAGGGCGACGCCAGCGTGGGCTGGCTGCGGCTGGGTGCGCTGGTGTTGGCGCTGGCAGCGCTGGCGGCCCTGCTGATCAACCGCCGGCTGCCGACCTAGCCTCCCTTTTCTCGCGAATCTAACCTGGCTGCGATTTTCGGCCCGGATTTTCGCACTGCGGTTAGGCTCGCGACGCGCGTGCCTCGCCTACGCGCCGGATGATGTCGTCAGGGTGATCCTCGGCAATGACGCGGATGATGATCCACCCCATGCGCTCCAACGTTCCCAAGCGGCGTATGTCCTTGACGTATTGCCGCCGGTCCGACCGATGCTGATCACCGTCATACTCGACGGCCACCTTGATGTCTTCCCAGCCCATGTCCAAATACGCTTCACGCCAACCCCATTCGTTGCGGACGACGATCTGCGTCTGTGGCCGGGGAAGTCCCGCCCGGATCAATAGCACGCGCAGCCAGGTTTCCTTGGGCGATTGCGCACCGCCGTCGACGAGGCCGAGAGCGGCTCGGGCGGCTTTGATGCCACGGCGACCCCGATAGCGCTCGACTAATTGGTCGACGTCGGCCAGTTTCAATTCCGTTGCCTGGATGAGGGCATCGACCGCGGCGACTGCGGGGTCCAGCGGGAAACGACTGGCCAGATCGAGTGCCGTTCGCTCCGGTGTCGTCACGCACATGCCGTCGACGACACAGACTTCGTCGGACTCGATGCGATCTTCCCAGATTTGTATTCGCGGCTCACGGCGGGCGTTTGTGTCGATGATCGCAGCCGGTAAGGCCGGGTCGATCCACCTTGCGCCATGCAACGCGGATGCGGAAAAGCCGGCGAGGATGCCGCGGCGACGCGAGCGTAGCCACAGCGCTGTGGCTCGCAACGCTGCGGTCAGCTCTATATCGCGCGACACGTACACATCTTTGTGTAGCGCGACATGCCGGCTGCGCAGCTCGTAGGGAGTCAACAACCCTGCGGCCAGGGCTTCGCTGCCCAGAAAAGGCTCCGCCATGGCGGAAGTGTGCCGACAACCACCGACAGTCGGCCGACATGCCAGGGGCATTGCAGCCCCGCCGCACCGAGGCGATAAGTTGGCCGGGTGACTGACGTAGCCACCGAGCTCGCCGCCGCCGGCGGCAAACCCGCATTCGTATCCCGTTCGGTCCTGGTGACGGGCGGAAACCGGGGGATCGGTCTGGCGATCGCGCAGCGGCTGGCGGCCGACGGCCACAAGGTCGCCGTGACGCACCGCGGTTCGGGTGCGCCCGAGGGGCTGTTCGGCGTCGTGTGCGATGTCACAGACAACGACGCCGTCGACCGCGCCTTCAAAGAGGTCGAGGAGCACCAGGGTCCGGTCGAGGTGCTGGTGTCCAATGCCGGCATCTCCGCGGACGCATTCCTCATCCGGATGACCGAGGAGCGGTTCGAGAAGGTCATCGACGCCAACCTCACCGGTGCGTTCCGGGTGGCCCAGCGCGCATCGCGCAGTATGCAGCGGAAGCGATTCGGCCGGATCATCTTCATCGGGTCGGTGTCCGGCAGCTGGGGTATCGGCAACCAGGCCAACTACGCGGCCGCCAAGGCCGGTCTGATCGGCATGGCCCGCTCGATCTCCCGGGAGCTGTCCAAAGCCGGTGTCACCGCGAACGTCGTCGCCCCCGGCTACATCGACACCGAGATGACCCGCGCGCTCGATGAGCGGATCCAAGAGGGCGCCCTGGACTTCATCCCGGCCAAGCGGGTCGGCACTGCGGAGGAGGTCGCCGGGGCGGTCAGCTTCCTGGCGTCCGAGGATGCGAGCTACATCGCCGGTGCGGTGATCCCGGTCGACGGTGGTATGGGTATGGGTCACTGACCCAAAAACTTTGGCTTATCAGCACTTTCCCTGAATAAGGAGTCAGCACAATGGCAGGCATTCTCGAGGGCAAGCGGATCCTGGTCACCGGGATCATCACCGACTCCTCGATCGCGTTTCACATCGCCAAGGTGGCCCAGGAAGCGGGGGCTCAGTTGGTGCTGACCGGATTCGATCGGTTACGGCTGATTCAGCGCATCGCCGATCGGCTGCCGGAGAAGGCCCCGCTGATCGAACTCGATGTGCAGAACGAGGAGCACCTGGCGTCCCTGGCGGACCGCATCAGCGCCGAGATCGGCGAGGGCAACAAGCTCGACGGCGTGGTGCACTCGATCGGTTTCATGCCGCAGACCGGAATGGGCATCAACCCGTTCTTCGAAGCGCCCTACGAAGACGTGTCCAAGGGCATCCACATCTCGGCGTACTCGTATGCTTCGCTGGCCAAAGCGGTGCTGCCGATTATGAATTCCGGCGGCTCCATCGTCGGGATGGATTTCGACCCGACCCGCGCCATGCCGGCCTACAACTGGATGACGGTTGCCAAGAGCGCGCTGGAGTCGGTCAACCGGTTCGTGGCGCGCGAGGCGGGTAAGTCCGGGGTGCGCTCGAATCTCGTTGCCGCCGGACCGATCCGGACGCTCGCGATGAGCGCGATTGTCGGTGGCGCGCTCGGCGAGGAAGCCGGCGCTCAGATGCAGCTACTGGAGGAGGGCTGGGACCAGCGCGCCCCGATCGGCTGGAACATGAAGGACCCGACGCCGGTCGCCAAGACCGTGTGCGCGCTGCTTTCGGAATGGCTGCCCGCGACCACTGGCTCCATCATCTACGCCGACGGCGGCGCCAGCACCCAATTGCTTTGACCAGCAATGGATTTTGACGCCGTCCTGCTGCTGTCCTTCGGTGGACCAGAGGGCCCGGAGCAGGTGCGACCGTTCCTCGAGAACGTCACCCGCGGCCGCAATGTGCCACCGGAACGGCTAGACGACGTCGCCGAGCACTACTTGCATTTCGGCGGTGTCTCGCCGATCAACGCCATCAATCGGGCGCTGATCGCGCAGCTGGAAGCCGAATTAGGCGACCGCGGTTTGGATCTGCCGGTGTACTTCGGCAATCGCAACTGGGCCCCCTACGTCGAAGACACGGTTACGGCCATGCGTGACGACGGTGTTCGTCGCGCCGCGGTGTTCACCACGTCAGCCTGGAGCGGCTATTCCAGCTGCACGCAGTATGTCGAAGACATTGCTCGCGGCCGTCGGACCGCCGGGCCGGATGCGCCCGAATTGGTCAAGCTGCGGCCCTATTTCGATCACCCGCGGTTCGTGCAGATCTTCGCCGACGCCATCGGTGCGGCCTCCGGCGCCCTCACCGCCGAGCAACAGGCCGGCGCCCGTTTGGTGTTCACCGCGCATTCGATTCCGGTGGCCGCCGACGAGCGGGTGGGGCCACGGCTGTACAGCCGTCAAGTCGCCTATGCCGCAAGCCTTGTGGCAGCTGCCGCCGGCTACACCGAGTACGACCTGGGCTGGCAGTCGCGGTCGGGCCCGCCGCAGGTGCCGTGGCTGGAACCCGATGTTGCGGACCAGCTGACGGCACTGGCGGAGGCCGGCACCAAGGCCGTCATCGTCTGTCCCATCGGATTCGTCGCAGACCACATCGAAGTGGTCTGGGATCTCGACGAAGAATTGAGATCACAAGCGCAGGCGGCCGGCGTCGCGCTGGTGCGAGCGTCGACGCCCAACGCCCACCCGCGTTTTGCGCAACTGGCCGCGGACCTGATCGACGAACTGCGGTACGGCCGCGCGCCCGAGCGGGTGAGTGGCCCTGACTCCGTACCCGGTTGCCTTGCCAGCACTAACGGCGCAGCGTGCGGTCCGCCGCATTGCGTTGCGCGAGAAAGCAGTTAGTCGGTCCAGGCCGAGTGCAGGATCGCGTTGACCGCGGCCATCCGCGCCGAACGCACCACGGTGGTCAGCGGTCGCAGCGCATCGCTGGCGATGCGAGCCTCCGACGTGGATTGCGTTCCGAGCGGTTCCAGGCCGGCGGCGATGTGGGCAGTGGAACGGTCGGGCGAGTCGGCCCGGCTGAGCCCGGCGCTGACCGCGACGATCGCGTCGACGTGCGCGGCGTTCTCCAGCACCCGCACTGCACGCGACGGCGCGTGGTCGGGAATCCGGTGTTGCCGTGCGGATTCCAGCAACTGCTCGACAAGTCCTCGCGGATCGTCGATGTCGCTTGCCGATCCCAGTCCGATGGCGCCGAGCGCATCGGCGGCCGAACGCACGGCCGACCGCAGCGAGTATTCGGCATCGCCCAGCTCGTGGTGTTCGAACACCGGCGCGCCGGGCAGGGAATAGACCGTCCACGCCAGTGCACACAATTCCGGTTCCGCCGGGTCGTCGCCGCCGGCCTCCTCGAGATCGGCGTACGAGAACTCGGGGACCAGGCCGACAGCGGCGGTGGGATCGTCGGGGTGGGTGATGATCACCGCCTCACCGACGGCCAGCGCGTCGCGCTCGAACTGTGTCCCGGGGGCCAGCCCGCGCACGTCACCGGGTACCGGCAGCACCACGTTGATCGTCCCCGGCAACGGGCCCGGGGTACCCGCAGCCCCCGGCAGCGCCACCCGGCCAACCGCGGCGCGCAGCGTCTGCAACAGCGAGACGGTCCCGGCGTCGTGAACGTCGGGCCACGGCAGCCCGGTGTGGCCGGCGGCGACGGCATCATACGCCGTGACCGATTGCTTTGGCGCCCAAAGAGATAGCGCGTCCAACACGTCGTCGGGCGCAGCCTTGCCCGCGAGCCAGGCGTTAGCCCACACGGACAGCGAAACACTGGGACACCACATGATCTCGCAGTGTAGTTGTTTGGTCCGGCAAAGGCGGATCACGCGTATTCTGACGGCATGGCGATCGCGCTGAGCTGGCTAATCTTCGCACTGGCTCTTGCCGGTGCGGAGGCACTGACGGGCGATATGTTCCTGTTGATGCTGGGCGGCGGTGCGTTGGCCGCCTCGGCCACCGCATGGCTCACGGATTGGCCGATCCTGGCCGACGGGGCGGTGTTCCTGATTGTTTCGGTCTTGATGGTCATCCTGGTGCGGCCCGCGCTGCGGCGCCGGCTGACGCCCACCCACGAGCTGCCCACGGGCATCAAGGCCCTCGAGGGCAAAAGCGCGTTGGTGCTTGATCGGGTCACCCGCGACGTGGGCCAGGTGAAGCTTGACGGCCAGGTGTGGACGGCACGCCCGTTTAACGACGGCGATGTCTACGAACCCGGCGAATCGGTCACTGTCGTGCACATCGACGGCGCGACGGCGGTGGTGGTCAAACAGTAGCCCGTCGACACAGGCGCTGCGAAAGCGCAGCGAGAGAAAGGAACTCCGGTGCAAGGTGCGGTTGCTGGTTTGGTGTTGCTGGCTGTCCTGGTGATCTTTGCGATCATCGTGGTGGCCAAATCGGTCGCGTTGATCCCGCAGGCCGAGGCCGCGGTGATCGAGCGGCTGGGTCGGTACAGCCGCACGGTCAGCGGGCAGCTGACGTTGCTCATCCCGTTCATCGACCGGGTGCGTGCCCGCATCGACCTGCGCGAGCGGGTGGTGTCGTTCCCGCCCCAGCCGGTGATCACCGAGGACAACCTGACCCTCAACATCGACACCGTGGTCTACTTCCAGGTCACCGTTCCGCAGGCCGCCGTTTACGAGATCAGCAACTACATCGTCGGCGTCGAGCAGCTCACCACGACCACCCTGCGCAACGTGGTCGGCGGCATGACGCTGGAGCAGACCCTGACCTCCCGGGATCAGATCAACACCAAGTTGCGCGGCGTGCTCGACGAGGCGACCGGCCGGTGGGGCCTGCGGGTGGCCCGGGTGGAGTTGCGCAGCATCGACCCGCCGCCGTCGATTCAGGCCTCGATGGAAAAGCAGATGAAGGCCGACCGGGAGAAGCGGGCGATGATCCTGACGGCCGAAGGTAGCCGGCAGGCCGCGGTCACCCAGGCCGAAGGCGCCAAGACGGCCCAGATTCTGGCCGCCGAGGGCGCCAAGCAGGCGGCGATCCTGGCCGCCGAGGCCGACCGGCAGTCCCGGATGCTGCGCGCGCAGGGTGAACGCGCCGCGGCCTACCTGCGGGCACAGGGGCAGGCCAAGGCGATCGAGAAGACGTTCGCCGCGATCAAGGCCGGCCGGCCCACTCCGGAGATGCTGGCCTACCAGTACCTGCAGACGCTGCCGGAGATGGCGCGCGGTGACGCCAACAAGGTGTGGGTGGTCCCCAGCGACTTCAGTGCGGCGTTGCAGGGTTTCACCAAGCTGCTGGGCACTCCGGGTGAGGATGGGGTCTTCCGGTTCGAGCCGTCTCCGGTCGACGACGTACCCAAGCACGCGGTCGACGCGGACGACCCCGAGGTCGCCGACTGGTTCTCCACCGAGACCGATCCTACGATCGCCCAGGCGGTGGCCAAGGCCGAGGCCATAGCCCGCCAGCCGGTGGACGGCCGCCCGGGGGCACCACCGGAATTGACGCAATAGGATTGCGACATGAGTGTTTTGACTTCACCGAAGACCTACGCGGGGCTTGCCGCGTTCCACGCCGTCGACGCGGTCCTGTGCGGCGTCCAGGTGGCTCCCATCAAGAAAACTCTGGACACCGTGGGGGTCCCGGAGGATATCCGCCCGGTGATACCGGTGGTGAAGGCGGCCGCAGCGGTCGGGCTGGCCTCCGTCACCCGATTCCCTGCTCTGGCGAGGCTGACGACAGCGATGCTGACGCTGTACTTCGTGTTGGCGGTGGGCGCGCATGTCCGGGTTCGTGACAAGGTCGTCAACGGTCTTCCGGCCGCGGTGTTTTTGGCCATCTTCGCCGCGATGACGGTGAAGGGACCGGACCAGACCTAGTCGAGGCGCAACTCGACCAGCGGCAGCGGGGTATCGGTGTCGGTGATCGGAACGCCGAGCGTCTCCTCGAGCACCGGTCTGAACTGCTCCCACGTTCGCCGGTGGCGGTCGCGGTAGTCGGCCAGAGTGCGATCGGCCTCCCGCTGGTCCAGGACACGTGCGGTGGCGGGCGCGGGTGGGCGGCTGCCGACGTAGATTCGCACCGGCGGATGGGCTTGGATGTTGCGGAACCACTGCGCTTTTCGGCCGAAGCCGGACGCGACGACGTACGTGTCCGCGGCGGGATGGTCGACCACTTCCAACACCGCGTAGCGCCGGATTCGCGACTTGCGGCCCAGATGTTCGAGCATCAGGATGCGCGAGCCGAACAGCGCGCCCCCGCGAGCCCTATAGATCCAGATTGGGGCGCGGACGAGGGGCCTGGACCGCAACAGCCGCCCGGCCGCCCTGGTGACGAGGGATCGCGAATGTGCTTGTGCCACTTAGGCCATCCCGCGGGTGCTGCTCACGATTGCGGCGAGGCCGGCTCGAGCGGGAGTGACGGCGGCAGCGCGTGCGGGCCCGGCGGCAACGGTGGCATGGGCACGGCACTCGGTGCCGGCGCCGGTGTGATGCCCGCCGGAGGGGCAGACGGCGCGGGATACCCCGACGGCGGTGTCGACGAGAACGGCGGCGGATAGGGCGGCGGCGGCAGCTGGACCCGGACGGTGAAGACCAGGCCGGTGACCGCGAAGGCGGCGATCGCGCCGAGGATCAGGCCAACCAGCCCGGCACCGACCAACGCCGCGGTGGAAAACCGCCGTCCGGGTGCGCCGGTGTGGGTGGTGTCGGACGTCATGTGGCTCCCCACGTTGCTCGTCGGATCGGGACCGTGGTGTGACCGGTCACTAGCGCGGACCGGGTAGTTGCGCGGTCATGGCGGTCAGATGCCATTTGTCCAGCCACGGCTGCACCAGCTCGGCAACCGAGTATTTGGCCGGGGCCAGGCAGCCCGCCCTGGGACTGGCCGGATTACTGCCGCGAATGTCGATGCCGACCGCGGTGGCGGTGCCGTCGTTTTGGACCAGATAGACCGGGCCGCCGGAATCGCCGCATTGACCGCCCGCCGAGAAGGAGACCTTGCTCTCGGTGACGTCGAACACCGGCCCACATTCGGCCTCACCGCTGCTCATGCCGAATTTGCACAGCTCCTGCCCGATCGACAGATCGGTGGTGACCCCCGTGATCGGCAGCCTGGCGGCGACGGCCGGGCTCTGCGGGATGTTGTCGCCGTCGAGCACGATCAGGCCGATGTCGTGTTGCTCGTCGTGCACGCCCTCGTTGACCGTCCGGGCGAACGTGCCCAGCTTTGCGTACGGGAGGATGCCGCCGAGGTTCATCACCACCTTGCTTGGTTCGCCGGGCCGATTACAGTGACCCGCGGTGAGAAGACCGGCCTCACCCGTGCCGGTACGCACCAAAAACCCAGCCGTGCAACCCATTCCGCCGGAGCCGTCGGCGTATTCGACATAGATGCCCGCACCCGGGCCGGCGGCGGCCGACGCTGGCAATGCGATCGGGGTCAGTTCGGGCGCGAGCGCGGGCTCTTGGGTGTGCTGGAGATGCTTGGGTGCCAGCCAGATGGCCGTCATGCACACAGCGGCGGCGAATGCCGCGGCGATCGTCAGCCACGAGGCGCGTGTTCGCTCCCGTGCGGCATGCGGGTAAGAGACGGCCGGTGTCGCGACTACACCACCGGCCGGTACGCGATGCGGCTTGATCCGATCCAGCAGGAAGGACAAGAGCGCGACGCCCACCGACGCGAGGGCGCCGAGCAGGAGCACGAGCAGGCCGGCCCGCGACGGCTGCAAGCCGAAACTCGCAAGCTGCTGCGCGTACACCCGCTCCATTGAGTAGATCTTTCAGGCAACTGGCGGCGCACTCAACAGTGCGGCTCGGTTAGCTGATGATGACCGGCTCGGACGCGGGCTCGTCGGGGTGCGCCGTGCGGTGGTGCCGACGGTAGTGACGGACTTCGAGGAACAACCCGGTGAGCCCCAACGCGCTGGTGACCAGCGACACCAGGAACAGCAGCGGGCTGGGGTGACCGGCCAGCGCGTCGCCGAGAAAAACCACCGCGGCGGTGCCGGGCAGCAGACCGGCCAGCGTGGCCAGCGTGTACGGCAGGATGCCCACGGCGGACGCGGCGGCGGCGTAGTTGACCGCCGAAAACGGCAGGACGGGAATCAGCCGCAGCGACAGGACCGACACCCAGCCCCGCTCGCGCAGCCGCTGGTCGGCCCGGTGCAGCGCCCGGTAGCGGACCAGCCGGTCGAACCGCCAGCCGGCCGCGCGAACCAGCACCAGCGCCAGCACCGCGCTCGCGGTGCTGGCGACCACCGCGATCAGCACGCCCAGGGCCGGACCGAACAGCAACCCTGCGGCCAGGGTGAACGCCGTGCGGGGGATCGGCACCACCGTGACGACGATGTGCGCGATCAGAAATGCCAGGGGAAACCACGGGCCCAGCGATTGAGCCCAGTCGCGCAGCTGCACCGCGCTGGGCAGCGGAACGCACAGCGCCACCGCGACCAGGACTGTGATACCGACCACTGCCCCGATGGCGCGCGGCCGGGACACCTGGCGCACAGTCATAACCAGCGCGCGCCAGAGACTGCGCAGCGTGCTGGTGGTTTTGGAAGTGGCGGGGCCCGTCACGTCACTAAACGTTACGGGCCAGAAATGAATAACCTGTATCCCGGGCCTGGCGTTTCGCTCTTGCCCTGGGCCGATCGATTTCACCGCGCGGTTTTCGGGCGGCGGGGGCAATCAATTAGCCTGATTAGCGAGTCGCGTGTCCTCCGCAACCTCAAGCAACGTTGCCAATAGCTGCGAAAACAGGAGCAGTCGGTGTCCATTGATGTACCCGAGCTCGCCGACCTAGAACAGGTTCGCGAGCGCTGGCGCACCGCGGTTGCCGGTGTGCTTGCCAAGAGCGCCCGCAAGGAACCCGCCGAGTTGGGGGAACAGCCCGAGCATCTGCTGGACACCCAGACATATGACGGGTTCGCCATCCGCCCGCTCTACACCGCGTTCGACGAGCTGCCCGAACCGCCGCTGCCCGGCGAGTGGCCCTACCTGCGTGGCGGGGACCCGTTCCGTGACGTGAAATCCGGCTGGAAGGTCGCTGAGGCCTTTCCCGCCGCCGGTGCTATCGCCGCCGAAGCCAACGCGGCCGTGCTGGGCGCACTTGGCGACGGAGTCAGCGCGCTGCTGATCCGAGTCGGGCAGGACGGTGCGGCTGTCCAGGAGCTCGAGGCGCTGCTCGCGGGCGTCTACCTGAGCATGGCGCCGATCATCATCGAGGCCGGCCCCGACTACCGGGCGGCGGCCGACGCGATGCTCACCTTGGTGGCCGACGTCGAAGCCGACCAGCGCGCCACCTTGTCGATAGACCTGGGCGCCGACCCCCTGACCGCGGCACTGAGCGGGCGTCCCGCGCCGGTGATCGACGACGTGATCGCGGTGGCTTCGCGCTTGACCGACGAGCGCGGCGTGCGGGCAATCGCCGTCGACGGACCCGCCTTCCACAACCTCGGCGCCAACGCGACCTGGGAACTGGGCGCCTGCATCGCGGCCGCGGTGGCCTATCTGCGGGTGCTCACCGAGTCGGGGATGCCGGTCGGTAAGGCGCTGGGCCAGATCAGTTTCCGGCTGGCCGCCGATGACGACCAGTTCATGACGATCGCCAAGATGCGCGCCGCGCGTCAACTGTGGGCGCGGGTCGCGGAGGTCGTCGGCGAACCCCAAGCCGGCGGGGCGATCGTGCACGCTCAGACGTCGCTGCCGATGATGACCCAGCGCGATCCGTGGGTGAACATGCTGCGTTGCACTCTCGCTGCCTTCGGCGCCGGTGTCGGCGGCGCAGACACCGTGCTGGTGTTCCCGTTCGACATTGCGATCCCGGGCGGATTTCCCGGCACGGCAAGAAGTTTCGCGCGGCGTATCGCGCGAAACACCCAGCTGCTGCTGCTGGAGGAGTCGCACGTCGGGCGGGTGCTGGATCCCGCCGGTGGATCGTGGTTCGTCGAAGATCTCACCAAACAGCTTGCCGAGGGGGCATGGGAGCAATTCCAGGGGATCGAGGGCCGCGGCGGATTCGTCGACGCTCGTGACTACATCGCCGAACAGATCGCTGATATCGCCGGACGGCGCGCTGACGACATCGCGCATCGTCGCACGGCGATCACCGGCGTGAACGAATTTCCGAACCTGGCCGAACCCGCACTGCCGCAAAGTGATTCGATCGGCCAGCCGGATGTCGGCAACTTGCAGCGCTATGCCGCCGCATTCGAGGGGCTACGCGATCGCTCGGATGCGTTCCTGGCGCGCACCGGTGCCCGCCCGCAGGCGCTCTTGCTTCCGTTGGGTCCGCTGGCCGAACACAACATCCGCACCACGTTCGCTTCGAACCTGTTGGCCTCGGGCGGCATCGAGGCGGTCAACCCGGGAACGCTGGACGCCGATGGCGTCGCCGCGGCGGTGTCCGCTGCGGGATCGTCCGCCGTAGCGGTGCTCTGCGGCACTGACAAGCGCTACGGCACCGAGGCGGCCGGGGTCGTCGACGCGGCGCGTAACGCGGGAGTGTCGCGGGTCTACCTGGCCGGACCGGAAAAGGCGGTCGCCGACATCGACCCGGAGCACCGGCCCGACGAATACCTGACAGCCAAAATCAATGCGATCGAAGCCCTTTCGGATCTGCTTACTCGGTTGGGGGCGTAATACGATGACGACTTCTACTCCTGTGATCGGCAGCTTCGCCGAGATCCCACTGCACGGCGATCGCGCCGGCCAGCAGCCGACGGAAGCCGCTGTGGACAAGTACGTCGCCGCGGCCGCCGCCGCGCACTGGTATTCGCCCGATCAGCTGGTGTGGCATACGCCAGAGGACATTGACGTCAAGCCGGTGTACATCGCCGCCGATCGTGCCGCCGTCGAGGCCGACGGCTACCCGTTGAACAGCTTTCCCGGCGAACCGCCGTTCGTGCGCGGCCCGTACCCGACGATGTATGTCAACCAGCCGTGGACAATCCGGCAGTACGCCGGCTTCTCGACCGCCGCGGAGTCCAACGCGTTCTACCGCCGCAACCTGGCCGCCGGCCAGAAGGGCCTGTCGGTGGCCTTCGACCTGGCCACCCACCGCGGATACGACTCCGACCATCCCCGCGTTCAGGGTGATGTCGGAATGGCTGGTGTGGCAATCGATTCCATCCTGGACATGCGGCAGCTGTTCGATGGGATCGACCTGTCCACGGTGTCGGTGTCGATGACGATGAACGGCGCCGTGCTGCCGATCCTGGCGCTGTACGTGGTGGCCGCCGAGGAGCAGGGGGTGCCGCCGGAGAAGCTGGCCGGCACCATCCAGAACGACATCCTCAAAGAGTTCATGGTGCGCAACACCTATATCTATCCGCCCAAGCCGTCGATGCGCATCATCTCCGACATCTTCGGCTACACCAGCGCCAAGATGCCGAAGTTCAACTCCATCTCGATCTCGGGATACCACATCCAAGAGGCCGGTGCCACAGCGGATTTGGAGCTGGCGTATACGCTGGCCGACGGTGTCGACTACATCAAGGCGGGCCTGGACGCCGACCTGGACATCGACAAGTTCGCGCCCCGGCTGTCCTTCTTCTGGGGCATCGGGATGAACTTCTTCATGGAAGTCGCCAAACTGCGGGCCGGCCGGTTGTTGTGGAGCGAACTGGTCAGCCAGTTCGACCCGAAGAGCGCGAAATCGCTTTCACTGCGCACACATTCGCAGACCTCTGGCTGGTCGCTGACCGCGCAGGACGCGTTCAACAATGTTGCCCGCACCTGCATCGAGGCGATGGCCGCAACCCAGGGCCACACCCAGTCGCTGCACACCAACGCGCTGGACGAGGCGCTGGCGCTGCCCACCGACTTCTCCGCCCGGATCGCTCGTAACACCCAGCTGGTGCTGCAGCAGGAGTCGGGTACCACGCGGCCGATCGACCCGTGGGGCGGCTCGTATTACGTGGAATGGCTGACGCATCAGCTCGCGCAGCGGGCGCGTGCCCACATCGCCGAAGTCGCCGAGCACGGCGGGATGGCGCAGGCCATCGACGACGGGATTCCCAAGCTGCGCATCGAGGAGGCCGCCGCGCGCACCCAGGCCCGGATCGACTCTGGGATCCAGCCGGTGGTCGGGATCAACAAGTATCAGGTCGAAGAGGACCAGGAGGTCGAGGTCCTTAAGGTCGAAAACAGCCGGGTACGCGCCGAGCAGCTGGCCAAACTGAAAGACCTGCGGGCAAGCCGCGATTCGCAGGCAGTCGACGCCGCCCTGGCCGAGTTGTCCCGGGCAGCCGCCGCGCACGGCCGCGCAGGTGAGGATGGGCTGGGCAATAACCTGCTGGCGCTGGCCATCAACGCCGCGCGGGCCAAGGCCACGGTTGGGGAGATCTCGGATGCGCTGGAGAAGGTGTACGGCCGCCACCAGGCGGAGATCCGCACCATTGCCGGCGTCTATCGCGACGAAGCCGGAAAGGCTCCGAACATGGCAAGCGCCACCGAACTAGTCGAGAAGTTCGCCGAGGCCGACGGCCGCCGGCCCAGGATCCTGGTCGCCAAGATGGGCCAGGACGGCCACGACCGGGGTCAGAAGGTCATCGCGACGGCATTCGCCGACATCGGCTTCGACGTGGACGTCGGATCGCTGTTCTCCACGCCCGAGGAGGTGGCGCGTCAGGCCGCCGACAACGACGTGCATGTGGTCGGCGTGTCCTCGCTGGCCGCCGGACATCTGACCCTGGTGCCGGCACTCCGCGACGCGCTGGCCGAGGTCGGCCGGCCCGACATCATGATCGTGGTCGGTGGCGTCATTCCGCCGGGCGACTTCGACGAGCTCTACGCGGCGGGGGCCGCCGCCATCTTCCCGCCCGGGACGGTGATCGCCGACGCCGCGATCGGCTTGCTGCACAAGCTGGCCGAGCGGTTGGGTTACGACCTCAGCTAGATGGCGACCGATGCCGGCAAGGCCGACCGCCCGACGACGATGAGCGCCGCGGAGCGGCGCGAGGAGGAGGCGGGCAACCTGGAAGCCGTCGAAGGGTTAGCCGAGGCCATTCGCGGCGGCGATCGGGCGGCGCTGCCACGGGCCATCACGCTGTTGGAGTCCACCCGTGCCGACCATCGCGAGCGGGCGCAGCAATTGCTGCTGGACTTGCTGCCCGACTCCGGCAATGCCCATCGGGTAGGCATCACCGGAGTCCCCGGGGTGGGCAAGTCCACCGCCATCGAGTCGCTGGGCATGCAGCTGATCGATAGCGGCCACCGGGTGGCGGTGCTGGCCGTGGACCCCTCCTCGACGCGCACCGGCGGCTCGATTCTCGGCGACAAGACCCGGATGTCCCGGCTGGCGGCGCACCCCGACGCCTACATCCGGCCATCGCCGACGTCGGGAACTCTGGGTGGCGTAGCAAAGGCCACCCGGGAGACGGTCGTCCTGCTGGAGGCCGCCGGTTTCGACGTGATCCTGATCGAAACCGTAGGCGTCGGCCAGTCCGAGGTGGCCGTGGCCAACATGGTCGACACCTTCGTGCTGCTGACCCTGGCCCGCGCCGGCGACCAGCTGCAGGGCATCAAAAAGGGCGTGCTGGAGCTGGCCGACATCGTGGTGGTGAACAAGGCCGACGGCGAGCACCTGGCCGAGGCTCGCAAGGCCGCGCGGGAGCTCTCGTCGGCGATCAGATTGATCTATCCACGCGAAACCCTATGGCGGCCACCGGTTCTCACGATGAGTGCAATGGAGGGGACTGGCCTGACCGAGATGTGGGAGACCGTCGAGCGCCATCGCCAGGTGCTCACCGAGGCCGGGGAGTTCGAAACCCGGCGGCGAGCACAGCAGGTCGACTGGACCTGGCAGATGGTCCGTGACACGGTTCTGGATCGGGTGTTGTCCAACCCCGCGGTGCGCAAGATGCGCGCCGAGATGGAGCGGCAAGTCAAGGCCGGTGAGCTGACCCCCGCGATGGCGGCCCAGCAAATACTAGACGCGGCGTCGCGCTAACGGAAAGGTAAATTAATCCGCGTTTTTTCCTCTGACAGGCCGATCCGAAGTAAATTCAAAATCGTGACGATAGACAACGGGGTCGATCATCGCGCGGATCCCTCTCACGATGGCCTTGACGCAGGTCATCGTGTGTTCGGCGCGGCGGACCCAAACTTTTCTTGCGTCGTTCGTGGCTTTTCCAGCCTGTTTCCCGGTCGCCGGTTCGGCGGCGGCGCGCTGGCGGTCTATCTCGACGGGCAACCCGTCGTCGACGTGTGGACAGGCTGGTCGGATCGGGCGGGCCGGGTGCCCTGGACGGCCGACCGGGCGCCGATGGTTTTCTCCGCCACCAAGGGCATGGCCGCGACGGTCATTCATCGGCTGGCCGATCGTGGGCTGATCGATTACGAAGCCCCGGTCGCCGAATACTGGCCGGAGTTCGCGGCCAACGGCAAAGGGGCGCTCACCGTTCGCGAGGTGATGAGGCACCGGGGTGGCCTGTCGGGCTTGCGCGGCGCCACCCAGGAGCACTTGCTGGACCACCTCGTCATGGAAGCGCGGCTGGCCGCGGCGCAGCCCGGACGCTTGCTGGGCAAACCGGCCTACCACGCACTGACCTTCGGCTGGCTGATGTCCGGCTTGGCCCGGGCCGTGACCGGCAAGGGCATGCGTGCGCTGATTCGCGAGGAGCTGGCCGAGCCGTTGGGCACCGACGGCATGCACCTGGGCCGGCCACCCGCCGGCTCCCCGACGCGGGTCGCCGAAATCATCATGCCGCAGAACATCATCGGCAATCCCGTGCTCGCCTACGCGGCACGCAAGGTCGCCACGGAGCTGTCCGGCGGATTCCGATCGATGTACTTCCGCGGCGTAATGGCCGCCGTGCAAGGCGATATTCCACTACTGGACGCCGAGATGCCGGCAGCGAACGGGGTGGTGACTGCTCGCGGCTTGGCGCGGATGTACGGTGCCATCGCCAACGGCGGTGAGATCGACGGCACCCGGTTCTTGTCGCCGGAGATCGTCGCCGGGCTGACCGGGCGGCGCAGCCTGAAAAGGGACCGAAACATCATGGTGCCCTTGTCATTCCACCTCGGGTATCACAGCGTGCCGTTCGGCAACGTGATGCCGGGCTTCGGGCACGTCGGGATGGGCGGTTCCTTCGGCTGGGCCGACCCCGCGTCCGGGCTGGCATTCGCATTCGTGCACAACCGGCTGTTGTCGCCGTTGCTGGCGCTGGATCACTCCGGGGTGGCCACGTTGGGCAATTTGCTCCGGGTCGGCGTCGGAAAGGCGCGCAGGCGCGGTTTCCGGCCGGTGACCGAATTCGGGGCGCCGTTCGGCGAGCCTGACGCAGCTACCGGCTGACCTGCTTATCCCCTGCGGAATTGCGGCGCCGACGATAAGATCGGCAAACCCTCGATGGTGAACATCCGGTGCCGGCCAAACAACCACGAGGCAGGGGCCGAGTGAAAGGTGTTTCGTTGCGCACCACCCACCGAGCAACCGACTCGCCCACAGCCACTTTCTTGCAGTACCGTCAATTACATCGGTCAGTGATTAAAATCCGATGTTGCGTCGCGACGGACAGGGGAGGGGTCTGTTGCTTCTGTCTCGCGGACTCGCGCGCCGTATCCGGAATGCGACTGCGCCCATGACTGCGACCGATGGTCAGGCCAAGAACGCCCGTCGCAGGGTCGTCCTCTTCGTGCTGGGACCGCAAAGGTCGGGAACATCGGCAATTACGCGCGTTCTTTCCCTGTGCGGTGTTGCACTGCCTGCCGGGATGTTGGGCGCCGACGCGGGAAATCCGCGCGGCTATTGGGAACCGCGCAAAGCCATCGCCATCAACGAAGGCATCCTGTATCGCCACCAGAGCGCCTGGTTCGACCCGTCGCTGCGGTCGATGGACGATGCGCTCGATGCCAAGGAGATGGCCGCCTGCATCGATCAGATCCAGAGCTATCTCACCCGGCTGCCAGACGCGCCGCTGCTGGTGATCAAGGAACCCCGGATTACGACGCTGTCTCACCTTTGGTTCGCAGCGGCGCGACGGGCCGGGTTCGAGGTTGCTGTCGTGATCACGGTGCGGCACCCGATGGAGGTGATCTCGTCCGTCGCTGCGACCTGGCAAGTCTCGCGCGAGCTCTCGGGTGCTTTGTGGTTGAAGTACAGCCTCCTGGCAGAGCGGAACACGCGCGGTCTGCCGCGCGTGTTCGTTGACTACGCCGACTTCCTCGACGACTGGCCACGGGAAATAAAGCGGATCGCCACGACCCTCGACGTCGATCTGAACACGCAGCAAGAGGCTGCAATCGAGGAGTTTCTCACTCCTGATCTCCGGCGCCAGCGACACTCCGGATCCGTGCAGGGACTCATCGGCGCGGACTGGATTTCCGGGGTCTACACAACGCTCTGCGAGGCCGCGCACGACGAGCCCACGAACCAGGCCGCACTCGATTGCATTTTCGAGTCGTACAGCGCGAGCGAACACGAGTTGCGGGCGGCGTTCCAGGATTTCCGCAGCAAGAAAGTGCTCTTCCGGTTCCTGCGGCCATCGATCGCGATGCCGATGATGGAGCTTGTCGCGTTGGCACACCGGCGCCGGGGGACCTGGGCCTAGCGATTCTGCCGAGCCAACGCGGGTTGATTGGCTCCCGAATAGTGGCTAGCCGGCCTATATCGGAATTGCTGCTAGCGCGCGGGCGGTCCTCGATATGATCGGCTGAACCCATTCTCGGCAACGCATGTGTTCGTACTACCAACGAACGGGAGACGTCGGCCCTTGTCAAAATCCGTGCTTATCACTGGTGGAGCTGGATTCATCGGGTCGGCGCTGTCGCGCCGCCTCGTCAACGCCGGTTATGACGTCGCCGTGATGGATGTGCTGCACCCACAGGTGCACGCCGCAGGTCAAGCGATCGACTTGCCGACGTCCGTGCGGCTACTCACCGGCGACGTCACCCATGCGCCCGACTGGGACGCTGTACTTCGATTGTTTCGTCCGTCCCAGATCGTCCATTTGGCAGCCGAGACGGGAACGGCACAGTCGCTCTCGGAGGCGACCCGCCATGGCTCCGTCAACGTGGTGGGCACCACCCAGCTTCTTGACGCCCTGAGCCGCTCGGGACTGGTGCCCGACCAGCTGGTGCTGGCGTCGTCAAGGGCTATCTACGGCGAGGGCGCATGGCAATGCGGCGCGCAAACCTTCTATCCGCGGCCTCGCAGCCATGCACAGCTGGCGGCCGGCATCTGGGATCCGCAAGGGCCAACCGGTGAACGTGCGGTGCCACTTCCGAGCTGCGCAGGCAGGACGGAGCCTCGGCCAACCAACGTGTACGCGGCGACCAAGCTCGCCCAGGAGCACACGTTGGCCGCTTGGACCGCCGCACATGACACGAACGTCAGCGTGCTGCGACTACAGAACGTTTATGGGCCGGGCCAGTCGCTGACCAATTCATATACGGGGATAGTTGCTCTCTTCGCACGGTTGGCCCGCGAGCAACACTCGCTGGAGGTCTACGAAGACGGTCGGATCGTGCGCGATTTCGTGTACATCGACGACGTGGTCGACGCGCTTTTCGCTTCGGTCCAGCAACCCGCGGCCGAGCAACGCTGCCTGGACATCGGGTCTGGCGCCCCGACAACGATCCATGAGCTCGCGCAAACGATCAGCGCCGTCTGCGGCGCCCCCGAACCGGTCGTCGTATCGAAATTCCGCGACGGAGATGTGCGTGCCGCGAGCTGCGACATCGAGCCCGCGAAACAAGTGCTGGATTGGCGTCCTAAGTGGACGCTCGACGACGGTTTGCGCGAACTGCTGAAATGGATCGCACAGCAGCACGAATCCCCTTCCACGGCAACCGATCACACACTCGAATCAAACCACTCGGTAGCAGAACATGCCGGGCGGAATTGACGACGCGCGCACTTCGAACAGGACAAGCACGCCGGTCGAACCGGGACGCGGTGAAGCGGAGTTCGCTGGGGGCTCGGGATGACTTACAGGCAATCGTGTGATTCATTCAATAATTGATGTGACCCGCTATTAGTCTGGCCAGAACAGGGAGGTGAACCGGTGGGCGTTGGGGACGGCAAGCGGGCAGTGGAGCGGACGGCAGTTCATCATCTGTGGAAAGCGGTCCTCGTTGGCACTGCGCTCGCCGTGGCCACGGCATGTTTCTTCGTGCCGGCTCTCCTCATCCCGATCGGCGTAGTCCTGGCGTTGCTGGTAGGTGCACGCATTGTTTATCCGGGGCGGGATCGCTACATTCCCAATTTGTATGCCCGCGACACCAGGATTTATGACGACGCCTATGGCGATTTTGTTCGCCACACCATGTCGGATCTGCGCCGACGCCGGATTCGAGGCCACACATTGTTGTCCGAAGCCTCGAACTTGGCGGGGCCGTCACTGGGCGGGTCCGACGAACTGATCCTGGATCTCGGCGTCTGGATCGGGTGGTCGACAAGGCTGATATCCGATGCCAGCGACCGGATGGTTTACGGTTTCGATAGCTTCGAGGGTCTCGTTGAGGACTGGAAACTTGAGGACCACGTCGTCAAGCGTGGAACGTTTTCATTGACAGATCCATTCGCACAACGCTTTATGCACGACACTGGTGTGACTTTCCACGAGGGCCTGCCTGACGCCCTCGGTCGTAAAGTCCAGTTCATCAAGGGAAGCACCTACGATACGCTGGCCCCATTTCTGGCAGACCGGCCAAACGCGCCAATCAGGCTCTTCCACATGGATTTGGACACCTATGAGAGTTGCCTGCATGCGTTAGAGACGTGCAAGGAGCACTTCGTTCCGGGATCGATCCTCGTCTTCGATGAGTACCTCGTCACCAATGGCGAAATGCGGGCGTTCTTCGAGTTTCAGAATCGCTACGAGCTGGAATGGCAATACCGGGCCTGGGGACTCGAGATGATGGAGATGAATCTCGAGATGGTTTCCCACCGATGGAAACGCATATGTTATCGCTTGGTCGCGCTTCCGGTTTATTGGTTGATCGGGGAGGGCAGCTTCACCGTGAAGTGCTTCCGAAAGCCGTTTTGGCGATTTTGGTTAGGCGCTCCGATAAGCGACATGATTTTCCTGCTCGGTGCCGCTGGGTCGCGGAAGTCGGTGAGTCTAGAGATTACCGGTCTGGGCAAGCTTGAGCGCATGCGCTAGCGTGACGTAGCTTGACCGGCGATTGGCGGTAGACTGCCCCACGCTATGGGGTCCTGGAAGTTCGATTGGTTCGGCTCCTGCGCGAGCAAAGCTCAAGCCGCCTTCGAAGGCTCTGGAAGGCACAGATCCTTTGAGGTCAGGCGGTATGTGTGATGACCGGTTGCGCCGGAGGCTTGAGGGGAAAACCGCGAAACGCGTTGGCGGGGTCAGTGGCCGTCTAGGCTGAACAACCGGCTGACACATGGGAAGTAGAAGTAGAGGCATGGGAAGTAAGGGGCAGTTTTGACCGCGACTGAATGCGACTCGCGATCTGCGTATCTCGACCTACTCCGTCGTGAGCTCACCAGATACGGTCACGATCAGCTGGTGCCCGTCGGGTGGTATCGCCTGGGGCGGCCTGTTTTCAATACCCGCAATTTTATGCTGGTCCGTAAATATAAGTTTGACGAGCATGCCCGGAACTTGGGCCTGGATTGGCCGACGGATGCTCTGACGATGATTGGGATGCAGCGGCTGACCAGTCTTCAGCATTGCGTGGAGGCGGTGCTTGCCGACGGCGTTCCGGGTGATCTGGTCGAGTGTGGCGTGTGGCGTGGCGGCGCGTCGATTTTGATGCGTGCTGTCCTTGCGGCTTATGGGGATCAGACGCGACGTGTCTGGCTGGCTGACTCTTTCGCCGGCGTGCCACCCCCGGATCCCGCGAATTACAAAGCCGACAAAGGGATTAAGCTGCACCGCCACGCGAAAATACTGGGAGTCCCGGAGGCGGAAGTCAGGGCGAACTTCCAGCGTTATGGTTTGCTCGACGAACAGGTTGAATTCATCCCCGGCTGGTTCAAGGACACGTTGGCTGACGCTCCGATTGAGCAGATTGCCGTGTTGAGGCTCGACGGTGATCTGTATGAATCGACGATTCAGGCTCTCGATGCGCTGTACCCGCGCTTGTCGTCCGGCGGTTATTGCATTATCGATGATTACCACGCGCTGAAAGCGTGTGAGCAGGCCGTGGCCGATTACCGCGAGAAGCACGGAATCTCTGCCGAGATCGTGGAAATCGACGGTACAGGTGTGTTGTGGCGCAAGCCGTGACCGCCAGACAACCGTAAGCGTTGGATCCGCAATGAAATTCGTGCTGGCAAATTATGGAACTCGAGGCGATGTCGAGCCTTCCCTCGTTGTCGCACGCGAACTTCAGCGCAGGGGCCACGATGTGCGGATGGCCGTCGCGCCCGACCTGATGGAATTCGTTGAGGCGGCCGGGCTTCCGGCGGTCTCCTACGGACTCGATACGCGGACCTGGCTGGACGTGTACCGCAACTTCTGGACTTCCTTCTTCAGCAGGTTCTGGCGGGTCCGGCAGTTGCGAAGGCTGTGGCACGAGATGTGGGAGCTCAGCGACCAGTGCTGGACCCAGATGAACACAACGCTGGTGTCGCTGGCTAAGGATGCCGACCTGCTGTTCGCCGGGCTGAGTTACCAGGAACCTGCCGCCAATGTTGCGGAGTACTACGACATTCCGCTGGCCACGCTGCATCACGTTCCGATGCGGCCCAACGGTCAGGTCGTTTCCGTCCTGCCTCCACCGGTGGCCCGCTACGCAATGACGGCGTTCGACTGGTTCTGTTGGCGCCTGAACAAGAAGGTCGAGGACACGCAGCGCCGCGAACTCGGCCTGCCGAAGGCAACCGGACCCTCGCCGGGACGGATCGCCGAACGCCAATCGCTGGAAATCCAGGGTTACGACGAGGCGTGCTTTCCGGGGTTGGCAACCGAGTGGGCGAAATGGAACGGCCACCGTCCCTTCGTCGGCACGCTGACGATGGAGTTGACGACTGATGTCGACGACGAGGTCGCGTCGTGGATCGCCGCGGGCACACCGCCGATTTGCTTTGGTTTTGGCAGCATGCCGGTGGAATCGCCGGCCGACACGATCGAGATGATCAGTGGGGCCTGCGCAGAGTTGGGAGAACGGGCATTGGTGTGTGCCGGCTGGAGCGACTTCAGCGGCGTCTCGCATTCCGACCAAGTCAAGGTGGTGGGCGCGGTCAACTACGCGAAGGTCTTTCCGGCCTGCCGCGCCGTCGTGCACCATGGCGGCTCTGGAACGACGGCCGCAAGCATGCGCGCCGGAGTTCCCACGCTGATTCTCTCGATGGACCCCAACCAGACGATCTGGGGATCGCAGCTCAAGAAACTGAAAGTGGGTACCACTCGCCGCTTTTCGAGCACCACCCGCGAATCGATGGTTGCGGACCTGCGCCGGATCCTCGATCCGGAATACGCGACGAGAGCTCGCGCGCTCGCTGCTCGGATGACCAAGCCCGCCGAGAGCGTCAGCACCGCTGCCGATCTGGTCGAAGACTTCGCTCGCGCGAAGCATTACGCCTAACCGGCTCGCCGACAATTACACGGGTGATATAGCCCGATCCCGCTGACCTGATTCGGTGCCCCTGGCGTACTCTTCATTCGTCCGGGTGCCGCCATGTACTCAAAACTTTGCCGAACTGTTGCCGTTATTGAATATTAAATCCGCAGAACGCCTTTGGTCTTCCCATCACCTCTTCTGATAGCAGGCATACGCCCGCTACGATGTAGCCGTGGCAACGGCAAATTTGGGGGAACCTGAACCATGGAAGACCGGTCTGAACAAGGGATAAACACGCTAGCCTGGGCTTGCTTACAACGATCCGAAGTGATAGGTCTAGCCTCGCGATGAAATTTGCTCTGGCATGTTATGGAACTCGTGGGGATGTCGAGCCTTCGCTCGCCGCGGGACGCGAACTGCTGCGTAGGGGGCACGAAGTTCGCATAGCCATCCCGCCCAACCTGCTTGGCCTGGCCGAGACGGCAGGGCTTGACGCGGTTGCTTACGGGCCGGATATGCAGTCGTTCTGGGACGACGAGTTCCTGCGCGATTTCTGGTCGAGGTTCCGCCGCACGTTCTGGACTGTCAAGGGTCCGATCGAGTTGGTGCGCGAAGCCTGGGAGCCTGTTCTGCGGTCCTGGACGGACATGAGCGAGACCCTGACGGCGCTGACCGCCGGGGCCGACGTGCTCTTCACCGGCCAGCTGTTCCAGGACCTAGCCACGAACGTCGCCGAGTACTACGACATCCCCCTGGCCGTGCTGCATTACATCCCGATGCGGCCCAACGGCCAGCTGATTCCGAACCTGCCGTCGCCGCTGGTCCGCACTGGTATGGCGGCGTACGACTGGATGGTCTGGCGGATGAACAAGAAGGCCGAGGACACGCAGCGCCGTAAGCTCGGCCTACCGAAAACCGATTGTGCCTCTCCGCAGCGGATCGCTCGACGCGGGTCGCTGGAACTACAGGCCTACGACGCGGTGTGCTTCCCCGGGCTGGCGAAAGAATGGGCGAAATGGGGTGAGCGGCGGCCGTTTGTCGGCGCGCTGACGATGGGGTTGACGACGGATATCGACGACGATGTCGCGGCGTGGGCGAACGCCGGAACACCGCCGATCTGCTTTGGCTTCGGCAGCATGCCGGTCAGCGAAACCCCGAGCGACACGGTCGAGATGATCGCCGCGGCCTGCGAGCAGTTGGGCGAGCGGGCGTTGATCTGCGCCGGTTGGGCAGACTTCAACGAGGTGCCGCATTTCGATCACGTCAGGGTGGTCGGTGCGGTGAATTACGCGAAAGTCTTCCCGGACTGCCGCGCGGTGGTGCACCACGGCGGCTCGGGCACTACGGCCGCGGGCCTACGTGCCGGACTCCCCACGCTGATCCTCTGGACGGCGGGCGACCAGCCGTTCTGGGGCGGTCACCTCAAACGTCTGAAAGTGGGTGCTGCCCGGAAGTTTTCGGCCACCACCAAAGACACGCTGATCGAGGATCTGCGGGAGATCCTTACCCCGGAATGCGCCACCCGGGCGCGTGCAGTCGCCACCCAGATGACTTCGGCCGAGGACAGTGTCACTCGCGCCGCTGATCTCCTGGAAAGTTTCGCTCGTAACGGACGTTTTGCGTGATCGGCGCTAGCTTCGGGACCATCTTTGCGTTGCGCGCAGAGAGGTGGGGGGCGTCCGGGTAAGCGGCGCGGCCGCGGGATTCGGAGGCCAGCTGCCCGGTACTCAGCTAACATGCTTGGGGGTTGGTATGGACGGCATCTCGAGCCCTTGGTCTTGCGGGATCGGATGGCTGGTCGAGCGGGGGAGTTGACGGAAGATCGTGGAACGCGTTGGTGAGGTCGAGGGGCGTCTGGGCTCCATGGCTGGGAGTAGTGGCATCCGAGGAGAGGCAGCATTGACCGTGACTGATTGCGACTCGCGGTCTGCGTACCTCGATCTGCTCCGTCGTGACCTCACTCGATACGGCCAGGACGAGCTGGTGCCGGTCGGG